>DATGKR010000161.1:0-7648 GCA_035294565.1 Acidimicrobiales bacterium | reverse complement strand
ACCCACGACAACAGCAGGGTTTTGCCTCCTCTTAGGCTTCGTATGCCCATTAGGACACCCCGTCGAGGGGAGACTGTAGGTCGATGGCTCTCGGAACCCCGCCCCGCCGCCGAGCGGTCGGGCCCCCACCCACGGATCCTCGCGGCGCTGGCGGGTACCCGTCTCCGGACCCTCGCGTCGGGCCGGGTGGCCGGCGCCGGCCGGCGGCCCACCGGCGCCGGGGGCGGGCTCGGCGGCGTGTGGTCCTCGCCGCGGGGGCGATCCTGAGCGTGGTCGTGCTCCTCGCCGCGGTGTCGCTGGTGGGGGCCGCCACGACCCCCGGCAACCAGAGCTTCGAGGCCAAGTGGGCCGACTGGCTTCGCTCCCACCACGCAGCGGCTCTCGCCAGCGCACTGGAGCAGTACTACTACGACCACAAGGCCCCGTCCCCCGGCGGCAGGCCCCGCTCGCTCAACCCGGTCCCCGCCACGGCGGCTTCCCCCGCCCAGAACCAGCCGAGCATCCCTCATCTGCCTCCGCCAGCGCCGGTCCCGCTCGTCGTCTCCCCCGCCCTTCCCGGAGAGGGACAGTGGCAGCCGGTGGGACCGACCGTCGACGGGGTGCCGGGAATGTACGAAGCGCAGTTCCGCGCCGACCGGATCTATACCAGCCAGATCACCAGCGCCGTGTGGATCGACCCGTTGGTGATGAGGGTGTCGCTCATACCCGGCGCCCACGAGCCGGGCGGCACCTGGCCACACCCCCCGTACATCACCCCCGCCGAGCTGCCGAGCGCCGCGGCCGCCTTCAACGGCGGTTTCCGCATGGCGGACGCCCACGGCGGCTTCTACCTCGACGGCCGGACGGCGGTACCTCTGCAAGAAGGTGCGGCGTCGATGGTCATCTACCGCGACGGGCGCGTCAACATCGGCGCGTGGGGCAGTGAGGTGTCGATGAGCCCCGATGTCGTGGCAGTCCTGCAGAACCTCGTCCCCATCGTCGACCACGGCCAGGCGGCGCCCGACGCCACCTATTCCGACAACCGCATCTGGGGCTTCACCCTCGGCGCCAACACCGTCGTCGCCCGCTCGGGGATCGGCGTGACCGCAGACGGGGCGCTCGTCTACGTCGCGGGTCCGGCCCTCACCGCCCGCAGCTTGGCCGAGTCGCTCAAGAGGGTCGGCGCAGTGCGGGCCATGACCCTCGACATCAACCCGGAGTGGGTGACGTTCAACTTCTACCAGCACCAGCCGGGGAACCCCTCGCAGGTCACGGGCGTGAAGCTGTACCCGAGCATGCAACGCTCTGCCGAGAGGTACCTGCCGCCCACCTTGGAGTCGCGCGACTTCTTCCTCGTGTCGCTCCCCAGCGGCGCAAGCCGAGCCGGCTGACAGGCCGACGGCTAACCTCCTGGCGATGGCCCGGCCCGCCGAAAAGGCTCCGCCGCTCCAACCGGTGGCCGCTCCCAGCGTACGCCCCCGCTACGGCCTGCCCGGCGCGCTGGTCAGGACGGCCCGCCCGAAGCAGTGGTCCAAGAACGTCCTCGTCTTCGCCGCCGCCGGCGCCGCCGGGGTCCTGTCGCACGCGGTGCCGGCCGAGCGCGTTCTCGCCTGCTTCGGGCTGTTCTGCGCCGTCTCGTCGGGCACCTACTTCTTGAACGACGTGATCGACGCCGGCGCCGACCGCCGGCACCCCGTCAAGCGTCACCGTCCCGTCGCCGCTGGATCGCTGCCCGTTCCGGCGGCGCTGACGGCCGCAGCATTCCTGATGGGCGCGGGGGTGGCCCTCGGCGTCGTGCTGCGCCCGCAGCTCGGGCTGGTCCTCGGCATGTACGTCGCTTTGCAGCTCGCCTACAGCACCGTGCTGAAACATCTCCCCGTCTACGACCTGGCGGCGGTGGCGGCGGGGTTCCTCCTGCGGGCGATCGCCGGGGCGGTGGCCGTGCCGGTCAGGGTCTCGGAGTGGTTCCTCATCGTCACCACGTTCGGGAGCCTGCTCATGGTCACGGGCAAGCGGCTCGCCGAGCACGCCGAGCTCGGGGAGGAGCGCGGGGGCCACCGAGCCACCCTCGACGCCTACAGCACCAATTTCCTGCGGATCGTACTGGCGATCTCGGCGACCGCCGCCATGGTGGGCTACAGCCTCTGGGCGTTCAGCCTGGAGCCCGCCGCCCTCCACCACAGCGACCCCATCTGGTACCAGCTGTCGACCGTTCCCGTCCTGCTCGCCCTCCTCCACTTCACGTTCCTCGTCGAGCAGGGCCGCGGTGCGCATCCCGAGGAGCTGGTCCTCCGGGACCGCCAGCTTCAACTGCTCGGCCTCGTCTGGCTGCTTCTCTTCTCGCTCGGTGTCTACGGCTGAGCTCCTGGCCGGCTGGGGCCGCACGGCGCCCAGCGCGGCCACGGTGGTGGCCCCGGAGCGACCCGGGGAGCTCGAGGCGGTCATGGCGGCCGCCGGCGAGCGCGGCCTCATAGGTCGGGGACTCGGCCGCAGCTACGGCGACGCCGCCCAGAACGCTGGCGGGAGCGTGGCGCTCATGACCGGGCTCGACGGCATCGTAGACGTAGACCTCGGGTCGGCGACGGTGACCGTCGAGGCGGGGGCGAGCCTCGACCGCCTGATGCGCGTGCTCGTCCCGTTGGGGCTGTGGCCAGCCGTCACTCCTGGCACCCGTTATGTCACCATCGGGGGCGCGATCGCATCGGACGTCCACGGCAAGGGCCACCACCTCGACGGCACCTTCGGTTCCCACGTCCGCTCGATGGAGGTCGTCACCCCCGGGAAGGGGCCGATGACCTTGACCCCCCACGCCACCCCCGAGGAGTTCTGGGCGACGGCCGGCGGTATGGGCCTGACGGGGCTGATCCGGCGGGCGACCATCGAGATGATCCGCATCGACACGGCGATGATCTCGGTCGACAGCGTCCGCACCGCCGACCTGGAGGCGACGATGGCCCTCATGGTCGAACGCGACCGTCACCACCGTTACTCGGTGGCCTGGGTGGACTGCCTCGCACGCGGCGCGTCTCTGGGCCGGTCGATCGCCGAGTTCGGCGACCACGCCGCCCGCGACGACCTGCCGCCGAGGCTGCGCACCCGGCCGCTCGAGTTCCGCCCCTCCGACTCGCTGCGGGCCCCGCCGTGGGCGCCCCCGGGGCTGTTGAACCGCTGGACGGTCGCGGCGTTCAACGAGCTCTGGTACCGCAAGGCGCCTCCTCGGACAAAGGGGCACCTCGTCGGCGCGGCCACCTTTTTCCATCCCCTCGACCGTGTCGCGGAGTGGAACCGGATGTACGGGCGGCGGGGGTTCGTTCAATATCAGTTCGTGGTCCCCGACGGCCAGGAGGACACCGTCCGACGCGTCGTGGAATCTCTCGCCCGTCGGCGCTGCGCCTCGTTCCTGGCGGTCCTCAAGCGCTTCGGTGAGGCGAACCCCGCGCCGCTGTCGTTCCCGCGCCCCGGCTGGACTCTCGCCCTCGACCTGCCCGCAGGCATCGAAGGGCTCGGCTCCCTGCTGGACGGCTTCGACGAGAAGGTCGCCGAGGCGGGCGGCCGGGTCTATCTCGCCAAGGACTCCCGCTTGCGCCCCGAGCTGCTCGAGGTCATGTACCCGGGGCTGGGGCGCTGGCGGGAGGTCAGGGACCGCCTCGACCCGGAGCGGCTGATGCAATCCGACCTGTCGCGGCGGCTCGGGGGGCTGGCTTGAGGGACGGTCTCGGCGCCGTCGGCTCGGTGGTCGTGCTCGGGGGATCCTCCGAGCTGGGGCTGGCGATCGCCGCCGAGCTGTGCCGCGACAGGCACGCGACCGTCGTCCTCGCCGGGAGGCGTCCCGACGCCCTTGGCGCCGCCTCGGCCCGGCTCGTCGGTGCCGGCGCCGGCCGGGTGGAGACGGTCGCCTTCGACGCCCTCGACACGGCATCCCACGACCGGGTGCTCGCCGAGGCGGCGGCCGCGGTCGGCGGGGACGTCGACGTGGTCGTCGTCGCGTTCGGGCTGCTCGGCGCCTCCGGTGGGCCCGGGGAGGACGCCACCCTCGTGGCCGCCACGAACTACGTGGGTGCCGTGTCCGCCGGCCTGGCCGCGGCGCGGCTCCTGCGCCGTCAGGGCCACGGGGCGATCGTCGCCTTGTCGTCGGTAGCGGGGGAGCGGGTCCGCAAGGCGAACTTCGTCTACGGCTCGTCCAAGGCGGGGATGGACGGCTTCTTCCAGGGGCTCGGGGACTGGCTCGCCGGCACCGGCGTGGAAGTGCTCGTCGTCCGGCCGGGTTTCGTCCGGACGAAGATGACGGCGGGGATGAAGCCGGCCCCGCTGGCCACCACCGCCGAGCGTGTTGCCGCCGAGACCGTGCGCGCCCTGCGGGCCGGCCGGGGCGTCGTGTGGGTCCCGCCGGTCTTGAGGCTGCTGTTCATCATCTTTCGCCACCTGCCGCGCCCGCTCTGGCGACGCGTGCCCGGCTAGCAGGGCACGGCTAGGCGGCGGCGCCGACCTTCGCCGGGCGCAGCGCGCGGGAGAAGACCATGTCTTCGGTCACGTCGCTGAAGCGGGCGGTGAAGAAGTCGGGTATGTAGTTCTGCCTGATGCGCCACGGGGCGCGGTCCCCCTGCTTGGGCATGATGCCCACCGACCGCTGGACGTAGCCGGAGGTGAGCGCCAGCAGCGGTTGGCGTTCGACGTCGGGCGGCGGGGTCGGGACTGCCGCGTCGTACCCGTGGCGGCGCATGTGGTTGAGCAGCCGGCAGACGTACTGGTGGCTCAGGTCGGCCCGCAGCGTCCACGAAGCGTTGGTGTAGCCGACGCACATGGCGAAGTTCGGCACGCCGCTCAGCATGCAGCCCTTGTACACGAGCGTCTCCCCGGGGTCCGCGGTTTGCCCGTCCACGACGATCCTCGCGCCGCCCGCGGCCACGAGCTCGAGGCCGGTGGCGCTGATCACGATGTCGGCTTCGAGCTCCCGGCCCGACTCGAGGCGTATCCCCTTCTCGGTGAACGTAGCGATCGTGTCGGTGACGATCGAAGCCCGGCCGTCGCGGAGCGCTTTGAACAGGTCGCCGTCGGGGACGACGCAAAGCCTCTGGTCCCACGGGTCGTACCGGGGGTTGAAGTCGGGGTCGACCGGGTAGCCTTTGGGCAGCTGGGATGCCATCTGGGCGGTGAGCAGCTTCCTCGCCGCCGAAGGCCACCGCCTGCAGAACTGGTAGAAGAGCTGGGTGAGCACGATGCTGCGCAGCCGGTTCGCCTGGTGGGCCAGTCGGCGCGGGAGCAGCCGGTTGGTGGCGACGGCGAGCGGGTCCCGGCCGGGCAGCGAGGCGATGTAGGTGGGGGAACGCTGGAGCATGGTGACGTGAGCGGCCTTCTCGGCCAGGGCGGGCAGCAGCGTGACGGCGGTGGCGCCGCTGCCGACGATCACCACGCGCGCGCCGGCGTAGTCGAGGTCTTCCGGCCACTTCTGGGGGTGGACGAAACGCCCCTGGTAGCGCTCCTGGCCGGGGAAGCGGGGCTCGTGCCCATGGTCGTAGCGGTAGTACCCGCTGCACATGTAGAGGAAGCCGCACGTGTAGCTCCCCCCGCCCTCCACCTCGACGGTCCAGGTCGCCGTGGCCGAGTCCCACGAGGCGCAGGTCACCCGCTGGCCGTAGCGGATGTGCCGGTCGATGCCGAACTCGGTCGCGGTCTCCTCTATGTAGCGGCGGATGGACTCCCCGTCGGCGATCGCCTTGGCCTTGCCCCACGGGCGGAACTGGTAGCCGAGGGTGAACATGTCGGAGTCGGAGCGGATGCCGGGGTAGCGGAACAGGTCCCATGTGCCGCCCATCGCGTGGCGCGCCTCGAGAATGGCGTAGGTCCTCTCGGGGCAGGAGGTCTGCAGCCGGTACCCGGCGCCGACGCCCGAGAGCCCGGCGCCCACAACGATGACGTCGAAGTGCTCGCTCACGCCTGCTACCCTATCAACACTATGTCGAGGAGATCAACAGTATGTTGAAAACGATGGTGTCGAGAAAGGCTGGGCGTTGACGAAGGTCGAGTACGCCGGTCGAACGGCGGTCGTCACCGGAGCGGCCTCGGGGATCGGGCGGGCGCTCGCGGTCGCCCTCGCAGCTCGGGGTGCCAACCTGGCGATCTCCGACGTGGACACCGCCGGGCTCGCGGCGACCGAGCGGATGTGCGGGGAGCGCGGCGTCGAGGTGCGGGCCTACAGCGTGGACGTCGCCGACCGGGGAGCGGTGCTCGCCCACGCCGAGCAGGTCGTCTCCGACTTCGGGAAGGTCAATCTGGTCGTGAACAACGCCGGCGTGGCCGTCGCTGGGACCATCGCCGACACCACCTTCGAGGACCTCGATTGGCTGCTGGGGATCAACCTCGGGGGGGTCATCAACGGCACCAAGGCGTTCCTCCCCCACCTGATCGCCTCGGGGGACGGGCACCTGGTCAATCTCTCGAGCGTCTTCGGCCTCGTCGCGCCCGCCTACAACGGTGTCTATGCCACCTCCAAGTTCGCCGTCCGGGCGTTCACCGAGGCGCTGCGCCAGGAGGTGACGATGGCCGGTCACCCGGTGACGGTGCACGCCGTCCACCCGGGTGGCATACGCACCAACATCGCCCGAAACGCCCGGATACGCCCGAGCGCCCGGGAGGCGGCGTCGAGCGACGACCCGGCCCGCGATTTCGAGCGGGTGGCGCGCACCTCGCCCGAGCGGGCGGCCGCCCGCATCCTCGACGGGGTGGACCGCAACCAGGCCAGGATCCTCGTGGGACCCGACGCCTGGCTGATCGCAGCCGTCCCGCGGCTGCTGGGTGGACGCTACGTGGACCTCTTCGGCCGGGCGGGCCGCCGGGCGGTCGGCCGCGGGGCCCGCCGGCGGTGAACCGGCGCCACCCCGCCCCGGGGCTCACGGCGGGCGCCGCTCCAGAGCGCGGCCGGCGGGTTCGCCGCCCTTCGGGCGACGACCGGGAGAGCGCCATCCTCGCCACGGCGGAGCGCCTGCTCGCCGAGCGGCCGGTCGCGGACATCTCGATCGACGACCTCGCCAGGGGGGCGGGGATCTCGCGCCCGACCTTCTACTTCTACTTCGAATCGAAAGAGGCGGTCGTCCTCGCCCTGCTCGACCGGGTCGCCGCCGAGGCCCGGGCGCTTCGCGGGCGAGCACTGGAGGAGGTGGGGGAGGACCCCGCGGCCATCTGGCGCCGCGGCGTGGCCAGCATCGTCGACACGTTCCGTTCCCACCGGGCGCTCATGCTCGCCGTCGGCCAGCTCGCCGCCGAGAGCGACGAGGTTCGGCGGGTCTGGGGGGACATCATCGAGGGCTTCGTGGAGGACACCGTCCTGGCGATCGAGTCCGAGCGCCGCCGCGGTGCCGCCCTGCCGGGCCCCGACGCCCGGCTGCTCGCCGTGGCCCTCAACTGGATGAACGAGCGGGTCCTCCACGCGGCGATGTCCGGCCAGCACCCGTCGGTGCACGAGAACGACGCCCTCGATGTGCTGCTCACGGTTTGGAGCCGGGCGGTCTACGGCGACGACAGCCTCGGCTCGGGCCGCTGAGCGACCGCCGCCGGTGCCAGGCAGGCGCCGCGCCTATCGGACGGCGGCGAGCCGCGGGTTGCGAGCGGCCGGCGCGGCTCCCCTCGCCCGTCTGCCCCGGTACATCGCCTCGTCGGCCCCGGCGATGAGATC
>DATGKR010000160.1:0-4814 GCA_035294565.1 Acidimicrobiales bacterium | reverse complement strand
CTCCCTTCGGCGGTGGTTCGACTCCGAAAGGGGGCCTGACCCGGCCTCCGAGGGTGCGGTTCCAATGGTAACGGCCGGGTGGGTCGGCGAGGCGGAGGCAGGTGGGTGGGTGCCCGGCGGCGAAGGATGGCCCGGTGAGAGCAGGAGCCGCAGATGGGCCGCGCCCGGCGGTGGGGGCAGAGGTCCCCTGGATGGGCGGCGCGAGGATGCGCCGCGCGGGGACCGGTCGCCGGAGCGTGGGGGCGAGGGCGGCCGCCTTGCTGGTCGTTGGCTCCTGGTTGGCGTCGGCCTTCGCGTCGCCGGCGCTGGCCGGCGAGGGGCCCACCCGGCTGGGTAATGCCGACCGCCCGGCGAGCACGCTGGCCGCTCCCGGCCATCCGGCGAGCGTCGAGGTCCCCGCCGGCGCAGTCAGCGACCCGCTCGCCTATCCGGAAGGCCCGGGCACCGTGTCGCCGGCGGTCAACGGGCCGGCCTCTTCGGGGGAGGGCGTCCTCTGGCTCACCATGTCCGCCCCGGGCACCAGCTGGGCTTCGCCGAGCGACACGGCGGTGGTCGTCGACGTGCGCCTCGACGCCGGGCCCGCCCAGCAGGTCGTTCTGTTCTACGGCGCCCGGCCCTTCACCTACGAGGCGTTCACCGGGCCGGTCGGGCCCGGCCGCCACCTTCTCACCGTCTCGGTCGACCCGGCCCTCTCCCACGTGCAGGGACGCGTCCCTGAGGTCCAGCTCGAAGCCGCCACCCTCGGTGTGGTGGCCCCGGGCGCAGCCGGGTACCTGCTCGACGCCTACGCCCCGGTCCTCTACGGCCGGCCGTCCGCCGGGCAGCGCTACACCCCGCTCCTCGACGACGCCGCCGAGACCAGCGAAGCGGACGGCAGCCACGAGCTGAGCTACGTCATGGTCTTCTCCGCCCACGACCAGGGCGACAGCGTCGTCCCCGCCTACCAGTGGGGGCTGTGGGGGCGGATGACCGACGTCGTGTCGGTCCTCGAGGAGACCGTCGCCCCCGACGGCGACGTCACCAGCGCCACCTACGCCTCCTGCGGCTGCGAGAGCCTCCCCTGGCCGCCGGGGGTCATGGCCCCCGAGGAGACCACCGCCGCGTTCGAAGGCGCCTGGTTCGGCCACCACCCGGTGCTTCGCGACGCGACGGCGACCAACTACATGAGCGACGAGGGCACCAGCGCCTTCCGCTTCCAGCAGGCGCCGATGGCCGCCCCGGCGCCCGGCCAGCTGCGAAGCGAGGTGATGGACCTGCACCCGTGGACCTACCAGGTGTCCAACGAGGAGCTGCCCCGCGAGCACCTGATCTCCACCGACCCCGACAACCTGCTCGTCGGCGACTACCGCCAGTACGCCATCGTCGACGCCGACGTGGCGGCCAGCGGCGCCCAGTCGGTCGCCGTGGAGCTCCGCCTGGCGGGCAGCCCCACCTGGTACTCCAACGACTACCGCCAGGCGACCGCAGGGGTGGCGAGCACGTTCCCCTTCCACGACGGCGGGCACTGGCGGACCGTCGTCAAGCTGCCCCTGGACTGGGCCAGGCGGGCGATCACCGGGATCAGGCTCCGCCTGAACGTGCCGCCGGGTGCCGCCGCCACGCCGAAGATCTCGATCGGGTCCCTCGAGGTGCTCGAGGTGACCCCCGCCTACACCGTCGAGGCCCGCACCTACCCGCCGGTTGTCGTGTACACCCAGCCTTCGCTCGTTCCAGTGGCGCCGCCCAGCTGACAGGGGTCACGGCCGAGCCCGGGACAGGGGTCACGGCCGAGCCCGGGACAAGGGTCACGGCCGGACCCGGGACAGGCGTCGCAGCCGAGCCCGGGACAGGCGTCGCAGCCGAGCCAGGGCTGGAAAACGCCGCTCGTCGGGCTCAGGTCAAAGGTCGAAGCGAGTGCCGACGGAGTTGGGGACGAACGCCTCCCCGAAGCGGGCGCCCATCGCGTGCTGGGCGCGCCAGCCTGTGCAGTGGGCGGGCACGACGACCTTCGGTCCGAGCGCGCCGAGGTCGTCGAGGACGCGGGGGATGAGCGGCTCGAAGACAGGCCCGTTGAGATGGAACCCGCCCATGACCGCGTAGATCGGCCGGTCATTGGTGAGCCGGCCGGCGTAGCGGCAGATGTTGACCACCCCGGCGTGGCCGCAGCCGGTGATCACCACCAGCCCCTTGCCCTTCACGTCGACGATCAGCGCCTGGTCGTCGAGTACCAGCGGATCGGGCTGCCACTCTCCGCCCAGCCACGCCTCCTGGGAGGGGAACCCGGGCTCGTAGCCGGTGACGCGCGGCACCTCCCCGGTGATCAGGACCGACCGGTCGAACAAGAAGCTGGGCTGCTGCTCCTCGACGACCTCGAAGCCGGCGTCGACGAGCGCCCTGCGGCTGGTGCTCGGGATCTCCCTCGGGTCCCGCCCGGGGATGAGCACCCGGCGCCGGCGCCAGAAGTCGGGGTGCACCAGCACCGGCAGGTTCGCCGCCCCCAGCCGCCGGGCCAGGCCGTCGAGGCCGGTGGTGTGGTCGAAGTGGCCGTGGCTGCAGACGATGACCTCGAGGAGGGAGGGGTCGACCTCGAGGCGGCGCATGTTGTCGACCACCCCGTCGGGGCTGGTGCCGGTGTCGAAGAGGATCCGGTGGCGCGCACCGCCCTTGGACACCTCGACCAGCACCGAGAAGCCGTGCTCGGCCACCAGGGCGTCGAGCGCCTCGCCGCCGCTCATCGTGGCCGCCGGGCGGTGGCCGGCCAGCGCCGGGGCCCGGTGCGCCGGGCCCTGATCGGGCATGAAGACGTCGGTGACGTTGTCCATGAGGGTGGTGACGCTCACCGAGTCGACCGGTTCGAGGTCGAAGACCACCCTCGGCTCGAAGTCGTGCAGCACCGAGGGGTCGATGTGGTGCAGATGGGCTGGTGAATCGTCGGCGCACATTTGTCCAAAGCTACGTCCAGGCGACTGACCGCCCGCAATCGGGAGGGCTATCGTGTGGCCCGCTATGGCGCTACCCGGCCGGACGGCTCGGCGGGCCAGGGCAGGTAACGGATGGTCGTCGGGGCTCCGGTGGCTGGCCGTGGCGGTCGCCGTCACCGTCCTCGTGCTCCTGATCGACGCCGCCCTCAACTCCCGTGACCCCAAGCCGGTCGAGGACCTCGCCGCGGGGGCGTGGGTGGACCGGGTGCTGCCGGTCATCTCCTCGTCCACCGCCGAGGGCCAGGTGATCGCCGGGGTGTGGTCGGCGGGGCTCGCCGCCAGGCCCCAGGCGCTGGCCGCCGAGGTCGACCGCCTCGCCTCCCAAGCCTCTTCGAACTACCAGGCGGTCGTGTCGCTGCGGCCCCCCCAGCAGCTCGGCGGCTCGGCCGGCCTGCTCGAAGCCTGCCTGCTCGCCCGCAGCCAGGCGGCCGCCGACGTTCGCGACGCCGTCCTGTCCGCCCTCGGCGCCTCCGCCCAGGTGCCCCTCCCCCGCCCGAGCGCACCGGGGCCGGCCCTCGTCTCCCAGGCGGGCGAGGACATCCAGGTCGGCGACCAGGCGTACCGGCTCTTCCAGTCCACCTTCCCCGCGTCGGTCGGGGTCAGGATGCCCCCCTCGGCGTGGGCCCCCGACATGGCCCCCTACCAGCCGCAGGCGGCGCAGACCTTCCTCGCCAGCCTGCAGAGCCACGCCTCGGCGACCCCCCTGCACCGGGTGCAGATCTACGCCGTGTCGTTCTCCCCCTCGGCGGTGTCGCGCCACGGGTCGACCGTCGTGCTCCCCGACGCCACCGCGGTGACCGTCACCATCGTCATGGCCAACACCGGCAACCAGGTGGAGGACAACCTGACCGTCGTCGCCTCCATCAACCCAGCCGGCCAGGGCGCCTCCTCGGCGCGCGACTTCGTCAACCTTCAGCCCGGCCAGGCCTACACCATCTCCGGTCTCGGGCCGCTCGACCCGCCGCAGGGGCCGCCGGTGACCCTGACCGTCACCGTCACCTCACCCGGGTCGGCGACGCCGCTGGCCACGTCGGCGACTGTTTTCCAGATGCCGGCGCCGTCGCCTTCGACGACCACCCCGCCGACCACGTAGGCAGAGACCCCATCTTCGGCGTCGACCGCTCCCTCGCGGGCAGCTCGTGTAGCGTGGAACCGGGGGTGAAGCGATGACCGGCCGGGATGACGTGACCAGCGCCGAGGAGAACTACTTCGGGGCGTGGAGACTGCTCGTCGAAGCGAGCAACGGCGGAACGGTCGAGGAGACAGACGATGTGCTCTTCACGGTGACCCCCGCTCCGATCGCCTTCTTCAACAGCGCGTTCGTGAAACCGCCCGCCGACCCGTTGTCCTGCCTGGCGGCGGTCACGTCCTTCTACCGGGAGCGCGAGAAGCCCTTCACCATCCGCTTCCGTGACTCGCAGGAAGCCGCCGCCGCCTGCCAGCAGGCGGGACTGGTGCCGGCCGGATCGACCCCGTTGATGAACGTGTCGACCAGCGAGGTGACTGGTCCGCACGGCGTGGAAGTGAGGCAGGTGGACTCCGACTCGTGGGACGACCACCTGAGCGCGATCGCGTCGGGGTTCGGGATGCCTCCGACGCTGGTGGGCGGGATGTTCGGACGGTCGCTGCTCGAGGCCCCGCACTACGCCGCCTTCAACGCCTACCTCGACGGAGAGGTGGCGTCCACCGCCGCGCTCATCGTGACCCCCGGGGTGGCCGGCATCTACAACGTCGCCACCGTCGAGGCCTTCCGGAACCGTGGGCTAGGAGACGCGACCACCCGCGCCGCCGTCGTGGAGGGCGGGCGACGGGGTTGTCCGACCGCCACGCTCCAGTCGTCGGAGATGGGCTTCT
>DATGKR010000159.1:0-3371 GCA_035294565.1 Acidimicrobiales bacterium | reverse complement strand
GGCTGTTGTAGGCGTAGGACCAGACATGTCCGTTCTCGTCGGTGTAGGAGGTCTTCTCGCCGTCTGAGTTGTAGGCGTAGGAGTACTGGGTGCCGTTGGGGTTGGTGACCCCGGTCAGCTCGTTGTCGGGGTTATAGGCGTAGACGGTCTTGTCGCCTGCGGGGTCGGTGACAGAAGTGCGGTTGTCGACGGCGTCGTAGGTGTAGGTCGTCTTGTCACCCAACACCAGAACCCACCACCGATCTGTCGTAGCTGGGCGCCCGAGCCCGACCCTGACCAGCCAGAACACCCTCATGGGCGTCGACGCGCTGGCCGTCGGCGACGTGGTTGACCCCGACGCCGTTCCCGGCCCCAGCGAGTGTGGACGCGGACGCCGGAACCATGAACAGCGACAGCAACCCGACGACCACGGCCGTGACGATGGCGGCGAGCGCGACGAACACCCGGCCGGCGGCCGGGCGGACCTCAGACGGCTGTGTGCGCCTCGCTGGAGTGATGCTCACCGACCTACAGTCTTCCAGCCGCCGGTGACCGCCTGGCGGCTTTGAGCTGCGGCTGGCAGCTGAAGAAGGAACCCCGGGGGCCTGCCGCTTCACAGCCACACCGGGGCGTGACCGTGGCCGAGACGCTGGTGCTGTTCTGCCAGCCGCAACTGCCGGTTCAAGCCTTCTTCGACGGCAACCCGAGGACGCCCGCAGGGCCACCACAGGGGCGCCAGGACAACCGAGCGCAGCGAGGGCGTCAGCCTCCCGCTGGCGGCCGTGTTTTCAGGGGGCGGCGATGTGGATGGCGATGCCCAAGTCGGCGGCGATATCGGCTATGCGCCGGCCGATGTTGGCCTCGGTCCCGAACCACAGTTGACGGCCGTAGGCCAACCCGGCGGCCAAGGTCTCGGTCACCAGCAGACCGCCGGTGCGGTAGCGGGCGCCGATGGAGGCCGCCTCGTCGAGCAACGGGCGGGGATCGAGCACCTGGACCACTTCAGGGTGGGGATGGCGGATGGTCTCGCGGTCGGTGACGCTGAGCTGGGCCAAGATGGCAGACAGCTGGCCCGTGCCGGGCTGGTGTATGCGCTGCAGCAGGTGGCGGGCATGGCCAAGATGTCGTCGTCGGGCAGATCGTCGGGCCACTCGCCGCGCACGACATCGACCGCGATGTACTCATCGATGACGATCACCGCTTTAGAACCTGCTCTGCTCAGTCGGCTCGGTCGGGATCCTCGCCACCGCCCAAGATCGGGTCGGCGGCCAGGTCGGCGTCCAGGGCAGCTTGGAACTCGCCTTGCAGGTCACCCCGGGTGATACGCCCGAGGATCTCTCGGCCCTCAGCGGACAGCCGCGGGTCACCCGCCCGGCGACGCCGGCGGCGTTCCTCGAGCAGCTCCTCACCAACACTCACGCCCACCAGTCTGCCCCATGGGTGTGACGTCGCGTCCAGCACCTGGACATCCCTGCTCTTTCAGCCGCCAGCCGCCGTGTCCAGGCCGTGGACACGCGACGGGTTAGCGCCGGTGCGGTCGGTCTCGCTGGGCAGCTCGGCCGGGGAACACCGAGAACCACTGACGCCCTCGCTGCGCTCGGTTGTCCTGCCGCCCCTGCGGCCGGCCCTTCGGGCGGGTCCTCGGGTTGCCCTCAAGACAAGAAGAAGGAGCCTTCGCGGCTGGCACCAACACAGCCAACCCGGCGCCGATCTCAACCCTCTTCGCTGACCGCTGCCAACCACCACACCCAAACCCGATCCCTGATTGCCCCCGCACCCGCCATGATGCATTTCATCCGGACCTTACAGAGTTGGCATTCGAGTAGCCCGGGGCACGCCCGGGGTGGGCAACCGCTCCCGGTTGCAACCGTGTTCGATGCTCACCACCGAACAGGTGGTCCACCTCTGCTTCAACCACCTCGTCACCGCTCAGCACCGCCTCGTCGCTCCTACCGCCTGGGTGTCCTCGACCGCTTCCGTCCGCTCCGTCCGACGGGAACGGAGTCCTGGCGCTACAGCCTCGGAGCGATGGGAGCTGCCCTCGTCGCCGCCGAACGCGGCATCGAGCCACCACGGTCTTCGGTGCTCCGCAACAGGGTCGTGGCACTGGCCGCCGGGCAGCGCACGATCCACACCTTGGGGGTGAACGGCTTCTTCTGCGCGCTGCACAAGGCAGCGCGCGAGCGCCCCGATGCCGAAGTGGTCGCCTGGTGGTCCGAGCGGCGGTGCGCGGCCGAATGGGAGGAGCTTGTACGCCACGACGCCTACGGGATGGGGGAGGAGGACGGACGCCGGGTCGAGTTCTTCTTGGAGCACGACACCGGCAGCGAGCCGCTCGCCCGGGTTGCCGGCTAGCTCGCCGGCTATCGCGACCTCGCCGAGGCCGAGGGAGCGGCGCGACCCGTCTGCTTCTGGCTGGCGACGCCGGGCCGGGAGCCCGCTCTTCGCCGGGCCCTGACAGGGAGCACGCTCCCGGTGGCGACGGCAGTCGTCGGTGCCGGGAGCCCGGCCGGCGCGGTGTGGCTCGTGGCCGGCGAGCGGGCGCCGCGCCGGCGGCTCGCGGAACTGGCCAGTCGGCCGGCGGAGGCCCGGGCGTGACGGCCGAGCTCACCGGACGGCGCCAGCGAGCCATCCGTCGAGCGGACACCACGCTGGGACCGATCGCCGGTGACCGGGACCTCCGTATCCGCTTGGAGGTCCCTCGTGGGAGGCGAGGCCGGCCGGGCGCTGGCGCGGCTCAGGGGCAGGCACTTTCGGCCCTGCTCGCATCCGTCGGCGAGGTGGAGGTAGAAGGGGGCGTGGAGGACTCGCCATGACCACGTCCGCCGGTCCAAGTCCCCGCTATGCCTGGTACGGGAGGGTCTCGACCGAGGACGAGCAGGACCCGACGCTCAGCTTCCCCCGCCAGCTCCAAAATGCCGAACGCCACGTCGAAGAGGCGAGCGGGCGGGTCGTGGCCCACTACTACGACATCGAGTCCGGGACGCGGGCCTACGCGGCCCGCGGCTCGGGCGGGCTGGCGGGCTTCGACATCCCCATCCCCCGAGACGGCGGGCTCCAAGACCTCCTCGCCGACGCCGCCCGGCGGCCGGCGTGGTTCGACCGCGTGATCGTAGAGTCCATCAGCCGCCTCAGCCGCAACTCCTCGGTCGCCTTCCGCGTCGAAGACGAGCTGCGCCAGGCCGGCGTCCGGCTCTGCGCGGCCGACGAGCCGATGGAGGAGTCCTTCGGCACCATCGTGCTCCGACACGTGAACATCGGCATCGCCCGGGGCTACCACCACGAGCTGATCGTCAAGTCCCGCCAGGGCCAGGAGACCTCGACCCGCCAGGGCTGGCACACCGGCGGCGTCGCCCTCTACGGATATCGCTTCGTCACCCACGACCACCCCA
>DATGKR010000158.1:0-3954 GCA_035294565.1 Acidimicrobiales bacterium | reverse complement strand
GTACCGGCCAAACCGGAGCTTTACTCCCAAGACGCCTCGGTCGAGGACATGGCCGCCGTGCTCGACGCGTGCGGGATCGAGAGCGCGGCGATCGGAGGGCTGTCCCTCGGAGGCTACCTCTCGCTGGCGTTCCACAACCGTTTCCCCGAGCGGGTCAGCGCGCTGCTGCTGTTCGACACCGGGCCCGGATACCGCAACGACGAGGGACGCCGGGGCTGGAACGACTACGCGCTTTCCCAGGCGGAGCGGTTCGAGAACGAGGGGCTCGAAGCGCTCGGGCGCTCGCCCGAGGTGCAGCGCGGGGACCACGATCCGGTGGGGCTGGCCCTCGCCGCCCGCCACATCCTCACCCAGCACGGGCCCGAGGTGATCGAGTCGCTCGGGTCGATCGCGGTGCCGACCCTCGTCCTCGTCGGTGACAGGGACAAGCCGTTCCTGAAGGCGGCCGACTACATGGCGAGCCACATCCCCGGCGCGAAGAAGGTGGTGCTGGCAGACGCCGGCCACGCCGCCAACATCGACCAGCCCGAAGCGTTCAACCTGGCGGTCGAGGACTTCCTTTCGCCCCTGGCGTCTTGAGGCGAGCCGGTCGGCTCGGGGGCCTGTTCAGCGCCCGCCCGGGCGGCCCCGCCGGCGTCGGACCGTGCGGCGCGCCGCCCCCACGCCGTCAGCTCGGGCGCCTGGCGCCTCGGCGAGAGAAGGGACGGTCCTCGGCTTCCGTCGACGAGGGCCGTTGCCGGCCAGCTCCGGCAAGGAAGCGACCTCAGCCGCCGACAGCCTGCCCGGCAGGCCCAGCTGGCGCTGCAGCCGCTGGGCCCCCTGGACTTGGTCCTGCGCAACCAGGCTGACGACGATGCCGTCGGCGCCGGCCCGACCCGTGCGACCGGAGCGGTGGACGTAGTCGGTGGCATCGGCGGGAGGGTCGTAGTGGACCACCAAGGGGACCGCGTCGACGTGGATGCCCCTCGCGGCGACGTCCGTCGCCACCAGGACGTCGAGCCGGCCGGCGCGAAAAGCGGCCAAGGCCCGTTCCCTCTGGCTCTGGCTCCGGTCGCCGTGCAAGGCGGCCGTGGACAGGCCGAAGCGCCCCAGACGCTGGGTCAGCCGGTCGGCTCCGTGCTTGGTACGGCAGAACACCAGCGCCGGTCCTCGGGCGGCGACCGTCCTGGCGGTCACCGTCACCCGCTCGTCGGCCGCCACCGACCAGAAGCGGTGGTGCACCTCTCCCTGCCTCGTCTCGGCAGGAACGACCTCGTGGCGCACCGGAGAGGATTGGTAGTCCCGGACCAGCTTTTCGACGGGTCCGTCCAGGGTGGCCGAGAAGAGCAGCAGTTGTCGAGTGGTGCTCGTGGCGTCCACCAAGCGGCGGACCGCCGGCAGGAACCCCATGTCGGCCATGCGGTCCGCCTCGTCGATGACGACCATCTCGACGAAAGCGAGATCGACCGATCCCCGTGCCAGCAGGTCCTCCAGCCTGCCCGGGCAGGCGATCAGCACCTCGACTCCGCGCCGTAGGGCCGCCAGTTGCTTGGCGTAACCGACTCCGCCGTAGGCGGACATCACGGTACTCCCCACGGCGGCGGCGAGTCCTCCCATCACTTCTTCCACCTGCGCGGCCAGCTCCCGGGTGGGCACGAGAACGAGAGCCCTGGGACGTCTGCCGTCCCGGCGGCGCCGGCGGTTCGGCGCGCTCTGGACGGGCGCGCTCTGGGCGGGCGCCAGGCGCGAGAGGATTCCCAGCCCGAACGCCAGCGTCTTGCCGGACCCCGTCGGCGCTTTGCCGCAGATATCCCGGCCGGCCAAACAGTCGGGGATGGTGGCCGCCTGTATGGGGAACGGTTCGACCACGCCGGCTCGGGCCAGGGCGGCAGCGAGCTCGGGTGGGACGCCGAGCGCGGCGAAACCGTCGGATTCAAGGGCAAGGGCGGATGTGGTCACGAAGCTCCAGTCGGTCCAGGGGGAACGGCCGACTCGAAATGTCTCGTGGGCCTCGCCGACGCCCGTCGGCTGCCCGCACCCTACCGGATGCAGCGGGCACACGCAGGCCGCCCGCCCGAGACCGGCGAAGCGGTCAGATCCGCTCCAGTGCCAACCCGTCGAAGAGCGGCCGGATCCCTAGCGTCGCCGCGTCGCGCTCCATGTCGGCGGCCGCCGGCACGCCGTCGCCCGCGGACATCGCTGCCTGCAGGATGGGCCGCAGCAGCCGCAGATCGCTCGACGAGTTCAAGAAGAGCTGCCGGTTCCCGAGCACGAAGCGGACCGCCCGCTCGAGCGCGGCTCCTTCGGGCAGGGGCTCGTACCAGCTGAACCTCTGCCCCTGGTGGTCGGCAGCCCACCTGCCTCGGGCCACCGACTTGATGGCCTGGACCGCAACCCGGCGTTCGGAGCAGACCTGAAGGAGGGCCTCGACGTCGCTCCGGTAGCCGGGGTCGCTCAGGAGGGCGAAGTTGTAGGGGAGCAGCACCGAGTCGAAGTCGAAGCGTTCGAGGCTGCGTCGGTGCATCCCGGCGATCCGCAGCCCGTGGCCGGTGACCCCGATGAACCGGGTCAGCCCCTCGTCGCGCGCCCGCGCCAGCGCCTCGACCGCGCCCCCGGGGCGGAAAGCCTGTTCCCACTCGTCGGGTTCCACGAGATTGTGCAACTGGATCAGGTCGACCTGGTCGACGCCGAGGCGGGACAGTGACCGCTCCAGGCTGGCCCGGGCGCCGTCACCGTCACGTTCCCCCGTCTTGGTGGCAAGGAAGAACGAGTCGCGGTGCTCCACCATCCACGGTGCGAGCCGCAGCTCCGAGTCGCCGTAAGCCGCTGCCGTGTCGAGGTGGTTGACCCCGAACTCCAGCAGGGTCGTGAGCACCTCGTCCGCCCGCTCCTGGGACACCCGGGCAAGCCCGGCCGCTCCGAAGATCACCCGGGTGCTTCGATGCCCGGTCCGCCCGAAGGCGACCTGCTCGATCATGGTCGCACGTTAGCGCCGGGCTGCCGGCGCATCGCCGGCAGGCGGAATCGGAACGGATTTGGTCGGCCTTGTCGGGCTGGGACGTCGACCCCCTCGACCGTCATCGCCGTGCTGCGGTCGATCGGGGTGGCGGTCATGACCAGCGACGACCCGGCGGCTAGGACGGCGGGGGCGCAGATCGCAGCGCGCTCCGGTCAGTTACCTTTCGCCTGGCAGAGCCAGAAACGGGCTCCGGCCGGATCGGCCACCCGGGCGCTACGGCCCAAGCCGCCGTCTTGTGGTCCCTTGATCACGGTTCCTTCGAGCGAGCGGACCTTGGCCACCGCCGCGTCGACGTCGTCGCACTGCCAGATGACCGACCAGACGGGCGCCTCGCCTGGCTCCAGGTTCTCCACCTCGTCGCCGATGCCCGCCAGCGGTCGGCCGGTCTCGGGGTCCATGAACCCGGCGTAGTGATGGCCGTCGACTTCCTCTTCGGCTGGTTCCCAGCGAAAGACCTGGCGGTAGAAGGCGATCTGAGCTTGGAAGTCATGGACGTCGATGGCGACGAACAGCACCGCCCCCGGCTCGTTGATCACCGTGAAGCCTGGAAAGCTGCCCGGCTGCCAGATGCCAATCGCCGCCCCGGATGGGTCGGCGATGACGGCTTGGCTGCCGAGGTCGTCGACCGCCACCGCCGGGGCGCGCACGGTAGCGCCGTGCTCGACAGCGAGTTTCAGAGAGCGCTGGATGTCGTCGGTGGCGAGGTACGGCTTCCAGGTGTTGTCGGCGCGCATCTCACCCATGGCCCCAGCGACCGGCACGCCCTGGCGGGTGAACATGAAGTAACCGCCGTGTTCGGGACTCGGCGGTTGGGCGTCCCACCCGAACAGCTCGGAGTAGAACCGGCGGATCCGTTCGACGTCGGACGTCCACAGGTCGGCCCAGCAAGGTGCTCCGATCGGGGCGCTGGCCCGGTTGGTCACCGTTGCTCCTCTCGACGATCGTTCACTGGTAGG
>DATGKR010000157.1:0-4503 GCA_035294565.1 Acidimicrobiales bacterium | reverse complement strand
CGGGAAAGCGGCTGCAGAGGTCGACGCCCTCCGCTCCCGCGCCGAGGCGGCTGAGCAGCGCGCGGACAGGCTGGCGGCGGCGCTGCGTCAGCTCTGCAACGGCGTCGAAGCGCTTCTTGCGGCGGCCGCGGTAAGCCGACTCGAACTAGGGAAGGCGGCTCAGACGGCTGTCGTGCGGGACGATCTGAAGCGACGGCTCGACGTGGCCCGGGAGGCGCTGCGGGGGACGGAGGCGCGGTGCTGACCGCCTACCTTCGCGAAACCCTGATCGTCCCCTCGCCCGGGACCCTCCGGCCCCGGCTGCTGCGCCTCGCCACCTACCGCCGCAGGGGCCGCGTCCCGAAGGGCGACCGCCGTGTCGTCCGGGCCTACGTCAACCGCCCGGAATTCGTCGCCCTGCCCCGGGGCCTCGCGCCGAAAGTCCGGGCCATGGCCCCGTCGCGACTCGTCGACCTGCGGCTCGTCCTGCCGCCCGTCGACTTCGGCTGGCGGGGGCAGTTGCGCCCCGAGCAGTCGCAGGCGGCATGGAAGCTGGTCCGGGCCGGCGGCGGAATACTCATCGCGCCGCCGGGCGCGGGGAAGACGGAGGTTGGCCTGGCCCTCGCCGCCGCCTTCCGCCAGCCGGCCCTGTGGCTCGTCCACACCAAGCCCCTCGCCGACCAGGCCCGGGAAAGGGCGCGGCGATTGTTCAACCTGCCTCGCGGCGCCATCGGGTACGTCGGTGAGGGATGGGAGGACTGGGGCAGCCACCTGACCGTCGGCATGGTCCAGACCTTCGCCAAGAAGCGTATGTCGGGGGCGACGAAGCGATTTGGTACTATTATCCAAGACGAGGTGCACCACGCGCCCAGTCTGACATCGGCCACGGTGATCAGCCGCTTTCCCGCCCGCTACCGTCTCGGCCTGACGGCGACCCTCGACCGTCCGGACGGCCTCGGCCCGCTGGCGGTGGACCTTATGGGGCCGACCATCGTCTCCATCGAGCAGAGGGAGCTTCTGGCCCAGGGCCGCATTGTTCTCCCGACCGTCCAGGTTGTCCCGACCCGCTTCGCCTACTGGGGGTCGGGGGAGTGGTCGGACCTGCAGCGGGCGCGGGCGCGGGACCTCGGGCGGAACGTGCTCGCCTGCGAGCTGGCCGCCCGCGAGTTCAGGAGCGGCCGCCGGGTGATCGTCCTGGTGGACCTGCGGCCCCACGCGCACCTTCTGGCCCGTGCCCTGGTCAAGCGGTGGCGCGTCCCTGCCGTTGCTCTGACCGGTCTCAGTCCGAAGGCCACCCGGGCCCGGGCCTTCCGTGAAGTGCAGGAAGGGCGTCTCGTCGCCGTCTGCACCAAGCTGATCGACGAGGGGGTCGACATCCCCGCCGTCGACTCGCTCGTCATGGCGGCTCCGGGCAAGTCGCCGGTGAAGATCAAGCAGCAGGTCGGCCGAGCCATGCGGGCCTGGGAGGGCAAGGCCGAGGCGCGGATCATCGACCTGGCCGACGTGCAGGTGGACTCGCTGAGGAAGCAGCTCCGGCAGCGGCTGGCGATCTACCGCAAGCCGCCGCCCGAGGGGCTGGGGCTGCGGGTGACGCGGGGGTGACGGCAGCGCAGTTGACGGCCCGGCGCGGACGATACATTGTAGAGGGTTTAGCACACAGACGTTAGCACAACGAGGTGGCGCGCCTGTCGGTGGCGGTGTTCGACAACCGGAAGCCCAAGTCGCCCTCCAGGCACCATCATTCCCTCTGGTTCAGCCCCACGGAGGAGCGGCGCTTCCGGGACCTCTGCAGGAAGTACGGATTTGAGGGCCCCTTCGGCGCACCGAAGTTCAGCGACTTCGTTCGCTTCTGCCTCCGCGAGATTTCCTCCCGCACACCCGAAAGCCAGGGGAAGGTCCGCGTCGAACTCGACCCCGACCGGGACGCCGAGCGCGTCTCCCTGTCGCAGCAGGTGCTGGCCGAGAAGGCGTATGCCCTCCAGGAGGCGTGGCGGGGGGAGCCGAACCCCGACCGCAGGGCGGCGCTCCGCAGCCGGTTCGCCGCGCTCCTGGACGCAGCCCACGAGTGGTCTGCGGTCCTGGAGAAGTTCGAGCAGCGCCGCCACGTCCTTGAATCGGGCCTGCGTCAGCCCCGCCACCGGCGGAAGGGTTCCAGCAGCCCGGCGACAGCCAGCAGTTCCGAGACGATGGATGCTCCCACCGGATGAGCGGCGAGCCAGTCGCGCACCGCCGCCTCGTCGATCAGGACAGCCGAGCGCGGCATGCGAAGCGCCGCCTCCAGCAGTCCAGCCACCTGGCCGGCGCGGACGCCCTCGGAGAAGGGGACAGGGTTCGGCACGGGCCGGGGCTCCGGGTGAGGCTTGACTTGTGACCTTGTGGCGGCAGTTTTCCTGACCGCCTTCGCGACGGCCCGGCTGCGCCGCTTCCGTTCCCGCTCCTTGCGCCGACGCTCCTCCAGGGTCCCCGAGTAGGGCATCCCCATCCTCTCCTTCCTGGCCGAATTCTAACCCCTGTCTGCTGTTTGTGTCCGCCGAGTCCGCCCTCCCCGCCCATGTCCGCCCGTCCGCCCGAGCGGCAGCGCGCGGCTTGCCGCCAGGGCACGGCTAGGCTTGCGCCTGGAGGTGTCGCGCATCGCGGGCCAGGAGAGGCCGACGAACCAGCCGCAGTCGCGTCCCGAAGACGACCCGCTCCTCAGTTCGATCCTCGGCGACCCCGGAGGCGAGGGCGGCTTCGAGTCGGATGAAGAGGGCGCCGCTGGCCAGGGTGGCGCCGCCGGGACCGGATTCGGGGAAGGAGACCTCGCTGCGGCATTCGGGCTGGGCGGCGAGGAGGACAAGCCGAAGCCGAAGGAGCGGGCCGAGTGGCAGGCGGTGTTGCGCGCGGTGCAGGCAGACCTGCCGCCGACCGTCGGGTTCATCTTTCGCTCCTGGGCGCTGCGGCACCGGGAGCTGGTGCAGGGCCAGCCGCTCTCCACGGTGTTCTCCTGGTGGGTCCTCAACATGGCGCACCGGGACTTCCTCGCCGACCAGGCGCGGCCGGAGGACGAGCGCCAGTATGACCCCCAGGGACTTTATGTCCAGGACCTCCTGCCGATGCTGCAGGCCGAGGCGCGGGCGGAGCGGGAGGCCATCGCCGAGGAGGCGCGCCAGGGCGTGCTTGCCCGCCTGCAGCCGTTCATCGAGCAGAAGTTGATACCCCGCGAGGTGCTGGACGTGCTGGGGGCGACGGCCGGTGGCTAGGCGCGGTGCGGCGGGCTTCGGGATGCTGGGGTTCGAGGCCGCGCCGGCCGCCACGGCGCCGGTCGATCCGTTCGACGCCGCCCTGGTCAACTTGGTCCGCACGCAGGAAAAGCTGGTGAAGGCGAGGGCGATGGGCTTGATCGCAGACAACGGGCAGGGTACGTCCCCTCAGCAGCCCGTGCCGCCGGCGGCCACCCTCACCGAGGCCGTCCATGCCGCCGCCGCCGTGGCGGAGATCCACAAGGGCGCCGCAGAGACGGCCCGCAGCCTCGCCGACCTGGAGCGGGAGCGGCGCAAGGAGGCGGAGGAACGGGCGAGCGGGGCCTTCGAGGCCGGCCAGGAGGAGGCCGAGTCCCGCTGGTCGACAGTCCTGCAGATCGTCCAGGAGAACAACAGGACGGTCCTGGAACTCATCAAGGACAAGCACGCGGCGGAAGTCGCCGCCGAACGCTCGCGCGCCGAGCAGATCGCCGAGCGCATGGAGCAGTCCAACAAGCAGGCCGTCGAGGTGCTGACCAAGGAGATCGCGAGGCGCGACGAGGAGATCAGCCGCCTCCGGCAGGAGAACAGCCAGCTCTCCCAGCGCGAGACCTTCGACCAGGCCCTCACCCGCGCCATCCTCGGCCAGGCCCCGGAGAAGGTGCAGCTCCTCGAACGCCTCTTCGGCCGCAAGGACGAGGCCTTAACCCCCGAGCAGGAAGCGAACCGCATCTGGCTGAAGGGCCAGGCGGAGAAGAGGCTGGAGGCCATGACGCGCGAGGAGGACCGCAAGGACGCTATGCATGAGGAGGTGCGCGGCCTCGTCGGCGAGTTGCGCGGTGTGCTCACCCACGCCAAGGCTTATCTCCCCCTCCTGGCCGGCGTGCCTCGCATGCCGGGGTCGGCGGTCCCGGGCGAGTGGCCGCAGAACGGCGTGGCGGAAGGCGGGTCGGAGGAGTAGTGGGGTTCCGCCAGTGGCTGGCCGACCGCGCCCGGATGGTTCCGATGAACATCGCCGCCGCCGCCATAGGGGAGTGGCTCGCCTCCGAGGGCGTCACCCCGGACCAGCTTCGCGAGGCCGCCGAGTCTGGACGGCCCCTGCTGCTCGAAGGGCTGAAGCAGGTGAGCCGGGAGGACCTGTCCGTCGCCCGGGCGGTGTTCGGCCGCTTCGCCCACGGGGCCACCGAGCGCGACTACCTCCGCATCCTCGAAATCCTGGAGTGGACGTACCCGCAGCACGTCGCCGCCATCTCCCCGCGGCACCTCGGCTGGTACAGGGCGCAGTTGGACGAGGCCCGGCGCTGGC
>DATGKR010000156.1:0-18295 GCA_035294565.1 Acidimicrobiales bacterium | reverse complement strand
ATCGGTAGTCCTTGCCGAGAAAGTCCATGAGTCCCATGGACCCAGTGACGTTGCCAGCGGCGGCCGGGACCCCGCCCCAGGTGGCGCAGGTACCGATGGCTATGCAGGCCGCGGCTCCCGGGGCCATTGCCTTGAGCCAGTCCGTCACCCTCAGAGGCTGGTCGGCCGGGCGCGGCGCCGGCATCGTCTCGGGCCAGTCGGCTCCCACACCCAGGCCCGAGAAGTAGCCTTCGTGCTCGAGGGCCTGGTCGTCGGGGACCGACCCCTCGAGGACGATGACGTAGGGCGCGCCGAGGGTGCCCTCGACAGCTTGGCGGAACGGCGCCATGAAGCCGTGGCCGGCCGAAACCGAGAGTACCGGGTGGTGCAAGACGACCCTGGGCAGCCCCGGGATCGTCCCTCCCAGCAGTTGCTCCACGGATGGCGCAGTGGCGCCGGAGACAGCGATGGTGCATCCGTCACAACTCATGCCCGCCACCCAGAAGACGTGCACCTCCTCCAAAGCGCCGCCCTCGCTTCCTCCGAGACCTCCGACCCCTCTGGGTGTGGCATCCCCGAAGACTGAGCCAGCATTCTGCGCCGTGGGAACCAGGCTTGCTGTCGTCGTCCCACCTCCTCCCAGGCCGCTCGACCAACCGCGTCGACTAGATGTATTGTACAGTTAGCAAGATCATGTCTGCTTTGTGAAGCGACGTCAACCATCCGAACAGGAGGTCCGATGACCAAGAGCTTCCGATGCGCTCACGGCGGGGTGGTCTGCGGCGCCAAGATCACCGGCGCCACGGAGGAGGAAGTCTTGGCCAAGGCCGTTGAGCACGCCAAGAAGGTGCACGGCGTCGACCTCACCCGGTCCGACACGCTAGCCAAGTACGCGCAGAGCTTGGTACGCGACGACGCCGCCACGGGGGACGGCGGAAGATGATATTGGCGATACAAACCGGATGGATCGCCGGATGGGTCGCCGGCGGAGCCGTGACCGTCGTGGCCGCGACGTTGCTCATAGCCATCATCGCGCTCGGCCGACGGATCGTGAGGCAAGCCCAGGACATCACCGCCGCCCTCGACGGCGCCCGTGACAACACGGACGCCATGTTCGACATCGCGCGGACCAACCTTGCCATGGCCAGGATAGTCCAGGCTCTACAAGCCCTTCGCAGCGGAGGGCGCCAATGATGCTCGCGACTGTCAGCGACGGCATCGCAGCGCTCGCCTCGATCGGGCTCCTAGTCGGGCTCGTAAGCGCCGTCGTCGTCGTGGGCCTGCTCCAGAACGTCCTCCGGCCGGCCCGCGAGATCGGGCGATACAGCGGCGACATCCTCGAAGCCGGGGTCGGTATCGCGACCAACCTCGACGCTGTCGACGGGCTCGCCCGCACCCGTGAGCTCACGCGATCGATCCGGCCGCTTGCGGGTGCCTTGCTCGCCAAGGTCAAGGGGGAAAGCTGATGGTCTTGCTGGCTCTGACGACCGACCAGGTGGCCTGGTGGGCCACCCTGGGAGCCGGTCTGGTGATCGCGCTCGTCGTCTGGGGGCTCCTCGAAGTCCTTCGCCGCACTGTCCGGGACGTAGACGAAGCCGTCGGCCAGGTATGGACGATGGGCAAACGCCTCGCACAGAACACCCAAGCGGCACACCTGCTCGGCACGACAAAGGTCCGGGGGGGGCAACTCCTCCAGGAACTTAGCGCCCACCGGGCAGCGCAGTCGCGACCGACACGGGAGAGGAGCTAACTCATGAACACAGCGCTGATCGTCGTTACGATCGTCGAGGCAGCCCTCGTGGTCGTCGTGCTGGCGGTGTACCTCATCGCCATTGCCAGCGTCCTGCGTCGCGTGTCTGCGACCCTCGGGCTCATCACGTTCGGCGTGCGCGCAATCGAGCGCCAGACCGAGCCGATCGGGCCCGTGGTCACCGACATCAATACCACCCTCGAGGAGGTCGCAGAAGCCCTGGAGGCCGTGGTGGTGCCCAAGACCTCCTCGGCTCGTCCGCGAACCTGAGACTGAGCTGACAAGCTGTCGCCGCGAAACCTGCGAGGGGGCAAGGCGGCGGGCTCGTCTTCGAACTTGAACCGTGCGCGCTCCGATCTGCCCGGAGCGACGCGCCACGGCCCTCTCCACTATATGTGTTTTATATATAGATAAAAATACATATATTGCGCTTACCCTCAGCCCGAACTCAGAATCGTCCGGGTGCGCAATCGCACCTCGAGACGGTGGCGGTTCGCTCCCGACTCGGTGTGCCGACACCAACTGCGACACCCATTCGGACTCGATGAGGGAGGCGTCAAATGGTTGGAGCCGCTGGAGTAACCAACAGCAGAGGCCTGCGCAGCATCGGCGTCGTGTTGATCCTGCTAGGCGCCTGGGCGGCGATCGTGCCATTCGCCGGACCGGCCTTCGGCTACCCGATGCCGGCCGGGAGCCATATCGGAGCATGGATCTGGTCTGCCTCGCATCTGGAGCTTCACCTGGTTCCGGGCATCGCCACGATCCTCGGCGGCATGCTCTTGCTTCTGTCACGCCATCGGCAGGTGGCGGCAGGCGGAGCCACCCTCGCCGTTGTAGGAGGGGCCTGGCAGGCACTAGGGCCCGTGTTCTCTCCTGCGTTCAGTAGCAGCGGAGGGGGGATGGGGATGAAGATGGGGATCCACCCGTCGACTTTCATGACCGTCGTCACGCCGCTCGGCTACCACTACGGTACAGGCGTCGTCGAGGTGCTGCTCGCCGCGCTCGCCCTGGGCTGGCTGGCAGCTTCTCGCAGAGCGGCTACACCAGGCTTCCAACAGGCCCTGGATCACACCCAGGTCCTGGAGGAGCCGGCGCGAGAAGAGCGCAAGGTGGTAAAGACGGGCTGACCCTCCCGGCCCGGGACGCACGGGCCACCGTGGCCTAGACCATCGACATCCACGGCTGGCTTCGAACTGCGCTGCGGAGCTAGCTGATCGTCAGCAGCGGAAGCTCGCCCCGTCTACCCGACAGGTGTATGCGGCCCCGTCAACCCACCCGCGGGAGCACCTCGAAGTGACCGCCGTCGAGCGACCGGAGCACCCCGAAGTGGCGGCGGTCCAGGGTGGCGATCGTGTGCGTCCGGAACCGCTCAGCCAGGACCACGATCGATGCGTCCGTGACTCCTATCTCCTGGTCTCGATAGCTGGCGATGACCCCGCGTGCACCCCGGAGGCCCTCTTCGTCGAAAGCCGCCAAGACCCACGCCCCGCCGGCGAGCTCGTCGAGCACGGCCAGCTCGTCCTCCACGCTGTGCCGGGTGGCGACGAGGTAGTCCAGCTCAGCCACCACGTAAGGGGAGACGACCAGGGCATCGGCTGCGCGAAACACCTCCGACACCGCCTCGTGGTCGGGCTCGGAGACGTCGAAGAACGCCAGCAGGGCGCTCGTGTCCGCAACGATGGCAGGCACGCCTCAGCGATCCCCGAAGCCGGCAAGCATCTGTTCGGCGTCGCGGGCGATCGGCCGCCCACTCGAGAACAGAGCACCACGAGGACGAGGACGGACACCGCCGACCAACCCACGAATCGACTCGCGGATTATCTCCGCCTCCGATACCCCGCGCTCCGCAGCTGCCCGCTTGACCGCCGCCTTCAGGTCCTCCGGTAAGTACAGCGTGGTCTTTTGCACAAATATATGGTACCACCGGTGGCGCCAGCAACATTACGGTCCGCGTTTGCGCGGCGGGATCAAGTTCACTAGCCACCACGCACGTGTCGCGCCGTGCAGGTTGCGCCCTTCTACCCTGCTGGAAGGGCGCAACCTGAAAGGTCAGGAAGACCGGGAAGGACGCCAAATGGCCCAGACCATCATCATCACGGTGGAGCAGATCCCACTGCGAGAGCTGTGAGCACACCACCGCCACCGCCCTGTCGAGGCTCAACGGCGTGCTGCAGGTTCACCCCGACGCCTCCACCAACTACGTGAAGGTCAGCTACGACGAGTTGTCTCTCAACTAGGCCGACATCGAAGCAGCCCTCACCGAGATCGGATACCCCCGGTCGAAGCCAGCCCCGTCGGCTGATGCGCATGGACGAACTGGCGACCGGGGCGAGGGTCAACCCCAAGACCATCCGTTCCTACGAGGAACGGGGTTTGCTACCCGACCCGGACCGGGCCCCCACGACGGTTCCGCGCTCTGGCCGGCGACGTCGTCCGAGGAGAAGTGCTCACCTGCCGGCCGGAGGACCCGGTGGCCTGAGGCCTCGTCGGCGCGCCTCGGGGCGAACGCCATCTGTGAGCGCGTCATCACCACCATTCGACGCGGAAATCCGGCTGCCTCTTCCCAACAACCTGGTCCGACCGGATAATGATCCTCGTCCGCGGCTATCCAGGAGACCAAGGTCGCTGATCGGATCGGGCCGCATTGGCCCGCCGCTGCGTCCCCGCGATCAGAGCCGCAATGGAGAGCCGCCCGGCGGCCCGCCGATCCTCGCTGGTTAGCGGACCTGTGTCACACCGCGCAGGAGTCGCCCTCGCAGGCGCCCGCGGCCTCGTTGGGGGCCACCAGCGTCAGAGGCGTGCGCTCAGCCCACGCCTGGTTGAGGACCTGGAGGACGACCTCGGCAGGCTGCGCCCCCGAGATGCCGTACTTCGAGTCGATCACGAAGAAGGGCACCCCGCTGATCCCATATGCGCGCGCCTGCGCCTCGTCGGCGCGGACCTCCTTGGCGAAGCGATCCGAGCCGAGCACAGCGTCGACCTCCTCGGCGGGCAGACCTACCTCGACGGCCAGCTTCGCCAGCGCGGCGTGGTCCGACACCGGGCAGCCCTCGCTGAAGGTGGCCCGATCGAGACGCTCCTTGAACTGGTCCTGCAGCCCGTGGTCGAGCGCGAGGTGCAACAGCCGATGGGCGTCAAAGGTATTGCCGGGGCGCGCCAAGTCGAAGCGGAAATCGAGCCCTTCGCCGGCTGCGGTCGAGACCATGTGGTCGATCATCCGCTGAGCATCGGCCAGAGAGGTGCGGTACTTCGACGCCAGGCGCTCGGCGTAAGTTCCCCTCACCCGGTCGCTCGGCGCAGCCGACTCGTCCAGCTCGAAGCTTCGCCATACCATCTCCACCTCGTCGCGATGCTCGAAGCGCGCCAGAGCCGCCTCGAAGCGGCGCTTGCCGATGTAGCACCATGGGCAGACGACATCGGACCAGATCTCGACCTTCAGGCTCATGAAGAGTTCAACCTCACCGGGGCCGAGATCCTTCCTGGTTGTACCTGGTGGGTAGCGAGAGGAACCTCCCCTTTCGCTCCTCCCTTACGCGCACGCCCCGCGCAGCGTCGCCGTGGAGTCCCGCGACTCCCTCCAGGCCGTGCCCGTCCCCGCAGGGCGCACGGTGGTCACCTGGCGCTACGACCCTCCGGGGCTCCGCTCGGCGTTGCCCCTGGCCGCCGCAGGCATGGCCCTCCTCCTCGCAGCCTTCGTCGGCATCCCCTTCTGGGGGCGCCGCAGCCGCCGGAGCGCCGCCACCAAGACCGCCGGCCCCCGACGGCAGGACTCCCCCGCTCTGGTCCCGAACATGGACAACGGTGCAGTCGATCAGCCGGCGTGACTTCCTGCGGGGCACCGGCGCTGCGGGCGCGCTCCTCCTCGGAGGGCAGATCCTCCTCGCCGGCAAGCTCGAGGCCGCCCAGCCGTCCGCTCCGCCGAGGGGGGTGCAGCGGGGCGGCTACCTGCTCGACACGGCCGTCTACGGCGGCGAGCTGCAGTACTTCCGGACGAAGCCCTCCGACATACCGGACCGCTTGGCGCTGTGCAAGGAGGCTGGCTTCAGCGTCATCCAGACCTACGTCCCGTGGAACGTGCACGAGTTCTTCCCCGGAATTTTTGACTTCACCGGCAGGACCCACCCGGTCCTGCCCAACGACCACCATCTCGACCCGACCGAGTACCAGGACTACTTCGGGACGGACGGGCCCAACTACCAGGATCTCGGCCTGGAGGTCAACACCGACCTGGAGAGCTTCCTCGGTCTTTGCGCAGAGGCGGGATTCGCGGTGATCCTGCGCCCCGGGCCGTTCATCTCCGACGAGTGGCGCAACGGGGGCCTGCCCGACTGGTTCTTGGAGACCGCCCCGCCGGACATGTACGAGTACGGGCCCGACGGGACACCGTTCTTGGAGAGCGCCCCTTGGAGCAGCCCGCCCGAGACCGCAGCGGCGCTCGGGGGCATGTCGCTGTTCTACTTCCCTTCGCCCAGCTACGCCTCCCCCTACTACCTGTCCGGGGCCCGCGGCTGGCTGACACACTTCGCCGAGTTCGTCCGACCGTGGCTGTCCACCAACGGAGGCCCGGTGGTGGCGACGCAGGTCGACGACGAGACCTGCTACTACTACCACTTCGGCCCTTTCGAGGTGGACTACAACCCGGCGATGGTCGCCCGCTACGTGGCGGCTTTCGGCGAGACGCCGCCGAAGCTGTGGCCTCTGCCAGAGGAGGGCGTAGCGTCGCTGCGCCCCGCCTTCCGCTGGCAGCGCTTCAAGTCGGAGCAGATCGCCGTGTTCCTCGGAGCTCTCGCCGCCGATCTGAGGTCCGCCGGCGTCGACGTGCCGATCACCCACGAGATGGAGCTGTCGCTCGCACCGCCCGCCGATTTCGCCGCCGACGCCAAGGCGGTGCTGGTCCAGCCCGAGCTTTACCCCGGCGCCAACGGACCCGAGGCCGTCCCCCTGATCGAGCTCACCGCGCAGGCGGCACGCGCCTCTCAGCGCAACCAGATCAACGTGTGGTCCGCCGAAACGCAGGCCGGCCAGGTCCTGCTCTACAGCATCCTGCTCGGAGAAGGGATCATCGGCGCCCTCCAGTTCACCTACAGCACCGGGGTCCCCGACGGGGCCGTGGCCGCCACCGGCAGGCTCGGCAAGGCGCTGAGGACGGCAGGGCCGCTTCTCACCGAGTCGAGGCGGCGGGCCGACGTCGCGATCGTCTGGGACAACTACCTCACCCACGCCCCATTCGACTCCCAGCGCTGGGGGTTCCGCACCGACGTGCGGGCGGTCATCGGCCACCACGTCCCGGCGCTCGCCACCCTGCTGGTGCGCTCCGGCCTTTCGTTCGACCTGCTCGACGTCAACACCGCTCAACCCGAGGACTACCTCGCCTACCCGACGATCTTCCTCGCGTCCTCTGACATCCTCCCCCGCTCCGCCCAGGAGGACCTCGTCGGCTACGTGAGACGGGGTGGCCGGCTGGTCTGCTGGCCTGCGCCGCCGTACCTAGACGAGGAGCTCGGGGCGTGCACGGTGCTCGCCGACGCCTGCTTTCCGGAAAAAGAGGACGCCTTCTATCCAGAAGACGACCAGCAGATCGAAGTCCTCGGGCTGCCGGTCGTTGTCTGGATGGGCGTGCAAACCTTCAACCTCTCGGGACGCTCCGAGGTGATAGCAACCCGCCAGGGCGCCCCCTGCGGCTACCGCTACCGCTTCGGGTCTGGCAGCGCCATCCTCCTCGGGGCGTGGCCGGCGGCGAGCTCGGTGCCCGGACGGGCCGGGGTGGTCCTCGACGAGCAGCAAGCCCCCGCCGACCCCTCCGCCAGCCTGGAGCTGGCCAGGACCCTGGCCGCCAAGTACTTCGGGGACAAGGCACCAGCGATGCTGCCGGACACGCTCCCGGCCGGCAACGCGGAGACCTGGATCGTCTACGCCTACACCAACCAGCGCCGAGGCGGCACCTACCTGGTAGCGGGAGGGGCGCTCGCCTACTGGAACGGAGAGCACGTGGTCGGCCTGCTGCAGCTCACGGCAGCCGAGAGCGGCCTCGACGGCGACCCCCTGCAGGCGATCCCCTACCGTCCGCCCGACGCAGCCCACGTCGCCGTCGCCAGAGCGCTGGCGGCGGTAACCCCGCAGGCCGCCGTTTCGGACCTGCGTATCCAGGCGAGGGTTCTCGACTCCGCCGAGGCCGGGGTGGCCACCGTGGTAGCCAACAACCGCTGGGGCGAGCCGATCGGCTTCTCCACCACGACCACCGTCGGGGGCCGCAGCGTTCGCCTCCCGTCCGCCGGCGACCTCGTCCTGCCGGCCGGGACAGGGATCGTGATGCCCGTCGCCTATCCGCTACCCAACGGCGCCGTGCTGCTCCAGGCCACGGCCCAGCTCCTCGAGGCGACCGCTCCGAGCTCGCGCGCCGCCTCCATGCAGCTTTGGGCGCCGGGCGCGGCGGAGGTGGTGGTGGCGACGCCCGGCGCTCTGTCGTCGGCGACGCTCGACGACCGCCCGATCGCCGCCACCGGGGCCCTCGGCGGCGGTGTCGTGCTGCAGATCCCGGTCGGCACCCACCAGCTCGTCGTCGCCTGGAGCTGACGCAGGCCTTCGAGAGTCGACTCGGGTCGAGTCGAGTGGGCCCGGTGGGGATCGAACCCACGACCGAGGGATTATGAGTCCCCTGCTCTGACCGCTGAGCTACGGGCCCGGTGTGCTCGAGGCTGTGAGTCTGTCACGCTTCGGGACCCGGTGGTCGCAGCTCCCCGGAAGTCGAGGCGTCCTACAATCCCGCGGTGAGCCACTCCTCGACCGACGGCTCCCCCGGGCGTGCGTGGGCCGAGCAGCTGGCGGCATGGGCCATACCGGAGGAGATCCTCGCCCAGGCGCCGGAGACCCCGTGGGGGTTCCCGGCGCGCCTCTTCGCCGCTTCCGCCCGGCCGGTCGACCCCGACAGCATCTCGCGGCGCGTCGCAGCAGAGGCGCTCGGCGGCGGCGGAAGCGTGATCGACGTCGGCTGCGGCGGCGGGGCTGCCGGCCTGGCTCTGGTCCCGCCGGCGACCCACCTGACCGGGGTGGACTCGTCGCCCGAGCTCCTCGCCTCCTTCGACGCTGATGCCACCGCCGCCCGCATCCCCCACCTCACCGTCGCCGGGACCTGGCCGGACGTCGCTCCGCGCGTCGAGCAGGCCGACGTCGTCGTATGCCACCACGTCGTCTACAACGTGGCCCCCATCGACTCTTTCGTCGCGGCGCTCGACGACCACGCCCGCCGGCGGGTGGTCGTCGAGCTCACCGAGCACCACCCCCTTCGCGCCACCGCTCCGCTCTGGATGCGCTTTTGGGGGCTGGAGCGTCCGAAGGGGCCCACGGCCGAGGATTTCGTCGCGGTGGTCGAATCCGCCGGCCTGAAGCCCTCCGTGGCGCGGCGCGAGAGGCCGGCGCACGGCGCCGCCGACCCGGAGGGGCGCGCCGCGCTGGTGCGCCGCCAGCTGTGCCTTCCCCCCGAGCGCGAGGGCGAGGTGGCCGCGGCCCTCGCGGAGCTCGTCCCACCCACGGTCACGGTGGTGACCGTGTGGTGGGATCCCCGCTGACCGCAGACGGTCGAAAACAACGACCTGACCTGCGGTTCGATCCGCTCCGGGGGAGAGACTCGAACTCTCAACCAAGGGCTTAACAGGCCCCTGCTCTGCCGGTTGAGCTACCCCGGAAGGAAAAGTCCACGCTAGCAAACCGCTTCTAGCGCCTTGCGACCGGCCGCCGGCGCGGCGCCGAAGATCAGGGCTCTTCGAGATAGCCGCGCAGGCGTCCCGACATGACCGGCTGGCGCAGCCTGGCGAGGGTCTTCGACTCGATCTGGCGGATTCGCTCGCGCGTCACGCCGAACTCGCGGCCCACCTCCTCCAGGGTGTGTATCTGCCCGTCGTCGAGGCCGAAGCGCATGCTCACCACCCTGCGGTCCCGTTCGGGCAGCTCGGCCAGCACCCCGCTGATCGCCTCGTTGAGCAGGGCACGGGCGGCGGCCTCGGAAGGGGCGACCGCCGCCGGATCCTCGAGCAGGTCGGACAGGCTGAAGTCGTCGTCACCCACCGGCTGCTCCAACGAGACGGTGTCCTGGCTCAAGCGGAGGATCTCCCGCACCCGCCCGGGCGTGGCGTCGACCAGGCGCGCCACCTCCTCCACGGTCGGCTCGCGCCCCAGATCCTGCAGCAACTGGCGCTGTGTCCGGACGATCTCGTTGATCGCGTCGACCATGTGCACGGGTATGCGGATGGTGCGCGCCTGGTCGGCTATCGCCCGGGTGATCGCCTGGCGTATCCACCAGGTGGCGTAGGTGGAGAACTTGAAGCCCTTGCTGTGGTCGAACTTCTCCACCGCCCTCATCAACCCCAAGTTGCCCTCCTGGATGAGGTCCAGGAAGGCCATCCCCCGGTTGCGGTAGCGCTTGGCGATCGACACGACGAGGCGGAGGTTCGCTTCTATGAGGATCCGACGCGCCGCCATGCCCTCCCGGCGGAGGCGCTCGTCCTCGGTCACCCTGGCGCGGTCTGCGAGTATGGCCGACTCCTCCTCGTACTGGCAGAGCCGCTCGGCGGCGGCGAGGCCCGCCTCCACGCAGCGGGCCAGAACCACCTCTTCGGCGGCGGAGAGGAGGGGAACCTTGCCGATCTCCTTGAGGTACATCCGCACCGGGTCGGTCAACCCGGGGGCGAGGTCCGTGTCGGCCGCGGGCGCCCTCACCGCCTTCGGACGCCCGCCGCGGCGGGTGACGACCGGCGCGGGCGCGGCCGGTGGGCTCGCCACCTCCTCGGTGTCGTCGCGCCATTCGACGCCAGCGGAGCGCACCCGCGCCACCGCCCGGGATATCACCTCCGGGGTGAGCTCGACGGTGTCCATGACGCTCAGCAGGTCGTCGGGGGTGAGGTAGCCACGCTCGCGGCCCGCGAGGAGCAGCGCGACGAACTGCTCGTCGTGCACGCCCTCCGCCACGGACCGGTCGGTGTCCCGGACGCTCATGTCCCGCCCCGGCGTTCGGCCAGCCAGGCGACCAGCCGCTGCTCCGCCTCGGCCACCGCCGGACGCTGGTCGGGGTGCTCCGCCCGTAGCTGCTGCAGGCCCCTGGTGAGCCAGGCGATCAGCTGGGCGTACTGGGCCTGATCGGCGGGGGCGGCCTGGCGCAGCGACCTCTCCAGGTTCGAGACCTCCCCCTCCACGCAGCGCTTGACCAGCAGGCGCACCACGTCGTCGGGTTCGGCGTCGGTCTCCTCCACCGCCAGGCGCAGCAACAGATCGGCGGTCTGCGAGTCGGCCGTCTCGACCGCCTCGTGGACACCGGGCGTCGCCGACAGCAGCTCGAACGCCCCCCGGGCGAGCGGGTTCGGGAAGAGGCACGCCGCCAGCCGGGCGGCGACCTCGTCGCGGCGGTGGACCATCATGCGCAGCGCTTCGAGCTCGGGCCCGCCGACGGGCGGACGGGCGGGCGTTTCGGCGTCCACCGGCGCCGCTGCGCTCGCCGCAGGGGCGCGCAAGCTCCTCAAGCGCTCGGGGTCCACGCCGCACCTGTCGGCGATCTGCATGACGTACTGGTCCCGCACCAGCTCGTCGGGGTGCTCGGCAACCATGGACATGGCCGACCCCGCGGCCCGGGACCTGCCCTCGGGGCTGGCGAGATCGCTGCGGGCGAACAGCCTCTCGAGGCGGAACCCCAGGTACGGTCTGGCCTCCTCGACCGCTGCGATCAGCAGATCGGGGTCGCTTCGCGCCGCGTCGGCGGGGTCGGACCCGGCCGGCAGGGCCAGCACCCGGATGTCGACCTGGTAGCGCTTCTCCCACTCGTAGAACTTCTCCGCCGCGGCCTGGCCCGCGGCGTCGGCGTCGTAGGCGAGGACCAGCCGCCGAGCGAAGTTGGTGAGCAGCCGGATGTGCCCGTCGGCGAGGGCCGTACCGCACGTGGCCACGGCTTCGGTGATGCCGGCCTCCTGCAGGCCGATCACGTCGGTGTAGCCCTCGCAGACGACCACCCTGCCTCTTTCGACGACGGACTTCTTCGCCCAGTTGAGCCCGTACAGTAAGCGGCTCTTCTCGTACACGGGCGTCGCGGGGGTGTTCTTGTACTTGGGCGGGTACCCACCCGGCAGCATCCGCCCCCCGAAGCCGACGGGCCGCCCCCCCGCCTCGAAGACGGGAAAGAGGATCCGCCCCCGGAAGAAGTCCACGTGGCGCCCCGACGCGTCGAGCACCGCCAGGCCCGCCTCCACCAGGTCGCCGATGGGCCGCCCGAGACCACTGATCAGGGCGTCGCGCGGCTGGGGAGCCCAGCCCAGCCGGTAGCGGCGCACCACGTCGCCGCTGTAGCCCCGCTCGCGCCGCAGGTAGGAGCGGGCCGCCGCGGCGTCGGGGGCGGACAGAAGCCGCTGGTGATACCACTCCACGGCGGCTTCGAGCGTCTCGTGGATCCTGTTCTTGCGCTGGCGGTCCCGGCCCCCCTCGGCACTGTCGTAGCGCAGCGTTATCCCGGCGCGGGCGGCGAGCTTCTCCACCGCTTCGACGAAGTCGAGCTGCTCCACCTCCCGGACGAAGGTGATGGCGTCCCCCCGCGCCCCGCAGCCGAAGCAGTAGTAGAGGCCCAGCTCCCCGTTCACAGACAACGATGGGGTCTTCTCGGTGTGGAAGGGGCACAGACCCACCCATCGGGAGCCCACCCGCCGGAGGGCGAGGTGCTCGCCGACGACGGCCACGAAATCGGTCGATTCGCGAACCCGGGCGATGTCCTCGTCGACTATGCCCACATCCGCGAGCCTACGCCCGGTCCTGCGACACCACCGCCTGAGCGGCCGCCAGCCTGGCGATGGGCACACGGAAGGGCGAGCACGAAACGTAGTCCAGCCCCGCCCGGTGGAAGAACCAGATCGACTCCGGGTCGCCGCCGTGCTCTCCGCAGATACCGAGCTTGAGGGCGGGATTGGTGGAACGCCCCGCCGCCACGGCCCGCTCCACCAGGAAACCCACGCCCCTCTGGTCGATCGTCTCGAAGGGGTTCCGCTCGAGCAGCCCCTGCTCGAGGTAGGCGGACATCATCCGGCCCTCCACGTCGTCGCGGGAGAAGCCGAAGGTCATCTGGGTCAGGTCGTTGGTGCCGAAGCTGAAGAAGTCCGCCTCCTCGGCCAGCTCGCCGGCGCAGACGGCCGCACGCGGCGTTTCCACCATCGTGCCGATGAGCACCTCCGGCTTCCTGCGCAGGCCGGCCGTCTCCGAAGTGATCGCCTCCTGCGCCCAGGAGCGGGCGAGCGCCAGCTCCTCGCGGGTGACGGTGAGGGGGATCATCACCTCCACTTTCGGCTTCCCCCCAGCGGCGACCCTCTCGGCGGCCGCCTGCATGAGGGCCCGCACCTGCATGGCGTAGAGGCCCGGCTTTACGACCCCGAGGCGCACGCCGCGCGTTCCGAGCATCGGGTTGAACTCGTGCCATGCCCTGGCGGCGTCGAGCATCCTGCGCTCCTCGCCGCTCAGGCCGGTGGTCGCCTCCTTGATCTCCAGCTCCTCGGTGGAGGGCAGGAACTCGTGGAGGGGCGGGTCCAAGAGGCGGACGGTGACCGGAAGGCCGTCCATCGCCTCGAGGATCGCGACGAAGTCCCGCTTTTGGACCTCGCGCAGCTCCTCCAGCGCAGACTCCTCCTCCTGGGGGTCCGAGGCGAGGATCATCCGCCTCACGATCGGCAGCCGGTCCTCGCCGAGGAACATGTGCTCGGTGCGGCAGAGCCCGATGCCCTCCGCGCCGAACTCGCGGGCTTTGGCCGCGTCAGGCCCGTTGTCGGCGTTGGCCCGCACGGCTAGCTTGCCTTTGCGGATCCGGTCGGCCCATCCCAGCACCACGTCGAACTCCTCCGGCGGGCGGGCGTCCTTCAACGGAACCTCGCCGAGCGCTATCTCACCGGTGGTGCCGTCGATGGAGATGTAGTCACCTTCGTTGACTGTTGTCGAACCGACGGTGAAGCTGCGGCCGGAGATCCTGACCGCCTCGGCCCCGACCACCGCCGGCTTGCCCCAGCCGCGGGCGACGACGGCGGCGTGGCTCACCAGCCCTCCCCGGGTGGTCAGGATGCCCTGGGCCGCGATCATGCCGTGGACGTCCTCGGGCGAGGTCTCGCTGCGGACCAGGATGACCCGCTCCCCCCGCGAAGCGGCCTCCTCGGCGGCGTCGGCGCTGAAGACGACCTTGCCGACGGCGGCGCCGGGCGAGGCGGCCAGGCCCTTGCCGAGCAGCCGGGCGGGGGTCTCGGCGAACTGGGGGTGGAGCACCTGGTCGAGGTGGTCGGCGGTGATCCGCATCACCGCCTCCTCGCGGCTGATCCTCCACGACCCCCTTTGCTTGGTCATGTCCACGGCCATCCTCAAGGCGGCACGCCCGGTCCGCTTGCCGACGCGGGTCTGCAGCATCCACAGCTTGCCCCGCTCGATCGTGAACTCGATGTCGCACATGTCCCGGTAGTGCGCCTCGAGCCGGGCGAAGATCTCCATCAGCTCCTTGAACACCTTCGGGAACAGCCGCTTCAGCTCGGAGAGCGGAAGCGTGTTGCGGATGCCGGCCACCACATCCTCGCCTTGCGCGTTGACCAGGAAGTCGCCGTACTCGCCCTGGGCGCCCGTTGCGGGGTCGCGGGTGAAGCCGACCCCGGTCCCCGAGTTGTCGTCGCGGTTGCCGAAGACCATCGTCTGGACGTTGACCGCCGTGCCGAGGTCGTGCGGTATCCGCTCGCGCACCCTGTAGGCGACGGCCCGGGCGCCGTTCCACGATTTGAAGACGGCCTCGATGGCCCCCCTCAGCTGGTCCTGGGGCTCTTGGGGGAACGGCCGCCCCGTGCGCTCCTCGACCACCCGCTTGTAGGTCTCGCACAACGAGCGCAGGGCGTCGGCAGGGACTTCGGCGTCGCTGGCGGCGCCCGCCCGCTCGCGGGCTTCCTCGAAGGGGCGGTCGAACTCCTCCCCGTCTATGCCGAGGACGATACGGCCGTACATGGCGATGAACCGCCGGTAGGAGTCGTAGGCGAAGCGCTCGTCGCTGGTCTGCTCGGCCAGTCCCTTGACCGACGCATCGTTCAGGCCCAGGTTGAGGACCGTGTCCATCATCCCGGGCATCGAAAATTTAGCACCCGACCTGACACTTACGAGGAGCGGGTCGGTCGCGTCGCCCAACCTTTTTCCCATTACCTTCTCGAGCCGGCGGACGTGACGGGCCACTTCCTGCGACAACCCGTCGGGCCACCCGCCCTCCATGTAGGCCCGGCAGGCGTCGGTCGTTATGGTGAAGCCCGGCGGGACGGGAAGCCCGAGAACCGAGGTCATCTCCGCCAAGTTCGCCCCCTTGCCCCCGAGGAGGTCCTTCATCTCCATGGGCGGCCGGCGGTGCTTGTGTTCGAAGGAGTAGACGAGCGCCATGCCCAAGATGCTAGAGGCGGCTCGACACCTCCTGTACCAGCCCGGCGATCGGCACCCGCACCTGCTCGGTTGTGTCCCGGTCGCGGATGGTGACCGCCTCGTCTACGAGCGTGTCGAAGTCCACTGTCACCGCCAGAGGGGTGCCGATCTCGTCCTGGCGGCGGTAGCGCCGGCCGATCGACTGGGTCTCGTCGTAGTCGCACATGGCGACCGGCTGGAGCAGCGACAACACCTCCAGCGCCTTGGCCACGAGGTTCTCCTTCCGGGACAGAGGCAGGACCGCCACCTGGTAGGGCGCTATCCGCGGGTGCAGGCGCAGCACGGTGCGGGGCTCGCCGCCGACCTCGTCTTTGTCCCACGCGGCGATGAGGAAGGCCATCATCGTGCGTGTCGCCCCGGCGGCCGGCTCGATCACGTAGGGCACGTAGCGCTCCCCGCTGGCCTGGTCGAAGTACTCCAGCCTGACGCCGCTGGCTTCGGAGTGGGCTCGCAGGTCGTAGTCGGTCCGGTTGGCGATCCCCTCCAGCTCCCCCCAGCCCCAGGGGAACAGGAACTCGACGTCGGTAGTGGCGGCCGAGTAGTGAGACAGCTCGTCTTTGTCGTGGTCGCGCAGCCGCAGCATCTCGCGGGGGATGCCCAGGTCGACGTACCACTCCAGGCGCTGCGTGCGCCAGTAGTCGAACCAGTCGTCGGCCTCGGCGGGGGGCACGAAGAACTCGAGCTCCATCTGCTCGAACTCGCGGGTGCGGAACACGAAGTTGCCGGGTGTGATCTCGTTCCGGAACGACTTGCCGATCTGGGCGATGCCGAAGGGAGGGCGCTTGCGGGAGGACTGGAGGACGTTGAGGAAGTTGACGAAGTGACCCTGGGCGGTCTCGGGCCTCAGGTAGGCCACCGCGCCCTCGTCCTCGACCGGCCCGACGAACGTCTTGAACATCAGGTTGAACGCCCGCGCCTCTGTGAGGTCCGTGCTCCCGCAGTTGGGGCAGTGGAGGGCGCCGTCCTCTCCCGCCTCCAGGTGGTCCGCCCGCCAGCGCTCCTTGCACTTTCGGCAGTCGACGAGCGGATCGGTGAAGTTGGCCAGGTGGCCGGAGGCCTCCCAGATCCGGGGGCTGGACAGGATCGCCGCGTCGAGGCCGACCACGTCGTGGCGCATCTGCACGATCGAGCGCCACCACTGGTCCTTGACGTTGCGCAGCATCAACACCCCGAGCGGCCCGTAGTCGTAGGTGGAGCGGAAACCCCCGTAGATCTCGGCGCTGGGGAAGACGAAGCCGCGGTGGCGGGCAAGCCTGACGACTTCGTCCATCTCCGGCGGCATAGGGCGCTCAGGCTACCCGCCGGCGGGGCGGGGCCCTGGCAGCACCCGGTTTTCGCCCAAACCGTCCACAGGTCGAGGCCGCGCAGGGCTCGAGTGGACAGTTAGGGCGAAATATTCGACCAAAGTGTCCAGAGGGCCGCCTCCCGCCGCGAGGGTGTGGACAGTTAGGGAAATTCTCTGCCTCGAGGCCCGGGGCGCCGGCGGGCGGCGTGGCAGCGGGGGCGCCGGCGGGAAGCGAGGCCCGGGGCGCCGCCGGCTGGAGGCGGGGCATCGGAGGCGCCGGCGGGAGGCGGGGCAGCGGGGGCGCCGGCGCCCTGGCGGCGACCGTCGCGCCGGGCTAGCCCCCGAGCATGTGCACGGTGCGGAGCCGGCGCTCGAGGTGCGCTTCGAGCGACTCGGTGGCGAGGGCCGAGACGCTCGACGTCAGCGCCGAGGCGGGAAGGCGAAGCGCAGCCGCGAGCCCTCCCCCGAGTATGGACCGAACGACGGTGATCGTCTCCGCCTCGACGGGTTTGCCGCTGCGGTGCTCCCGGCACAGCACGCCACCCTCGAGGGGGTCGAACGTCGCGGGGACGGCGGCGCCGCAGCGTGCGCAGCCGTCGAGGACAGGTGCCACGCCTTCGAGGGCGAGGAGCTTCCAGTAGAAGGCTCCTACCAACAGGGGCGGCCGCTGCGGAGCCTCGCAAAGCGTGCGCAGCGCCCCGGTCAGCATCCGGAACAGAGCAGGGTTCGGCTCCCCCTCCTGGGCAACCTGGTCGACGGCCTCCACGAGGGCAAGGGCGTCGGTCATCCTGTCGAGGTCCTCGCGTATGGGCCGGTGCGACTCGACCGACTCCGCCTGGCTGACCACATCCAGGTCTCGGCCCTGGTAGAGGAGCAGGTTGACGTGAGCCGGTGGTTCCAGGCGCCCGCCGAAGCGGCTCTTGGTCTTGCGCACCCCCTTGGCGACAGCCCGCACCTTCCCCCTCCCCCCGCTCATCAGCACCACAATCCGGTCGGCCTCGCCCAGCTTGTGGGTTCGAAGCACCACCGCCTCCTCCCTGTAGAGGGTCAAGGGATGCCGTCCTCGCGGGAGACGCCCGTTGTCCCGTAGCGGCGGTCGCGCGCCTGGAACTCCCGCACCGCCTCCAGCAGGTGCTCGCGTCTGAAGTCGGGCCAGAGCACGTCGGTGAAGACCAGCTCGCTGTAGGCGAGCTCCCACAGCAAGAAGTTGGAGACCCGGTACTCGCCGGAGGTGCGGATGACCAGATCCGGGTCGGGCAGGTCGGGGGCGTAGAGGTGGCGGCGGACGGTCCGCTCGTCGACGCGTCCGGCGGGAACGCCCGAGGCGACGATGGAGCGGACGGCGTCGACGATCTCCGCACGACCTCCGTAGTTGAAGGCGACGGTGAGCGTCATCGCCTTGTTGTGGCTGGTCAGCTCCGCAGCAGCGTCCATCCTCCGGACCACCCAGCGCGGGACCCGCCAGTCCCGCCTTCCCATGAAGCGGATGCGCACGCCCATGCGGTGAAGCTCGTCGCGGCGGCGGGTGAGCAGCTGGTCGGCGATTACGTTGATGAGGAAGCGCACCTCCTCGTGCGGTCTCCGCCAGTTCTCTGTGGAGAAGGCGTAGACGGTGAAAAAGGGGATGCCGATCTCCAGGGCCCCACAAGCGGCGTCGAAAAGGGCCTGCTCACCGGCCCTGTGACCCTCGGTGCGGGGCAGCCCCTGCTTGGAGGCCCACCGGCCGTTGCCGTCCATCACGCACGCTACGTGGCGGGGGATGCGGTTGGGGTCGAGGCCGTCGAGATCCACTCACCGCAACGGTACCGCCCCTGTCCGCCGGCGCTCAGGACAGC
>DATGKR010000155.1:0-18053 GCA_035294565.1 Acidimicrobiales bacterium | reverse complement strand
CCGGGTGTCCGGTGTGGAGCTGGATCCCGAGGCCGCCGAAAAGGCCCGTCCGCTGCTCGACCAGCTGGTCGTCGGCGACCTCGACGAGATGGACCTCTCCGAGAGCTTCCCCCCCAAGTCTTTCGACGTCGTGGTCTTCGCCGACGTCCTGGAGCACCTGAAGGACCCGGTCCGCACGCTCAGCCAGGCTGCACCCCTCCTCGACGAGGAGGGCTTCGCGGTGCTGTCGATACCCAACGTGGCGCACGCGGCGGTGCGCCTTTCGCTGCTGCAGGGCCGCTTCGACTACTCGCCGGTGGGGTTGCTCGACGACACCCACCTGCGGTTCTTCACCCGCTCGGCGCTGCACGACCTCCTCGACCAGGCCGGCTTCGTCGCCACGGACGTGCGCCGCACCACCGCTCCCCCCTTCGGCACCGAGATCCCCCTCGACCCCCGCGACTTCCCCGAGGAGGTCGTCGGCCTGGTATCCGAGGATCCCGACAGCACCACCTACCAGTTCGTCCTCGCCGCCAGGCCGGCGCGCGGCGTGGACGCCTCCTACCGCAGGGAGATGTCCCGCCTGGCCGAGCAACTGTCCCAAGTGGCAGCCGCGCTGCGCCGGGTGCCGCCCCAGCCCACCGTCGGTGTCTGCGCCGGGTCGTCGCCCCTGGAGGGGATCCGCCGGACCGTCGTGGCAGCCGAGCTGCGCCGACGCCTGGACGGCTTCGCGGTGAGGGCCTACACCGCCGACCCCTCGGCCGGGGTGTCGGACCTGACCGGCGAAGCCCTGTTCCCCCTGGGGGGGGGACAGGCGCTCGCCGACGAGGTCGACGCCGTGGTCCTCGCCGGGGGAGCGCCGCCACCGGAGGTGGGCGAGGGGCCGGCCGCGGACACCTCGAAGTGGGAGGTCGACCCTTTGGTGCTCGCAGGGAGGGTGCTCGACCTGCAAGCCCTCGAACGCCGGGCCCGCTTCGTGGCGATCTCAGATCCCGACCGACGGCCCGAACCGACGATCCTCACCGACCTAGCAGGCGACGACGAGGGTCTCGCCACCCTGGCCAGACGGCGGAAGGCCCGCCTGCGCCGCCCGCCCGACGGCGGAGGGGACCTGGACCTGGCCGCGGCGGTCCACGCAGCGGAGGTCGTGGTCGCCGCCGACCCGGCGCTCGCCGCCCTGGCGTGCGGCCTGGGCCGCCCCCTCGTGGTCGTCGACGCCGGGCCCGAAACCGCCTTCGCCATGCGCGCCGCGGCGGGCGGCCTGGCGGTCGGGCCCCGCGAGGCGCTGGCCGCCCTCGGCGAGGACCTCGAGGGGCGTCCGTCGGGAGCGGCGCGCGAAACCATGTGGGCGGAAGCAGACGCTGCCTTCGACGAGCTGGCGTCGCGGCTGTTGGCCGCGGGGGGCCGGCGCGCCGGCACGCCCCCCGCCACCCGGGTGGCGGAACTGGCGAGGCGGGTGGAGGTCCTCGAAACCGTCAACGCCGGTCTTCGCGCCCGTCTGGAGGCTCTCCTCGGCAGGCCGGAGGACGCTCGGCCGGCGTCGACTCCGGCCGTGGCGTCGGGGAAGATGACCGCGGGGCTCAGGGAGACGTTGAGCGCCACCGAGCAGCACGTCCAGCACCTCCAGGAGGAGATCGACCGCATCTACTCCACCAGGCTGATGCGCACCGTCCAGCCGCTCCGCCGGGTCTACGCCCGCGTGCGGCGCTCATGACGGCGCGCCTGGCCGCCCGCGTCATAGCCGAAGCCGCCGGCGCACCGGACTGGGTGGTGGTCGGCTACGGGGGGCCGCCGCCGGCCGGGCGGCTCGCCGCCCTCCTGGGAGGCGAGCACGCGATAGGTGCCGTCCTGCCGGCGGCGACCGGGCCGTGCCGCGACACGCCGGCGCTCTCGGCCCCTGCGGCCGCGGTTCGCGCCGCCTTGGTCGCCTCGGCGGGCCTCGACCCCGACGACGACGATCCGTCCGGCGTCGTCGCCGCCCTGCTGCGCCACGTCAGGGCGCTCGGCCTGCGAGTGGTGGCCGAACCGGAATGGGCCGCCCCGGCTGGCTTCGACCCCCCGGCGGCCGAGGGGATCAACCGGATCCTCCTCGTCGCCGACGTGATCTCCTCGAGCGTCGTAAGACCGGGGCCCCGGGCGGTGTGGGACCTGGCGGTGTCCCTCGCCGCCACCGCCGCCGACACCGAGGTGACCGTCGCCAGCGCCGAGAGGATCCGCCGCGCCGAGGACGCCCGACTTCTCCGCTCCCTCGGGGTCCGATTGTTCGACGGGCCCGCCGACTGGGAGTCGCTCGGCGCACGTCTCGGCCGCCAACCGTCACACGTCGTCGTGACATCCGCGGCCGCCGGCCGGACCAGCGCCCTGGACTGGACCGCCGCGCAGCTACCGGCAGCCCAGCGGATCCTCTTCGTCACCGACGTGCCCTTCGAAGAGGTCACCGCTCTGCGCCCGATGGACCCGCCCGACGAGGGTGGCAGCTTCGAGCACGTGCGGGCCGAGGCGCTCGACGGGCTCGGGCCGCTCCTCGAATGGGCCGACCTCATCTGGTACCAGTGGCCCCGCCACGCCGCTCTGGCCTCGCTGGCGGGTGTGGCCCGGCCGGCTTTTCACGTGCCGCCCGCCGTCGAGCCCCACCCGCAGACAGGCGCGAGCGGGGGAGCTCGGAGCGGGATGGTCCTGGTCGCGGAGCCGGGCGCCGACGTAGCCGGCGCCCACGAGGACGCCGCTCTCCGAGTCTTGACAACGATAGTGCCATACATCCGCAGCCGGGACGGCAGCGTCCCGGTGAGGGTGGTGAGCGACAGCCCGACGCCGATGCTCGAAGACGCGGCCAGGGCCGCCGGGGCCGACATCGTCCCGGTCGCCGGCCTGGCCGGAGCGCTGTCCTCGTCGCGGGTCTTCGTCGCCGGGCACCTCTTCGGCACCGGCCAACCCGGCCTGGTGCTGGCCGCCCTCGCCTCGGGCGCCGGCGTGGTCGCCACGCCGCACGGTGCCGGCGGGGCAGACCTGGGAAGCCTTTCCCCTTCGGCGCTGCGCGGCCCCGACGCCGACATGGCCGTCCGGGTCTGGCAGCTGCTCTCCGACGACCGTTACTTCGACCGTTACCGGCGGGCCGCCGGCGACCTGCTTCGCGGCAGCTACTCCCCCGCCTCGAGAGCAGCCCGGCTGCGCGACGCCCTCGCCGTGGCGGGGATCGACTCCGAACCCGGCTCCGGCCAGCACGCCGCGAAGCGCCGCTGGCCGGCGGACGGCTCGCCGGGCGAGCTGCCCCCGCGCTGGCGGCCGCCGCGGGTGCAGCTCCGGCCGGGGGGGATGCCGGTCGCGGCGAGCGTGGAGTCGCCCGAGCCGGCGGGCGAGCGGGAACGCTACGAGCTGTGGGCCGAGCGCTACGGGCCCACCCCGGCCGTGCAGGCGGCGATCCGGGGCGACCTCGCCCGGCTCCGCCGGCGTCCTTCGATCTCGGTCCTGGTGCCGGTGCACGACACGCCACCCGAGCTCCTCCTGGAGGCGGTCGACTCGGTGCGAGCACAGATCTACGACCGCTGGGAGCTCTGCATCGGCAACGACGCCTCCTCGCGGCCCGAGACGCTCGCCGTCCTCGACGCGCTGCGCTCCGACGGACGGGTGAAGGTGGTGGACCTCCAATCGGCGGGGGGCATATCGGCGGCCACAAACGCCGCCCTCGGCGTGGCCGCCGGCGAGTACGTCGCCTTCTTAGACCACGACGACGTCCTCAAACCGCACGCCCTCGCCCAGGTGGCCCGCTGGCTCGACGCCGACCCGTCGATAGACGTCGTCTACACCGACGAGGACAAGCTCGACGCCGAGGGGCGGCTCTACGACCCGCACCTGAAACCGGACTGGTCGCCCGACCAGCTGACCGCCCAGAACTACGTCTGCCACCTGACCGTCGCCCGTCGGGACCTCGTCGCCAGCCTCGGCGGTCTCCGGTCCGACTTCGACGGCAGCCAGGACCATGACCTGATCCTGCGCCTCGCAGAGGCGACCGACCGGATCGCCCACATCCCCGAACCGCTGTACAGCTGGCGGGCGCTCCCCGGCTCGGCGGCCGCCGAGGTGGACGCCAAGCCGTACGCGATCGCAGCGGGGCGCAAAGCCGTCGCCGACGCTCTCGCCCGGCGGGGCTGGGCGGGAAAGGTCGACGAGAGCCGGCTGCCCAACCACTACCGGCCGCGCTACGAGATCCCCGGTCGGCCGCGGGTGGCGGTGATCGTCCCCACCCGCGACGGGGGGGAGAAGCTCGAGCGCTGCGTGGACAGCGTGCTGGAGCGCTCGACCTACGACAACTTCGACCTGGTAGTCGTCGACAACGACAGCCGCGACGCCTCCACCCTCGCCTACCTCGCCCTGCTCCCCGCGAGGGTGATCCGCTACCCCCACCGGTTCAACTACGCCCGGCAGATGAACCTGGCCGCCCGCTCGGTCGCCTGCGACGTCTACCTGTTCCTGAACGACGACACCGAGGTGATAACCCCCGGGTGGATCGAGGCGCTCCTCGAGCACGCCATGCGCCCCGAGGTGGGTGCGGTCGGCGCACGGCTGTTCTATCGCGACGGGCGGCCGCAGCACGAGGGGGTGATGGTCGGCGCCCTCGAGGGCTACGCCTACAACGTCGACTACGGAGGGTTCTGGGGGCGCGGCGAGGTGGTCCGAAACGCCAGCGCGGTCACCGGGGCCTGCACCATGGTCCGGGCGGCCGTCTACTGGTCGGTGGGAGGCAACGACGAGCGTCTGCGTGTCGCCTACAACGACGTCGACCTCTGCCTGCGGATCCGCCAGGCCGGGTACGAGGTCGTCTACACGCCGGCCGCCGAGCTGTACCACTTCGAGGGTTACAGCCGGAAGGGCAAGGAGCACCCCGAGGACGGCCCGCTCTTCGGCGAGCGGTGGCATCCCCAGGAAAAAGGCGACCCCTACTACAGCCCGATCCTCTCCAAGCTGACCCCGTTCCGGATCAGGATATGAGGGCTTCCTGCTCCTGGGTGGGTAGCTCGCTCAGGTCCAGTGGCTTGGGGCGGCGGGCGAACACCCTGCGCTTGACCACGACCCACACCCCGCCGGCGAGGAGCAGCAGGGCGACTGCGATGGCCGCCAGGACCGTGGGCAGCCCGCTGCCGTGGCCACCCGTGCGGGTCCGGAAAGTGACCGTCGAGCCGCCCGGGCCGGTCGTGGCTCCCCGGTAGGAGCCGGCTCCTGCTGCCGTCGCCGGGTTCTGCGACGCCGCCGGCGTAGACCCCGGAGCTTCTTTCACCGAGCTGCCGCCCGAGGCGACGGGAGCGGAGAGCGAACCGCCCGCCGCGGCAGTCGCCGAGCCGGCCGCGTAGCGCGGGTCCCCGGCGCGGGAGGAAGCGGCTGTCGTGCCCGTGGCGCCGGTGGCCCCGGCGGAGGAGCCGGACCCTGCGCCGCTCTGCGCCGGGGGCACGTAGGCGACCGAGTTGACCCCGATCAGAGCCTCGGCCGGCTCGCCCGCCATGTTGTAACCGCCTGTGTCCCACGCCCACCAGTCGACCCCGCCCCACCACGTGTAGCTGCGGAACGTGTCGAGGAGCGCCTCGTAGCAGCGGTACTGCAGCTGCGGATCGGAGTTGTAGTTGCCGCCGAAGTCGGATTCGGTGGCCGGCCACTGCGCCGCGTAGGTGCTGGGCGAGTAGCCGACCTCGCCGAAGTAGATCGGCAGCTGCCAGGTCTGCTCGGCCTGCTCTATCTCACCGGTCCAGCTTCCCTGCATGTGCGGGCCGCCGCTCCCGAAGGGGTAGCCGTTGTAGCTCTTCCACGCGGCTTCGAGGGTGGCGAGGCTCGGGTTCTCCTCGTTGGACAGGGGGAAGTAGGCGGAGATCGACATGGCGTCGAGGACGCTGTAGAAGGGCACGTTTCCTATGGCGTCCCAGTTGACGTCGTAGAGGACCTTGCCCGTGTAGACCTTCCGCACGGCGGAGACGAGGCTCTCCCACTCCGAGGCGTACTGCTGAGAGCTGTCCATCTCCGACCCGACGTAGAACATCGTCGCGTTGTACTGCTGAGCCACCCACGCGTAGTGGACAACCATGCACCCGTACGACACGGGCGTGACGAACTGCTGGTAACCGGCGCAGCTCGAGAGGTTCGAACCCTCCCCGAAGAAGGCGGGCGCCGACGAGCCGGGGTTGTAGGCGCCCCGCCATCCGCCGTTGCTGCCGACCGAGAAGTCGGGGGTTATCGAAACCTGTAGCCCGGCCTGCTCAGCCTGGGAGAGCAGCGTCTCGAGCTGGGCGTCGCTGACGGTCTCGCTTCCGTACTCGGGCTGCACGGTGTCCGAGCTGGAGCTGGGCGCCTGCCACCACACCGTGAAGTTGACCATGTTGGCCCCGTCGGACTTGATCTGGGCGAAGTTGATGTCGGGAAGCTGGGCGCCGTCCTTGAAAGTCTGGATCGCCACACCGGAGATCCGGGAGCTGGTGGGCACCACGACTTGGGGGCTCATGGCCGAGGCCGGCGGTTGCTGTAGCGTCGAAACCCCCACGAGGGCCAGGGCTGCTGCGCCGCAGCCGGCGAGGAGACGTGCTCTCAGTGCCACTCCTGTACCTTCGCCGCCGGGGGCGGCGCTTCCTCCCGCCGGGCGCGGCGGGTGTCAACGCAGCGTGCCTTCCACGAAGGGAACCTCGAACACCTTCTCGTGGGCGACGGGGCCGTGGCCGAACATGCCGCCCTCCCCGAACAGCTCGCCGTGGTCGGAGGTCACGATGATCCAGGTGCCCGGCGGGGCTGCGTCGAAGAGCCGTCCGAGCACGCCGTCGACGTACGCCGCGGCCCTCTGTTGGCGTGCCCGGAGCTGCTCCATCTGCTCGGGCTCGAAGAAGTCGCCTCCCGGCGCCCCCTCCTCGCCGCCCCCGGCACCGTCGAGGCCCTTGACGACGCCGTGGACCCCGGAGATGCGCGGCCACTCGGCGGGGTCCTCTCCGGGGAGGGCGTAGGGGTAGTGCGTCTCGCCGGTGTTGAGCAGGTAGAACCACGGTCGGTCCCCGTCGAAGCGGAGCTCCTCAACCATCGCCGCCAAGTCGTTGTGGTGGGGCATCAGCCGGTAGGAGTCGAAGTCCCGGTTCAGCGGGACGTGGGGGTTGAGCACCGGCATGGACACCATCGCCGCCGTCCTGTAGCCGAGGGTGCCCCGCAGGTAGGTGGGCAGGTAGATCGACGGGAGCAGCGACTTGAACTCGATGCCGTCGACGCCGAGCCGCTCCTGGTAGCGGAGGAAGTCCGCCTTGTAGTACTCGGAAGCGTAGACCCGGGTCGGGCTGGCGTGCGGCAGGAGGCCCATCATCAGGTTGTAGTGCGACGGCGCCGTCCAAGAGGCGTAGCTCCAGCGACGCTGCACTGCTCCGAGCCGCTGCATGTTGGCCATGCCCGCCGCCATGCACGTGTCGTAGCGAAGGCTGTCGAGCACCACCATCACGAGGTGCCGGGCGCCTTCGGGCGGTTCGGGCCGGTGGGTCTGCCCGGTCTGGGGGGAGACATTGGGGTTGCCGTCCGGGCTTCCTTGGTCGGGCTCCCGATGGCCCTCCCCGCCGCCCGTCGTGCGCCTGAACCGGAGCGGCATCACGGCGGATCATAGTGTTGCCCCGTGACCTCCTCCCCCGCCCCGGCGGCCGACTTCTGGAAGCAGCGGCGGGTTCTCGTGACCGGGGCGACCGGCTTCGTCGGATCGCACCTGGTTGACCGCCTGGTCGACGCCGGCTGCGAGGTGGTCGTACTCGTGCGCGACGAGGTGCCCCCCACGTCGATCGTGCTGCGCTGGCAGGACGCGGTGACCCGCGTTCGCGGATCGTTGGAGGACCGCCTGGCGCTGTCCAGACCTCTCGGCGACTACGGCGTCCAGACCGTGTTCCACCTGGCGGCGCAGAGCCAGGTGCGGGCCGCCAACCGCGACCCGGTACCCACCTTCGAGTCGAACATCGCCGGGACGTGGAACGTGCTCGAGGCGTGCCGCACGTCGGCGACGGTCGAGCAGGTCGTCGCCGCCAGCAGCGACAAGGCCTACGGGGACCAGCGAGTGCTGCCCTACACCGAGGAGACGCCCCTGGACCCGGTCAACCCCTACGACGTGTCCAAGGCGTGCGCCGACCTGCTCTGCCGCTGCTTCGCCCGCGCCTTCGGCCTGGCGGTGGCCACCACCCGCTGCGGGAACATCTTCGGGCCGGGCGACGTGAACTGGGACCGCCTCGTACCAGGCGTCGTGCGCGACCTGCTGGGCGGCCGCCGCCCGGTCATACGGTCGGACGGCCGAGCGACGAGGGACTACCTCTACGTCGCTGACGCCGTCTCCGCCTACCTTCGCACGGCCGAGGCGCTCGCCATGGACCCCGCGCTCGCCGGGGAAGCGTTCAACTTCTCCATCGAACGGCCGCTCTCCGTCCTGGAGCTGGTCGGCCTGCTGCAGGACGCGGCGGGCACCGAACTCGAACCGGATGTGCGGGGCACGGCCAGCAACGAGATCGCCCACCAGGCGTTGGCGTCGGCGAAGGCACGCGAGAAGCTCGGGTGGACGCCGGCAAGCTCTTTGGAGAAGGCCCTCGCCGAAACGGTCGCCTGGTACCGCGAGGAGCTGGGGGCACCCTCATGACACGGCTCGTGTCGGTGATAGTGCCGGTGCGCGACAGGAGGGACCTGCTCGCCGCAATGCTCGATGGCCTTCGGGCGCAGACCTTCGACGACTTCGAGGTCGTCGTGGTGGACGACGCGTCGACCGACGGCTGCGCCGAGGAGGCCCTGTCCGAACGGCACGCCGGGCTCGATGTGCGGGTCGTCCCCTCGGCGGGCCGGGGGGCGGTGGCCGCCCGACGCACCGGGGTCGAGCGCTCCCAGGGGAGCATCCTTGCCTTCACCGACAGCGACTGCGTCCCGCGTCCCGGCTGGCTCGAGGCGGGGGTGAAGGCGCTCGAGGCCGGCGCCGATGTGGTGAAGGGGGCCACCCATCCCGCCCGGTGGCCGCTGGCACCGTTCGAGCGGAGCATGGCGTCTTTCGACGAGGGGCTCTACCCGACGTGCAACATGTTCTACCGGCGGGACGTCTACGAGCGCTTCGGGGGTTTCGACGGCCGCGCCGGGGAGCAACTCGGCTTCCGGGTCGGCGCCCGGGCGAGGGACCTCGGCTTCGGGGAGGACACCCTGCTGGCCTGGCGGGCCCGCAGGGGCGGAGCCGTGGTTCGCTACGAGGAAGCCGCCGCCGTCGACCACCACGTCTTCCCTCCCGACTTCGCCGACGCCATCGGCAGGGTGGCCGTGCTCGGTGCCTTCCCGGCGCTGCTCCGCGAGGTCCCCGAGCTCGAGCCGCAGCTTCTGCGCGGCGGCTGGTCCTTCGGAGACCGCTCCCGGCTGCCGTTGTATGCCACGGTGCTCGCCGGTGCGCTGGGCCGGCGCAGGTTGGCTCTCGCCTCGCTGGTCTGGTGGGCGGCCCTTCGCGGCCGGGACCTCCGGACCGCCCCGGTCAGCCGGTGGCGCAAGGCGGCGCTCGTGCCGGCGGAGATGGCGGTGGACGCCGCCACGGGCGTCGCGTTGTCGGTTGGCAGCGTCCGCGCCCGCAAGCTGGTCCTCTGAGAGAAGCAGTGGCCGCCAAGGTGAGGGTGGGCATCGTCTCGTGGAACACGGCTGCCCTCTTGCGCAGCTGCCTCGCCGCCTTGCCCAGTGCACTGGGCGGCCTCGACGCCTCCGTAACGGTCGTCGACAACGCCTCGACGGACGGTAGCGCCGAGGTCGCCGAAGAGGCGGGAGTCGAGGTGGTCCGGAACTCCACCAACAGGGGGTACGCCAGGGCGATGAACCAGGCCCTCGGCCGATCGTCCGCAGACGTGCTTATCGCCCTCAACCCGGATACCGAGCCGCCGGCGGGCTCCCTCGCCACCCTCACCGAGCGCCTCCTCGCCGCGCCCGGCGTCGGGCTAGTCGCTCCCCGCCTTGTGAACCCCGACGGGTCGCTCCAGCATTCTGCCTACACGTTCCCGTCCCCGCTCCAAGCGGCCGCCGTCTCCTTCCTGCCCGCCCGCCTCCGGACGGGGCGGATAGGACGAAGGCTGTGGCTGGAGGGGGCTGCGCCCCACGACCGGCCGTGCGACGTCGAATGGGTCATCGGCGCTGTCCACGTGCTGCGAGCCGAGGCGGTGCCCGACCCGCGCCAACCGTACTCGGAGCGCTGGTTCATGTACGTGGAGGACCTCGACCTTTGCTGGCGGCTCGCCCGGTCCGGGTGGCGCCGGCGCCTCGAAGCCGACGTCTCGGTGCCCCACGTCGGTGGGGCGTCCGCCTCGCAGGCGGGGATCGAGCCACGGCAGCGATGGACGCCGTTGTCGTACGACTGGTACGCCGAGACGCACGGCACGCCGGCCATGCGCAGATGGGCCGCTGTCAACACCTTGGGCACCGCGTGGATGGCGGGTGCGGCGGCGCTGACCTCGGTGCACGGCGGCCCCGTGAAACGGGCGGAGGTGCTCCAGCTGGCGCGGCTCGTCCCACTCCACGCCCGGTTCGCACTGGGCCGCCCCCCCGGCCCGGCGTGATGTAGCGTTCCGCGGCAATGAATTCCGAGGCGCAGACCGGCGAACTGGCGTCGGCGGTTGCCCGCTATCGCTGGTACCACACCCTTGATCTCGGCGGGGGTGTGGTGACCCCCGGCATGTTCGACCATCGCCGCATGGTGGACCGATACATGATCCCCCGCGACTTGAGCGGCCTGCGCTGCATGGACGTCGGGACGATGGACGGCTTCTGGGCCTTCGAGATGGAAAAGCGGGGTGCGGCGGAGGTCGTGGCCCTCGACATCGACGACCCCGAGCGCCTGGATTGGCCGCCGTCGCTTCGACAGGTCACCGAGAAGTCACTGGACCGCACCAAGGGGGAGCGCTTCGCCCTGGCCCGCGAGGCCCTGGGTTCATCCGTCAAGCGCGAGCCCCGCTCGGTCTACGACATCGGCACCGACCTCGGACAGTTCGACCTGGTCTTCTCCGGCGACCTCCTCCTCCACCTGAAGGATCCCATCACCGCTCTGGAGAGGATCCGCCTGGTGACGCGGGGTTCGGCCATCGTCTGCACCCCTGTCAAAAGGCTCCGCCTCTATCCGCGCCGGGCGCTCGCTGAGCTGGACGGCATCGACGAGTTCCAGTGGTGGGTGCCCTCCCCCGCCGGCATGGAGCGGATGATCAGGGCAGCGGGCTTCTCCCGGGTGGAAAAGGGCGCACTTTTCGAGCTTCCGGCCACCGGTGGAGGCAGCTGGAAGGGGCTGCGGGGCGTCATGCGCGCCTATCCCTGAGCTCCCGTGGCGCTGCGCATGCTCTGGGTCAGCGACGAGGTGCCCGACGCCGGTCGGGGTGGAGGTAGCATCCGCCAACACCATCTGCTGAAACGGACCGCCGCGTTCGCCGAGGTCGACCTGGTGCTAGTGGGGCAGCTGACCGACGGCGAGCTGGCCTCCCTGCTCCACGGCGTCACCTGCCTTCCCCGCCCGCAAGATCCTCTCGCGGCGTGGGGATCGGGCGCCCTCGGCACCGCCCGCCGCAGGCTGCACAACCTGGCGACCACACTGCCCGGCCGTCCGCCGTCGGAGGTAGCCCTGAACTGCCGGGTGGTGCAAGCCCTCCGCCAGCATGTGGGAAACGCTTCGGGTTACGACGTGGTGCAGGTCGAGCACGAGCACCTGGCCGGCGTCCTACCCCGGCACCGCAACGGCCGGTGGGCGATAACCCTGCACAACCTTCTGTCGGTCAGGTGCAGGCAGCGCGCCGCGGTGACCGACAAGCCCCGGGTCCGCCGGCTGTGGGAGGCGGACGCCAGGCGAGCCGCCGCCTGGGAGCGCCGCATCGTGAACGGCTACGACCTGACGTTCGCCGTTTCGGCAGAGGACGCCGAGGCGCTGGGCGGCCGGACGGAGGTCGTGCCCAACGGCGTGGATCTCGAGGGCTTCCCGGCGACGCCGGTGCCGCCCGCCCATTCGATGATCTTCAGCGCCTCGTTCAACTACGAACCGAACATCGACGGCGCCGTCTGGCTGTGCGAGGAGATCCTGCCCCGCGTGCGGTCGGAGGTGCCGGACGCGACCCTGCTCCTCGTCGGGCGCCAGCCGCACGAGCGGGTCCGGAGGCTCGCCGCGCTGCCCGGGGTCGACGCCCACTTCGACGTCCCCTCGGTCTTCCCTCTCCTCGCGGCCGCCCGCGTGGCGCTCGTCCCGTTGCGGCAGGGGTCCGGTACCCGCCTGAAGGCACTCGAAGCCATGGCCGCCGGCCGACCGCTGGCCGGGACCCCTGTCGGCCTGGAAGGCCTCGGCCTGGTAGACGGCGAGTCGGCCTTGATGTCCGACTCGGCCGAGGGTGTGGCCCGAGCCGCTGTGCGGCTGCTGCTCGACGACGGTACCGCCACCCGCGTGGCGACCTCGGCGAGGAGCTTGGCGGAGCGGCACTTCGGCTGGGACTCGCTGGCTGAGCGCTATCTGGACAGCGTGCTCCGCCGGCGGCAGGCAGGGATGCCCGCCAGTCCGGCTCCGCCCCGATGACACCTGTTCGGCCGCGGCTCAGCGCGATCGTGTGCACGGCGGGCCGGCCCCAGTTGCTAGGCGAGTCGCTCGCATGCCTCGCCGCCTGCCTGCGGGAGGATGACGAGCTGGTCGTCGCCGAAGCTGGAGGCGACTTCGCAAGCCAGGTGCTGGACCGTCTGCGCCCCTCGTCCGCCGCCGACTTGCGCCACCTGCGGGTCGAGCCTCCCGGCAAGTGCAGACAGCTGAACGCCGCCATCCGGGCGTCCGCAGGGGACGTGCTGCTCTTGACCGACGACGACGTCCGGGTGCCGCCCGGATGGGCCGACGCCATGGCGGCACCCTTCGCCGAGCGGGAGGTCGGCTTGGCCTGCGGCAAGGTCCGCGGACTGTCCAGAGTTCCGGGAGCCGCTGAGGACCCCGGGCCCCCGCCAGGACCCGCGCCTTTCGAACCGTGGCGGTTCGCCCACGGAGCTTCGATGGCGGTGCGCCGAAAGGCAGCCGAGGAAGCCGGTGGTTTCGACGAGCGCCTCGGTCCCGGCACCCCCGCTTGCGGGGAGGACCACGACTTCGTCCTACGGGTGCGTGAACGCGGCTGGCGGGTGGTGATCCCCCCCGGCGAGCCTGCGGAGCACGTGGAGTGGCGTGACGCCAGCGCGAACCGCCGCAACGCCCTCGCCTACGAGCGCGGCGGCGGTGCCGTGGTCGGTGCGGCCATCCGTAGGTCGGCCCGGCAGGGATTGCCGATCCTGCGCGCGCGCCTCGCGTACCAGCGGGCGGTGTTCGGCTGGAACCGGGGCTTCGGGACTCCCGCCCTCGCCGCTTTCGGAAGCGGGTTCGCCTACGGGCTGACCCTCGACCGTAGAGATTGGATCCGGACGAGTTGACCTCCACCATCTTCGACCCACGCTTCATCCGCCAGCACCTGGGGTTTGCGGCTGTGCGCGCTCGCGACTCGGCGCGAAGGCGTCTCCTCGGCCTGACCCGCGCCGCTTACCAGCCGATCCCGGTTGAGGCTCGAGTACCCGCTGCGGCCCGCCCCCCGCTACGGCTGGGGAAGACCGGCGCACGACGGGCTGCGCCGCTGGCTGGAAGCCCGGGAACCGGACGCTGCGGAGGTGGTCAAGGCTCTTCTCGACCCCGGTCCGGACGTGCTCGCCATACCCGGCGGCAGGGGTCCCTCCGATACGCTCACCTGGGACAACGACTGGTGGGGGGGCGTCGACGCGATGGTCCAGTACACCGCCCTTCGCGACCGGCGGCCAGCGACATACCTGGAGGTTGGTTCGGGCTTCAGCACCCGGTTCGCCCGCCGGACCATCGACGACCACGGCCTCCCCACAAGGATCGTGTCGATCGACCCGGAGCCGCGGGCCGAGATCGACTCCCTGTGCGACGTGCTGATCCGCAAGCCGCTCGAGGCGGTGGACCTGGCGATCCTGGACGAGATCCGAAGCGGCGACGTCGTCCTAGTCGACTGCTCGCACACCGCGTTCATGAACTCCGACGCGGTGGTCGCCTTCCTCGAGCTGCTGCCCGCCCTTCCGGCCGGGGTGCTGGTCGGCATCGACGACGTGTTCCTGCCGTGGGACTATCCCCCCTCCTGGGTGGATCGGTGGTACGGCGAGCAGTACCTGCTGGCAGCCGCACTTCTTGCCGGTGCCGCCGGCTGGCGGGTCCGCTTCCCCGGCTTCTACATGACCCAGGTGAGCGAGGGTCGGCGCCGCTTCGATCCCCTGTGGGGGCACATCGCGCCCCGCATGGGTCCCTACGCCACGTCGTTCTGGATGGAGAAGGAGATCAGCGGCCCAGCCGGCGGTTGAGCGCCGACCTCACCGGCCGAGCCAACCTCCTCATGCGGTCCTCCCAAGGACCCACCGGTCTGAGCCGGGAGCCGGGCATACGGTAGAAGGGCTGGTCGTACCAGTCCTCCCCTAGAGGGCCGTCGCCGAGCCGTTCGTAGGCCGCCCATTTTGACGTCCTCTCCAGGCGGTCCCAGCGGGGGTCCAGGTCGAGGAAGCTCCGGAGGATCTTCACCGCCGGCAGGTGCACGTCGTCGACGACCAGCACCCCGCCTCTGCGCAGGCCGGCGGCCCCGTAGAACCAGTCGATCATCGGGATCGGGAACCCGTGGCCACCGTCGATGAACACCACGTCGAGCGCGGAGGCGCCGGGATCGCCGTGCGAGAGCACCACTTCGGAAGGCCCGACACGGAAGGTCACCCGGTCGGTAGGGATGCGACGCTCCTGGCAGTAGGCGACCAGGGCGTCGACTTCGACCTGCGCGGGCGTGACGCACGTGTGCTCGCATCCCCACGCTGCGAAGAGCACTGTGGAGATGCCTGCCCCCGTCTCCAGGGTTCGGCTGCCCGGTCCGCAGGTTGCTGCCAGGAACCGGTAGCAGGCGCCCTCGGTGGAATGCACGCCCGTGAGCCGGCGGTTCTGAAGGTCCTCGTAGGTCAGGTAGTGCACGACAGGGGGGTCAGCCAGCACCCGCTCGACCATCGCCAGCCGCTCGGCACCTCCAGCCGCCGCCGATCGCCTCGTCACGGCGCAAACGGTAGCCGTTGCGTAAGGTCGTCCCCGTGGACGTGAGCCGAATACGGGGGCGCCTCGACCGACTGGTTGCGGCGCTGGGCGAGCGCAGCGCGAGGCGCCTCTGGCCCGCCTTTCCGCACGTCATCAGGCTCGACCACCCGGCGACTGCGGATCCGAGCCCGAGGTACGGCTTCGGAAGGCCCTCCCACCGTCGGGTGGAAGACCTGCTCGCGGCCGGCTCGAACCGTTACAGAGCAGAGCTGCAGAGCTTCTCCTCCTATTTCGACGCGCTGGCCGTCTTACCGCTCGACGACGAGCGGTCGCCCGAGCCGTGCTGGGTGCATCCGTGGCTGATCGGCCTCGATACCGTCTCGCTCTACGGCTACGTCCGGCGGCGGGCACCCGCCCACTACGTCGAGGTCGGAAGCGGCCAGTCCACCAAGGTCGTCGCCCGCGCCCGGCGCGACGCTGGCATCCCCATGGCCATCACGTCGATAGACCCCCAGCCTCGCAGCGTGGTGGATCCGCTGTGTGACACGATCGTCCGCTCCCCCTTGGAGAAGGTGGACGTGGAGGAGGCCTTCGGAGCGCTCGTGCCCGGTGACATCGTCTTCTTCGACGGCTCCCACCGTGTGCTGCCCAACTCCGACTGCGTGGCGTTCTACCTCGACGTGCTCCCGAGCCTCCCCCCCGGTGTGCTCGTCGGCATCCACGACATCTACCTGCCGGACGACTACCCGCGGGGCTTCTTGGAGATGTGGTGGTCGGAGCAGTACCTGCTGGCGGCGTTGCTGCTCGCCGGGGCTTCCTGGCTGCAGGTGGTCCTGCCGGCCTTCTATGCCAGCGGACTGCCCGAACTGAGCGCACTGCTCGATCCGTTGTTCTGCCGCCCCGGGCTCCGGCACGTCAATCGCAGAGGTTCGGTCTTCTGGTTGGAGACGACAACCCCGGAGCCGGGATAGGTGGGGTCGAGCGTCGACATCGCGGTGGTCGTCCCAACCCACCGGCGACCCGGATCCCTGCGCCGTCTGCTGGGCGGGCTGGCGGAGCAGACCCTCCCTGCGGCCCGCTGGGAGGCGGTCGTCGTCGACGACGGCTCCGACGAAGCCGAAGCGGGGGCTATCGACGAAATGACCGCGCGGTTGCCGATCAGGTCGCGGGTCATCCACCTCCGACCGGCGGGTGGCCCCGCGCGAGCACGAAACCACGGGTGGCGAGCCACGGACGCCCCGCTGCTGGCCTTCATCGACGACGACTGTGTCCCCCGCCCCTCGTGGCTCGAGGCGGGCCTCGGCCCATTCGACCGGCCCGAGGTGGGCGTCGTACAAGGCCCTACGGTCACCCCCGAGGGAAGCGAAACGTACAGCTACACGCCCTTCACGGTTGTCCGCCAGGTCCTCGCCCCCAGCCCCTGGTTCGAAGGGTGCAACATCTTCTACCGGCGCGCCGCCCTGCAGGCTGCGGGCGGCTTCGACGAGTCGTTCGGGACGTTCCCCGGCGGGGAGGACACCAACCTCGGCTGGTCTGTGCTCGGCGCCGGCTGGGAGCGGGAGTGGGCAGACCAGGCGGTCGTCGAGCACGAGCTCGGAGAAAGGTCGTGGACCTGGCACCTGCGGTTCCACTGGCTGGAGGGCAACACCGTCCGCCTGGCCGCCCGCCATCCCGAGATACGCCGGTCGTTCTGGCGGCCCTGGGCGGTAAAACGCGAGAACGCCCTCTTCGCGGCCGCGGTGGCGGGCACGCTGGCGGGAGTCCGTTTCAGGCCGGCCGTCCTGGCCGCGGCGCCGTATCTGCTCTGGCTCGCCCCCGGTCGCAAGGTGGGGGCCGCCGGTGCCGCGCTGCAGGTGTCGGCCCACGCCGCCTCGCTGTGCGGCAAGCTGCTAGCCGGGCTCCACGAGCGGACTCTCCTGCTCTGAGACCCGGCGGGCCAGCCAGGGGGGTTCGCCCTCCCGGCAGAACGAGGCCAGCCGCAGGGCGTCCTTGTAGGTGTCCATGGAGGACCAGAAGCCCGTGTGGCGGTACGCGTAGAGCCTCCCCGCAGAAGCGAGGTTGGGCAGGACCTCCCGTTCGAGGTCGTCCCCGAGCCACGAGTCGAACGCCTCCGCCTCGAAGACGAAGAACCCGGCGTTGATCCAGTGGTCCTGGAGGATCGGTTTCTCGTGGAAGGCCAGCACCCGGCCGTCGGCGTCGAAGTCGACGGTCCCATAGGGGGAGGGCAGCGGAACCGTGGTCAGGGTTGCCGTCGCCCCGCTCGCTCCGTGGCACTCCAGCAGCCGCGCGAGGTCCACATCACCTACGCCGTCGCCGTAGGTGACCATGAAACGCTCCCCGAGGTGGGGCCGGCACAGCTCGACCCGGGCCCCAGTGCCGGTGTCCGCACCGGTGTCCAGCGTCGTCACGTCCCATTCGCCGGGCAGCTCCTGGGCAAAAGCGGCGATCTGCTCGCCCAGGTAGCCGGTGGCGAGGATGAACTCCCTGTGCCCCTGCGCGGCGAAGATGTCCATCACGTGGCGCAGGATCGGCTGGCCGCCCACGTCGAGGAGGGGCTTGGGCAACGTCTCGGTGTGGGGGTAGGCCCTGCTGCCCCGTCCCCCGCAGAGGATCACGGTCTTCACGCCGGCGGAACTTAGTTCGACCTGACCATGGGCCCCGACGCTCGACCGGCCACGCTACTCTCCGCACCTGTGCGCGACGTGTTCGGCTCGGCGAGGAAGCTGAGGTCGCTCCCGGTCACCGTCGGCTACGTGAAGGGACCGGCGTGGATGTCTCGCCTTCGAAAGATATGGGTGCTGTTCCGGAACCCCCATGCCTCGATCAGCTTTGGGCCGGGGACCTACCTCGGGCCCGGCTTCTCGCTGCACATGCCCTACGGGGGGACCTTCCGTGTCGGGCGGGGCGTGGAGTTCCGCCGCAACTTCCGTGCCGAGCTCGGCGGCCCGACCTCTGTCATCGAGATCGGGGACCACTCGGTGTTCACCTACGACGTGATCATCCAGTGCGACACAACCATAACGATCGGCCGCCA
>DATGKR010000154.1:0-5987 GCA_035294565.1 Acidimicrobiales bacterium | reverse complement strand
CCTGGTGCGGGCGATGGAGGTGGTGGGCCAAGCGCTGATCGACATGCGCGATTCCGCCGACCCCCGGACGACCCTGGAGGTTGCTCTGGTCCGCTTGTCCGCCCCGGAGCTCGACGACGGGCAGGCAGCCCTGCTGCAGCGTGTCGAGCGCCTGGAGCAGGCTCTGGCCGGGCGGGTGCCTGCCGGCGAGCCGCGCCCGCCAGCGCGTCAGGAGCCCGCCGGCGGCCCCGGCTTCCTCGGACCGCCTCCCGCCTCACCGGCGACCCCCAAGGCGTTCTCGCCGCCGGTCCCTCCGCCGGCGGCACCTAACGCCCCCGCCTCCCCGCCGCCTCCTGCCTCGTCGGCGGCGCCCAAGTTGTCCCCTCCACCGGCGGCACCTAACGCCCCCGCGCCACCGCCGCCGGCCACCCCGGCGCCAGCCACTCCCGCCCCGGCCAGGTCGGCCGAGCGGCCCGCCGCCTCGAAGCAGCCCACCCCCACCCCCGCCGCAGGCCTGCCCACCCGTGAGGAGCTGACCATCGCCTGGGGAGACAGCATCCTCCCCTCCTTGAGGCCGGCGGTGAAGGTGTACGTGGCCACCGGCCGCTTCCTTCCCGGTGAGGGGTCGGCTGCGGTCTTGGCCCTGCCCGACCGGGGCTTGCTGAGCAGGGCGGCCGCCGGCCGCGAGGAGGTGGAGGCGGCGCTGTCCGCCCACTTCGGCCGCCCCGTCCCCTTGAAGCTCGTGCTGGACGACGGCGCGCCGGTGCCGTCGACCCTTTCGGCCGCCCCGCCTACCCCTGAGGAGCCCGCCGACTGGCAGCCGCCAGCCGCAGCCGAGTGGGAGGAGTTCGACGAGGCGGCCGCCGCCGACGTCTCCCCTGAACGCCGGCTCCTCGAGGCGTTCCCCGGCGCCGAGGAGGTCACCTGATGGCGGCCGAGTCGTGGTCGGAGAGCGACGCTGGCGTGGGGGTGGCCGTCCTAGCCGTGGGAGGTTCGACGTGAGCGAGCCATTCGACATGGGGTCTCTTTTCTCGCAGCTTGGCCAGGTGCAGCAGAACCTGCGCGAGGCGCAGGAGGCCGCCGCGGCCCAGGTGGTCGAGGGCAGCGCCGGCGGGGGGGCGGTGAAGGTGAAGGTGTCGGGGGCGCTCGACTTCAAGGAGGTGACGATCGACCCGTCGGTCGTCGACCCCGCCGAGGTGGAGATGCTCCAGGACCTGGTGCTCGCCGCTGTGCGCGACGCCATGGACAAGGCGAGCGGCCTCGCCAGCTCCACGCTCGGCCAGGCCGGCCTGGACCTGCCCGGCCTTGGCGGCATCCTCGGGACGGGCGACTAGACGGCGTGTACTCGGTCGCTGTTCAGGAGCTGATAGACGAGCTTGGGCGCCTGCCCGGCGTCGGTCCCAAGTCGGCCCAGCGCATCGCGTTCCACCTGCTCAAGCTGGCCCCCGAGGACGCCCTCAGGCTGGCGAGGGCGATCACCGTCGTCAAGGAACGGGTCTCGTGGTGCAGGAGGTGCTTCAACATCGCCGAGGCCGCGCCCGCCGGCGGTGGGGCGGTGGAGGCCTCGCCCGCCGGCGGTAGGGCGGTGGAGGCCGCGCCCGCCGGCGGTGGGGCCGCCGACGCGGGGTCCGCCGGGGGGGCACCCACCGACGAGCGGCGCCCCGAGTGCGTAATCTGCGCCGACGAGCGGCGCGACCCGACGGTGGTGTGCGTGGTCGAGGAGCCCCGCGACGTCGTCGCTATCGAGAAGACCCGCGAGTACCGTGGGCTCTACCACGTCCTGCAGGGCGCCATCAGCCATCTTGACGGCATCGGCGCCGACAAGCTCCGCGTCCGCGAGCTGCTCGCCAGGCTGCAGACGGAGGGGATCGAGGAGGTCATAGTGGCCACCAACCCCACCATCGAAGGGGACGCCACTGCGCTCTATCTGGCGAGGCTCCTCGCCGGGATGCCGGTCAAGGTGACCCGGCTGGCGAGTGGTCTGCCCGCCGGGGGAGACCTCGAGTACGCCGACGAGGTGACCCTCGGGCGGGCGCTGGAGGGCCGCCGCAGCCTGGCAGGCTGACCCCCACCCGCCGCATAACCCGGCGGTACCCACCCGGCGCACAACCCGACGGTACCCACCCCGCGCACAACCCGACGGTACCCACCCCGCGCACAACCCGGCGGTACCCACCGCCCGCACAACGCCGCGGAACCGACCCCAGCACCGGTATGAACTGGACGCCGACGAGGCCGCCCGCCGACGAAGACAGGGGGGTTCAGCCGGCCCGCACGACCAGGGCGTCGCCCTGGCCGCCGCCGCCGCACAGCGCGGCTACACCGACCCCGCCGCCCCGCCGGCGCAGCTCGTGGAGAAGGGTCAAGGCGATCCGGTTGCCGGAGGCGCCGAGCGGGTGCCCCAGCGCCACCGCGCCCCCGTTGGGGTTGACAACCTCGGCCCCCACGCCCAGGTCGTCCATCGCCGCCAGGGCCACCGCGGCGAACGCCTCGTTGATCTCGAACAGCGAAACGTCTTTCACCGACAGCCCGGCGCGCCCGAGGGCCGACAACGCCGCCCGCGACGGCTGCGTCATCAGCGACGTGTCCGGGCCCGCCACCATCCCGTAGCCGAGGACTGTGCCCAAAGGCTCGACGCCGAGGCGGGCAGCGGCGGCGGACGAGGCGACCACGACGGCCGAGGCGCCGTCGGAGATCTGCGAGGCGTTGCCGGCGGTGATCGAACCTCCCTCGGCGAACGCCGGCCTGAGGGACGCCAGCGACTCCACTGTGGTCCCGGGGCGGATGCCCTCGTCGGCCTCGACGGCGCCGCCGCCGGTTTCGACCGGGACGATCTCCTGGGCGAGCAGGCCCTCCTTGGTTGCCCGCGCCGCCCGCTCGTGCGATTCGGCGGCGAAGGCGTCCTGGCGTTCCCTGGTCACCGCCGGGAACCGGTGAAGGTAGCCCTCCGTGTCGCGCCCCATCGACTCGTGGGTGCGGGCGTCCTCGAGCCCGTCGTAGATGAGCGAGTCCCGAACCTCGGTCCCCCCTAGGCGGTAGCCGCGCCGGGCGCCGACCAGGAGGTGGGGGGCGTTGGACATCGACTCCATCCCCCCGGCCACGACGATGTCGGCGTCGCCGGCGGAGATCATCAGGTCGGCCTGGTAGATGGCGTTCAATCCGGACAGGCACACCTTGTTGACGACCGTCGCCGGCGTGGTCATGGGCACCCCGGCAGCGCTTGCCGCCTGCCTCGCCGGGACCTGACCGGCACCGGCCATGAGCACCTGGCCCATGATCACGTAGTCCACCTGGTCAGGCGCCACGCCGGACCTTTGGAGCGCCGCCTCGACGGCGAAGCCGCCGAGCTGCGCTGCGGAGAAGGAGGAAAGGGCGCCCGACAGCTTCCCGATCGGGGTGCGGGCGCCGGCGACGATCACCGATCCGGGCACCAGACCAGCATACCGGGAGGCCACCTGGCGGTACCTTGGGCTCATGGCCCTTACCGAAGTGGACCACGTCGCCATCGCGGTGCGCGACCTCGACGCGGCTATCGCGTGGCACGCCGAGACGCTGGGCGCGGCGCTGGAGCACCGCGAGGTGGTGGAGCGCGACGGGGTCGAGGAGGCGCTGCTCAAGGTGGCCGACTCGTACATCCAGCTGCTCACCCCGACCCGCGACGACTCTCCTGTCGCCCGCTTCCTGGACACCAGGGGCGAGGGTCTGCACCACGTCGGCTACCGCGTCGTCGACTGCGCCGCCGCCCTCAACCGGGCGGTGGAAGCCGGGGCCAAGGCGATCGACGCCGCGCCGCGGCCCGGGTCGCGGGGGACGACGGTCGCTTTCTTGCACCCCAAGACGGCGTTCGGGACGCTGATCGAGCTGGTCGAGGAGAAGGCCGGGTGAGGCAGGCTCAAGCGGCCCGGACAGGGCTCAAGTCGAACGATCTCTGCTGGTGCGGCAGCGGCCGCAAGTACAAGCGCTGCCACAAGGCGACCGAGGGCAGGGTCGCCCCGGGGCGGGTGAGCCCCATGCTGAGCGTCCCGGAGCACATCGTCCCCACCGACTACTACCGGACCGGCCAGCCCAGGCGCTGGGACGAGCCGATGGTCAAGTCCCCCGAGGTGATCGAGAGGATGCGGGTGGCGTGCCGGGTCGCGGCGGAGGTCCTGCGGGTCGCCGGCGACGCGGTCGCGCCGGGCGTGACGACCGACGAGCTCGACCGCGTCGCCCACCAGGCCTACATCGAGCGCGGCGCGTACCCCTCGACGCTCAACTACCACGGCTATCCGAAGTCGATTTGCACGTCGGTGAACGAGGTGATCTGCCATGGGATCCCCGACGACCGTCCCCTCGAGGAGGGGGACATAGTCAACATCGACGTAACCGCCTACATAGGCGGAGTCCACGGCGACTGCAACGCGACGTTCCTCGTCGGTGACGTCGATACCGATTCGCGGCGCTTGGTCGAGGTCACCGCCGAGTGTCGGGAGGCCGGGATCCGGGCTGTGATGCCGGGCCGCCCTTTGTCCGACATCGGCAGAGCCATACAGCAGCACGCGGAGTCACACGGCTACGGGGTGGTGCGCACCTTCGTCGGCCACGGCATAGGCGAGCAGTTCCACACCGCCCCGAACGTCCCCCACTACTACACGCCGCAGGCCTCGACGATCATGTCACCGGGCATGACGTTCACGATCGAGCCGATGATCACCATGGGCTCGTGGCGCGAGCGGATGTGGGACAACGGCTGGACGGCCGTCACCGCCGACGGACGCCGCACCGCCCAGTTCGAGCACACCATCCTGGTCACCGACGAGGGCGCCGAGATACTCACGCTCTGATCGCGCGCCCGCGGCAGTGGGAGCCAGGTTGCCGGCGGCAAGCGCTCCGTCTCAGCGGACCGCCGCGAGGACCTTCTCCTCCTTGTCGGAGGCCTTGTCGGACGCGCGCTTCTTCGAGAGGCGCTGCGCGGGCAGCTCGATGATCCTCCACGACAGCTCCGCTGCCACCAGGGAGCAGCCGATGCCGAGCGGCACGCCGATGGCGTAGGGCAGTTCGTTGGTCCACTCGGCGAGCGGCCAGTGCCACAGGTACACGGCGTAGGAGCGCTTGCCGAGCCACACGAGGGGCCTCCAGCCGAGCAGGCGCCTGGCGACCTTTCCGCTGCGCTCGTCGACGAGGCAGGCCACGAGGGCGCACCCACCCGCAGCCACGATCGTGAAGGCGCCCAGGTACTTGAGCGGCACGTTGCCGACCTCGAGCATCAAGTAGGCGATGGCGCCGGTCCCTGCGGCGGCCGTTCCAGACAGGACCCGGGCGGGGACCCTCCGCAGGGCGCCGCGCGACCACATCTCCCCCAGGAGCGCTCCGGCCAGGAGCTGCTGTACCCGCGGCCCGGTGGAGAAGTAGATCCAGTTCTGCGCCGCCCCGTGGTCCCAGGCGAGGAAGGGCGCCACTGCCGACAGCGCGATGAGCGAGCAGGTCACCGCGGCCAGCACCCGGGGACCTCGGCGCAGCAGGAACGCGGCGCCGATTGCCCAGGCCGCGTAGAACTGGCCCTCGACCGAAAGCGTCCACAGGTGGCCGAGGGGCGAGGGCATGCTCACGCTGTGGGCCAGGAAGAAGTTGTACGCGTAGCCGAGAGCGGCGCCGCTGCCGAGCAGCGCCTGGCCGATCGGGACCGGGGCGCCCGGCTGGTGCGGAGGCCCGAAGGGGTTGGAGGCGAACCACCCGCTGCGGCCGAAAAGCGAGTCGGCGAGCACGAAGACGAGCAGGAACGCCCCCAGGGCGGGGAGCAGACGCCACGCCCGCCGGCGGTAGAAGTCTCCGAGGGATACGCGTCCCCAGAAGTCTCCGAGGGATACGCGTCCCCTGCGGTCGAACTGTTCGGCCAGGATCGGCGTGACGAGGAAACCGCTCAGGACAAAGAACAGCCCCACCCCGAACAGGCCCCCCGGCAGGTAGTTGCGGGTCACGGGGAAGTGGAACAGGACGACAGCCGCGATGGCGACACCCCTCAATCCGTC
>DATGKR010000153.1:0-27005 GCA_035294565.1 Acidimicrobiales bacterium | reverse complement strand
CTCTCCTACCCCGACTACCAGGTCCTCGTGGCCCTGACCGACCGTCCTGACGGGCGGGCCCGCGTCTCGGAGCTGGCCCACCAGCTCGGCTGGGAGCAGAGCCGCCTGTCGCACCACCTGACCCGCATGGAGAGCCGCGGGTTGGTGAGCAAGGAGCAGTGCCCCTCCGACCGGCGGGGAGCGTTCGCCGTCGTGAGCGCCGAGGGACGCCGCAAGCTGGCTGCCGCCGCGCCGGGGCACGTCGACGCCGTGCGGCGCCTGTTCGTAGACCGGCTCCGCCCCGAGCAGCTCGACGCCATCGCCGAGGTGGCCGAAACGGTGCTGGCGGGCCTCGACGACGCCGACGGCCTCCCGCCGGCCTGACCGACGGCCCGGGCTGCAGCGACGCGGCCCTCCCGAACGGCCCGACCCTTTTTCCAAAATTGACGGCTACCTGACCATCGAGGAGACAGCATCCCGCCTCGGCCTCCACTACATGACGGTGTACCGCTACGTGCGGCTCGGCCGCCTCCCCGCCGAGCAGCGGGGCGGCCGCTGGCGGATCGCACCCGAATCGGTCGAGCGCCTGCTCGGGGCACAACACCCCCGGCCGCAGCGCCGCCTCCCCCCTCCCGAGGACCGGCCGGCTGCTCGCCGGGCTGGTCGAAGGCGACGCCCCCGGGGCGTGGGCGATAGTCGAGGCCGCCCTCGCCCCGGCTACTCCAGCCCGCGTCTACACCGAGGTGCTCGCCCCGGCGCTCAGCGAGCTCGGCGACGGCTGGGCCTCCGGACGCCTCTCGGTGGCCGACGAGCACCGGGCGACGGCGGTCGCGTTGGGAATTGTCGGCCAAATGGGCCCCCTGTTTCGTAGAAGGGGCAGACGCCGGCCCGGACAGACGCTCCTCGCCGGCGTCGAGGGCGACGCCCACACCATTCCGTCGACGATGGTCGCCGACACGCTGACCGCAGGAGGTTTCGAAGTGATCCATCTGGGCGCCAACCTGCCGACCGCCGAGCTTCTGGCGGCCGCCGCCAGCCAGCCGCACCTGCGGGCCGGCGCCGTCGAGGTCGTCGCGGCGCTCCGAGCCTGCCGGTGAGCGCACCGTCTCGGCCGCGGGCCGCGGTGGTCGGCTCCGGCGTCGCTGGCCTGACCGCCGCCTACGTGCTCCAGCGGCGCTTCGACGTCACCCTCTTCGAGACCGACGACCGTCTCGGCGGCCACGCCCACACCCACGAGGTGGTCGCCTCCGACGGCCGGCCCCTCTATGTGGACAGCGGCTTCATCGTCCACAACCGGGTGACCTACCCCAACCTCGTCCGCCTGTTCGACGAGCTCGGAGTCGCCGCCCAGCCGACGGAAATGAGCATGTCGGTCCGCTGCGAGGGCTGCGGGCTGGAGTACGCCGGCGCCCGCGGCCTGGGCGGCGTCTTCGCCCGTCCCGGCTCGGCGGCCCGGCCCGCCTTCCTGCGGATGCTGCTCGAGATCTCCCGCTTCCACCGCCACGCCCGCCGGGTCCTCGACGACCTCGACGGTCGTACCACGCTCGGCGGTTTCCTGCAGCGGGGCGGCTATTCGCCGTACTTCGTCAGCCACTTCGCCGTCCCCGTCGTGTCGGCGGTGTGGTCGGCGGCCCCTGAGACCGCCCTGCTCTACCCCGCCGGCTACCTGTTCAGGTTCCTCGCCAACCACGGGATGCTTTCGGTAAAAGGGTCGCACCAGTGGTACTCCATGGTCGGCGGCTCCCGCACCTACGTCGAGGCTGTGGCCAAGAACCTCGCGGCGGTGAGATGCTCAACGCCGGTGCGGGCCGTGCGCCGGCTGGCCGGCCGCCGCGGAGTGGTCATAACCAGCGCGTCGGGCGAGGAGACCTTCGACGCGGCGGTCATAGCCACCCACCCGCAGGCTGCGCTGGCGATCCTCGCCTCCCCCACCCGAGCCGAGAGGCGCGCGCTCGGCGCCTTCAGGTACTCGGCCAACCGGACCGTGCTGCACACCGACGAGCGGATCCTGCCCCGCCAGCCCCGGGCGCGGGCTTCGTGGAACTACCTTCTCCCGTCCTGCTCGGCCAGCAGCGACAAGGTGCTCGTCTCCTACGACATGAACCGGCTGCAACGGCTCCCCACCTCCGAGCCATATATTGTCACGCTGAATGCCACTGACCGGGTCGCCGCCGAACGGGTGGTGGCGGCCATGGACTACGAGCACCCCATCTACACGCCGGCTTCGGTCGCCGCCCAGGCGCTGCTCCCCGGCCTCAACGACGGCGTGCTCGCCTTCGCCGGCGCCTACCACGGGTGGGGCTTCCACGAGGACGGGTGCCGCTCGGGGGCGGCCGCCGCGGAGTCGCTGGGGGTGGCTTGGTGAGCGCCGGCCAGCTGCCGGCGATATACGACGTCAGCGTCGGCCACACCCGCCGGCGGCCGCTGCGCAACTCGTTCCGCTACCGGACCTCGATGTGGATGTTCGACCTGGACCGGCCGCCCCGGCTGCCGGGCCCTCTGCGCCACCTGGCACGATTCGACCCCGCCGACCATCTCGACGTTGTCGGCCCGCTGCGCGAGCGGGGCCTCGACGTGACCCGTGTCGTGGTGCTCGCCAACCTCCGCTTCCTCGGCTACGTGTTCAACCCGATCACCGTCTACTGGTGCTACGACCGCTCCGGCCGGCTGCTCGCCGACGTCGCCGAGGTGCACAACACATACGGAGGGCGCTTCGCCTACGAACTAATTGCGGGTCCCGACGACGAGGAGGTGTCCGCCGTGGTGAGCAAGCAGATGTACGTGTCGCCGTTCTACCCGGTGGACGGCTCCTACCGGATCCGCATCTCCCCTCCCGGGCCGACCGTCAGCGTGGCCGTGGACCTCCACCGCCCCGGCGACGAGCCGTTCCGGGCCGCGATGGCCGGGCGTCGACGCCCGGCCACCGCCAGAAACGTCGCACGCAGCCTCCTCCGGTTCCCCCTCGGGCCCGTCCGGGTCCGGGCCCTCATCCAGTGGCAGGGGATCCGGCTGTGGCTCAGAGGCCTGGAGGTACAGCCCAGATGAGCATCCTCGAGAGGATCGACAGTCCCGCATTCCACGAGCCCCCGGTGGACCTGGACCGCTGGCCGGCCATGGCCCCACCCCGACCGGCCCCGGGCCGGGCGGCGGTCGCCCGGGCGCTGCTCCGGCGGGTCGCCGACCAGACGGGGGTCCGCGTCGACCTGCCCGGCGGCCGGTCCTTCGGACCGGCGGACGCACCGGCGATCGACGTGGTCCGCCCCGGCGCCTTCTTCTCCCGGGTGGGCCGCCACGGCAAGATCGGCTTCGGAGAGGCGTACATGGCCGGCGACTGGGAGGCGGCCGACCTGGCCGCCGTGCTGGAGCGCCTCGCCCGCCACGTCCGCAGCCTCGTCCCTCCCCGGCTCCAGTGGATCCGCCGCTTCTACGAGCCGCGCCCGCCGGCCGAGGAGGACAACGACCCGGCCGGCTCCCGCCGCAACATCTCCCGCCACTACGACCTCTCCAACGACCTGTTCGCCCTCTTCCTCGACCCGTCGATGACCTACTCGGCGGCCCTTTTCGACGGGCCCGACGAACCGCTGGCCGAAGCCCAGGCCCGCAAGATCGAACGGCTCCTCGACGCGACGAGGGTGCGGAGCGGCTCGTCGGTGCTCGAGATCGGCACCGGCTGGGGGGAGCTGGCGATCCGGGCCGCCCGGCGCGGGGCGAAGGTGACCACCCTCACCCTCTCGGCCGAACAGGCCTCCCTCGCCAGACAGCGGGTCGCTGCCGAGGGCCTCGACCGCTCGGTCGAAGTGCTCCTCGGCGACTACAGGGAGTCCGTCGGCCGCTACGACGCCGTGCTCAGCGTGGAGATGATCGAGGCCGTCGGCGAGCGGTGGTGGCCGGCGTACTTCCGGACGCTCGAGCAGCGCCTGGCCCCGGGCGGCCGGGTCGGACTGCAGTCGATCCTGATGCGCCACGACGGGATGAGGGCGGCGCGCAACTCGTGGACGTGGATCCACAAGTACGTCTTCCCCGGCGGCATCATCCCCTCGGCCGAGGCGATCGCCTCGACGGTGGCATCCCACACGCGGCTGCGGACCGTCGAGCGCCTCCACTTCGGCCTGTCCTACGCCGAGACGCTGCGCAGGTGGCGGGAGCGTTTCGACGCCTGCGAGCAGGCCGTGGCCCGCCTCGGGTTCGACCGGACCTTCCGGCGCATGTGGGACTTCTACCTCGCCTACTCCGAGGCCGGTTTCCGCTCCGGCTACCTGGACGTGGCCCAGTACGTTTTCGAGGGGGAGCCCAGGTGAGCCGGGCGGGCGGCCTCGCCGAGGAGGTCACCTCCTTCCTGGGCGACCTGTTCGACGCCCCCCTCCCCCTGCGGATCAGGCTGTGGGACGGCTCGGAGTCGGGGTCTCCCGGGGCGACCGTGGTGGTGCTGCGCTCGCCCGACGCCGTGCGCCACATGCTGTGGTCGCCGGGTGAGCTCGGCGTGTCGCGGGCCTTCGTGACCGGGTCGCTCGAGGTGGAGGGGGACCTCGAGACCGGCCTGTCCCGGGTTCTCGCCGCCGTGCACGGCCGGCGCAGGAAGCTCGGCCCGGCGCTCGCCGCTCGGGGCCTGAAGCTGATGGCGGCCCTCGGCGGGCTGGGCCGGCCGCTGCCGCCTCCCCGCTCCGAGGCCCGCCCGCGGGGTCGCCTGCACAGCCCCAGCCGGGACGCCCAGGTGATCAGCCACCACTACGACCTGTCGAACGACTTCTTCGCCCTGCTCCTCGACGGCTCGATGGCGTACTCGTGCGGGTACTGGACCGACGACCGTCCTGGCTACGGCGTGGCCGACGCCCAACGCGACAAGCTGGACCTGATCTGCAGAAAGCTGGGCCTGCGGCCGGGGGCGACGTTGCTGGACGTGGGCTGCGGTTGGGGCTCGCTCGCGGTGCACGCCGCCAAGGAGTTCGGAGCGACCGTCACGGCGGTCACCGTCTCCGCCGAGCAGCAGGCCTTCGTGGAACGCCGGCTCAACGCCGAGGGCGTCGGGCACCTCGTCGACCTCAGGCGATGCGACTACCGCGAGGTGCTGGCCGAGGGGGGCGCCCGTTTCGACGCGGCCGCCGCCGTGGAGATGAGCGAGCACGTCGGAGACGCCAACTACCCGGCGTTCCTCGCCGCCCTGCACGCCAGCCTCGCCGTGGGGGGCCGCCTGCTGATCCAGGTGATGTCCAGAGGGGGGCGCAACCCGGGGGGCGGCCCGTTCATCGAGCGGTACATCGCCCCCGACATGCACATGCGCCCCCTCGGGCGGACGGTCAGCCTGCTGGAGGCCGCCGGCTTCGAGGTGCGCGACGTCCACGCCCTGCGCGAGCACTACGCCCGCACCATCCGGGCGTGGTCGGCGGAGATGGAGCGGCGCTGGGAGGACGTGGTGGCTCTGATCGGCGACGAGCGGGCCAGGGTGTGGAAGCTGTACCTGGCGGGCGCCGCCTTGTCGTTCGAGGAGAACCGGATGGGGGTCGACCAGATCCTCTCGGTGCGGCCGACCTCCGACGGGCGCAGCGCGATGCCGGCCACCCGCGCCGATTGGGAACCCGCGGGCGAAGGCGCAGCGGCCTGGGCGCGGTGAGCGAACTCGTCGCCGGCGGTTTCGTCACCAGCCGTTTCCTGACCGGCTTGGCAGTGTCGGCGGGGGTGTCGGCACTTGTGTTCGCCGTCGCCTGGCTGGCCGCCCGGCGCGCCGGGCGCTGGAACGTGGTGGACGTCGCGTGGGGGCTGTCCTTCGTGCTCGTCGGCGCCGCCTCCTTCGGCTGGTCGGCGCCGGCTCCCGCTTCAGCCGCCCGGCGGGTGCTCGCCCTGGTCCTGGTGGCCGTCTGGGGCCTGCGCCTGGCCGGCTACATCTGGCTGCGGAGCCGGGGACGGGGGGAGGACCCCCGCTACGCGGCGATCATGAGCCGGGCCCGCGGCTCGCAGACCGTGCACGCTTTGCGGGTCGTGTTCGCCCCCCAGGCGCTGCTGGCCTGGTTCATCTCTCTCCCAGTGCAGGCCGCCATGTACGAGCGGAACGGCCCGGGCGCCCTCACCTGGGCCGGCGCTGCGGTCTGGGCGGTGGGGCTGTTCTTCGAAGCGGTCGGCGACGCCCAGATGGCCGCCTTCCGCCGCGACCCGGCCAACCGGGGCCAGGTGATGGACCGCGGCCTGTGGCGCTACACCCGCCACCCGAACTACTTCGGCGACGCCACCGTGTGGGTCGGCCTGTACCTCGTCGCGGCGTCCACCTGGGAGGGGGCGCTGACCGTCCTCTCCCCGCTGGCAATGCTCTACTTCCTCTACTTCAAGAGCGGCAAAGGCCTTTTGGAGAAGGACCTGTCCCGCTCGAAGCCCGGCTACGCCGACTACGTGCGGCGCACCTCGGGGTTCCTGCCCCTCCCGCCGCGCCGGCCGGCGGGCTGACCCGCGGCAGCGCTAGGCGGGGCGGCGGACGGTTGCCGGCGGCCTGCTCACCGCCGAATGCCTGGCCTGGCGGGCAGTAGCCGCACTCTTCGACCGGGAACGGCTCCTCACCGGCTGTCGTTTGCCAGCCGCGTGGGGGTGTCGTTTCGCGCTCCCGATCTGACTCTCACAACGATCCCGGGAGCGCGCTCCTGCCCAAAACAGGTCGGTTCGCGCTCCCGAGATTCACGGCGAGATCTCCGGTACCAGATCCGGCGCGAGTCTTTCGCCGCGACCTGGCCAGCCGTGGCGAGGTGATGGACCGCGGCCCGTGGCGTCATGCCCGAACCATCTCGCGACCCCGCCATATGAGGTCGCCTGTACCTCCATCGCCGCGGCTGACCCGCGAGGCGGGGCGGCACTTGGGAGGGTCCGCGCTGGTGGGGTCGAGCGTCGGCACTGTGCCGCGCGGCGCAACTCATCCCACGGCCATGGCGAAGACGTGCATGCCGCTGATCCGCCCGCTGCCCGGCACGGATCCGCCGGTGGGTAGCACAACGGCCTGGACGGTCTTCGTCGCGTCCACGGGCACTCCCGAGTAGAACACGTACACCGTGTGTTCGCGCTGCCCGCGGGGCCGGCCGCCGAGCCCCTGGGAGTTGACGTAGGGCGTCGAAGCGACGACCTGGTCGCCCGAGGTGTCGGGGGGGTACCAGTAGTTGTCGAGCGTGATGCTGAAGGTGCTCGTCGTGCCGTCGGTGTAGTAGACGGTGCCGGAACCACCCTCGTCGTTGGGGCTGCTCGCCCCGACGAAGCCGAGCGTCGTGCCCTTGCCTGCGAGCAGCACCGCTTGACCGGCGGCGATCACGTTGTCCGGCTCGCCGGCGGCAACGTCGGGCCAGGTGAGGGTGACGCCGCCCCGGCTGATCTTCTTGCCCGGGGTGAGGCCTGCCGCGGCGAGCGCTTGCGCAGAGTAGCTGTTGCCGACCCCGTCGAAGTCGGCGGAGTCGACGTCGCTGTTGTCGCTGATGCCGGTGTTGTCGAATGCCGCCTGCAGCGAGGGGTAGGCGACGAGCAGGTTGGCGGAGCCGGCTGTCACCCCACGCTGTCCGGCTCCGCTGTAGACGGCCCGCACGGTCACCGTGTAGGACCCGGGGTCGGTCCCTGCCGGAGGGGCCAGCTTCCACCTTGCGGTCACGGACTGGCCCGGGGAGACCCCGGCGAAGGAAGTCGCCGTCGTTGCCACCGCCGGCCAGCCCTGAGGCGCCTCGGGGCTGAGGGTCACCCGGTCGAGGCCGACGAGGCCGTGGTTGGTGAAGGTTGCAGTCACGGTGTCCACCTGCCCAGCGGCCAGCACCACTGGCATCGTCTGGACTGCGAGCTGGCCGAACGGGGCCGGTGGCCCGCCAGGCGCCGGTTCGGTCACGGTTATGGTGGCAACACCGCTGCCCAGGGTCGGGTGGGTGACCCGCACCGCTACCGTGCCCGGCGAATTGGGGATCGTCCGGACCCAGACCGCTCCCACCCCGCCGGCGTCGGCGAACGCGAACGGGTGTCGCCGACCAGGGCCGCCGGCCCTTCGACCGACAGGGAGACGTCGCCCGTCACGTACGGGCGGGGGGCGCCGTAGCGGTCCACCGCTCGGAACACGACCCTGGTGGCGTCGGAGCCGTCTGCCACCAGTTGGGTGTCGTCGGCGGCCACCTCCAGCGTGTCTCCGGAGGGGTCGGAGGAGAAGCGGCGGGACGCGACGAGCGTGCTGCCCAGGTAGCCGTCGATCCGTAGCTCGGGGTGCCCGTCGCCGGAGACGGAGCTGAAGTCCACGAACGACGGTGGGTAGGGAAGGCTTCCGTAGCTGGCGGTGTCGGGAGTTGCTGTGGCGAAGTGGGCGTCGGCCACGTAGATCTCGAGGCGGTCGAGGTTGCTGCAGATCATCGCCGGGCCCAGCTGGTTTATCGGGGAGGTGGGCCCGAAGTCCCAGTAGAAGGCGGGGGCGATCACCGGCCTGGTCGTGGGGTCGACCTGCGCCCGGTAGACAGCGGCGCCCGGTTTGGGCTCGCGGAACAGGTCTACGACCCCCGTGTACTTGATGCCCTGGTACTCGTTGCCGTTGCCCGACTCGTAGTCGAAGCCCGACCAGGCAGCCAGACCGCAGTAGCGGTCGTCAGAGTAGGAGATGTCCTGCACCCGGGCGTGGGCTGTGGCCTGGCCCTGCTGCACCCACTGCGGGTCGGTGCGCCGGTAGTAGATGGCGGGTCCGGAGATCGTGCCGACCGCCTCGCAGACCAGGTAGGGCTTGTTCGCCGGGTCGATGGGAGGTTGGAGGTAGGGGACCTTGTGGCCGTCGGACCCGATGCGCCAGCTGTAGTCGTGGACGCTGAAAACGTCGAACTCGAACGCTTCCTTCTCGGCCTGGTTGAAGCCGGTGTCGTCGCCGCCGGTGGGTCGGGAGTCGTCGAGGGAGTGGGCTAGCTGGTCCCAGGCGGTGTACTGGGGGGCGTGGCTCCCCGACTCGTTGGGCATGGCGCCCCACACGACGACGGAGGGGTGGTTGCGGTCGCGGACGATCATCTCCTCGAGGTCGCGCTGGGCTGCAGCCTGCCAGGCGCTGTCGCCGAAGTAGCCCCAGCCTGGTATCTCCTCCCACACCATCAGCCCCAGCTCGTCGCAGGCGTCGTAGAACGCCTCTGACTGGGGGTAGTGGGAGCAGCGCACGAAGTTGCAGTTGAGCTCCTGGCGGAGGATCTCCACGTCCCGCCTCTGGACCCGGTCGGGCATCGCCCCGCCGACGAACGGGAAGAACTGGTGGCGGTTCAGGCCGAACAGCTTCACCCTCTGGCCGTTGAGGAAGAAGCCGTCGAGGGTGAAGGTGGCCTGGCGGAACCCCGTGCGCACGCTGTAGTCGTGGAGTGGGTGGCCGTCGACGAGGAGCGTGGCAACAACGTTGTAAAGCTTGGGGTTGTCGACCTCCCACAGCGTGATGTCCTGCAGGCCGACCACGGTGGCCGTCACCGTCGATTGGCCGGCGCCGATCTTCGCCGGCACGGTGGCGGACGCCACCGTCTTGGTCCCGTCGAGCACGTCGACGCGCAGCTCGCAGGACCCAGTGGGAACGTAGGCTGCGTCGACGGTGCACTGGGCCACCAGCGCGCGGGAGGACGCGTCGAGCACGTTGGTCGGCTTGGCGAACACGTCGGAGATGAACACCGCCGGCACCATGCGGAGCGTGACGTTGCGGTAGACACCACCCGGCTGCCAAAAGTCCACCGAGGACGGCTGGTAGGGAGATGGGCGGTCGGGGGGCACGTCGATGTTGAACTCAGAGTTCAACGTTACGGCCACGACGTTGTCCTTGGGCTGGAGCAGGCTGGTGAGCTCGCAGGTGAACGGCAGGTACCCGCCGGCTCGGCCACCGACCTCATGGCCGTTCAGCGTCACCGTCGAACTGGTCATCGCAGCGTCGAAGTCGAGGAACACCCGCATCCCCTGGCTGTCCTGTGGGGCGTCGAAATGCTTGCGGTACACCCACACCCGCTGCCAAGCGGACGGGTCCCACTCACGCCAGGAAAGCGGCGCCACTTCGTGGGGCAGGGTGACGGTCAACAGGTCGCTGTCGTCGAAACCGGGATCCGTGCTGGAGGACGTCCACGGTCCGAACAGCCACCCGTCGTCGAAGGAGCGGGTCACCGCCGCCGGCCCGCTGCTCCTGCCGGTCGCCTGGGCAGCACCGGCGGCCCAGGCAGAGGGGCCGCGGCCGAGCACCGATCTGGTGGCGACAACCGCCGCCCCCGCGCCCGAGGCGAGCAGGAACTTCCGGCGAGACATCCTCCAAGCGCTGTTGGTGGTCTGCTCCACATTGGTCATGAAACGCTCCGATCCGTTGAGGGGCTTGGGTGTGGCGTCCATCCGCCGGACAGTCGGGCCCCTCGAGAGTGGGCCTGCCGATTCCGGGCGGGCACCCCCGGGCGGGTCGGAGCAGGGCGGCTCGTTGACCGTTGGTGCGAGCGTCGAGCTGGGAGGCGAGCCGCCTGGCGCTGCGGGCCCGACCGGCAGCAGCCGCTCACCTGGTTGGCCTCGCAAGCTCCTCTCGCAACTGCTCGAGCGCGCCGTCTCCAAATTCGTCGAGGACCCCCCGACCGTCGGATGAACTGGGGCTCCCCGGACCTGCCAAATCGCCGGGCAGACCGGGGGACGGACCGACCGTACCACCCGGGGCCACCCGAAGGCAAGAGGTCTGGCCAGACTGCTCCAGGCCTTACCTCTCGGCTCGATCATCGGGTTGAAGTCGGTCTAGAGGGATCTAGACGGGTCTAGAGGGGAACTTCCACCTCGAGCGCCGGTTCGACAGGATCCGCATCGGCCGGCTCGCTGTCTTCACCCTCCGAGTAGACGTAGCGCCGGCCCCGGAACCACGACGCGGCGGCAGCGACGAGGCACGCCACGATGGCGAAGTCGAACGCGGTGTGCAGGCCGTGGCTGAAAGGGGACGAGATCAGGTTCGGGAAGAAGGACCGACCCTCCAGAACCGCGGCCCGCGCGGGCGGCAGATGGGCCAGCACTGAAGGGCCGAGCAGGTGTTGCATGGGGTTGTAGCCGAGGAAGGCGGCGAACAGGGTGGCGACGGGCGGCAGGTGGGAGACGTTCGAGGCGACCGTCGGCGGGACCCCTCGCTGCACCAAGCCGTGATAGAGGCTGGCGGGCAACGCCGAGGACAAGCCGACGATCATCAGCGAGAAGAAGATACCGATGGAAAGCACCTGCGCCGAGTTCTGGAACGTGGTCGTCATCCCCGATCCGGCCCCGCGGTGCTGGGGTGGAAGGCTGTTCATGACCGCCGCCCGGTTGGGAGACATGAACAGCCCGTTGGAGAGCCCCATCATGAGCAGCAGAGGAGCGAACTCCCAGTAGCCGAAGTCGACGGGCAGCAGCTCGAGCAGCACGAACGACGCGGCCGAGGCGATCATGCCGGCTGTGGCGAACGGGCGGGCCCCATAACGGTCCGAGAGGATGCCCGAAAGCGGGCCGGCGATCAGGAAGCCGGCGGTCAGGGGCAGCATGTAGATCCCGGCCCAAAGCGGCGTCTGGGAGAAGTCGTAGCCGTGAAGCGGCAGCCAGATTCCCTGCAGCCAGATGATCAACATGAACATCAGCCCGCCGCGCCCGACCGCCGACAGGAAGCTGGCGAGGGTCCCGCCGGTGAACGCTCGGATGCGGAACAGCGGCAGTCGGAACATCGGCTCGGGCGTGTGCTTCTCTATCCAAGCGAACAGGATCAACAACGCCACCCCGACGCCCAGTTCGGCCTCGACCGCCGGGCTGGTCCACCCCATCGTCTGGTGGTGGTAGGGCTCGATGCCGTAGGTGATCCCGATCATCACCGCTATGAGGCCGGCCGCGAAGGTGAGGTTGCCTGCCCAGTCCACTCTCGTCCGGCGGGGCGGCGAGATGTCGCGCAGCTTCGTGTACGCCCAAATAGTGCAGAACAGCCCGATGGGCACGGACACGAGGAATATGAGGCGCCAGTTGACCGGCGCCAACAGCCCTCCCATGACCAGCCCGATGAACGTGCCGCTGGTGGCGGCCACGCCATTTATGCCCATGGCCAACCCCCGCTGGTTGACCGGGAAGGCGTCGGTCAGGATGGCCGAGGAGTTGGCGAACAGCATCGCACCGCCGACGCCCTGGAAGATTCGGCCGACTATCAAGAAGATCGCACCGGCCGGGCCGGTCATCCACGTGACGGTCAAGAGGAGGGAGAAGAACGTGAACACCGCGAAGCCGAGGTTGTAGATCTTCACCCGGCCGTACATGTCACCCAGGCGTCCGAGGCTCACCACCAAGACACTCGTTACGACCAGGAAGCCGAGGATCATCCACAGCAGGTAGAACGAGTTGCCCGGGCGCAGCGGGTCGAGCTTGATGCCCCGGAAGATGTCCGGCATGGCGATGAGCACGATGGATCCGTCGATCGTCACCATAAGTACGCCCATGGTCGTGTTGACAAGTGCGACCCATTTGTAACGGTCCGACGGCGGCCGTCGTTCGTGCCCAGGCGCGGCCCCACCGTCGGCCTCCGACTGCCCCGCAGAAGGGTTTGAGGTTCGGCCGCCCCTCGGGGACGTCAAGAGTATGCGCTTAACAATGCTAAGGACTCTAGTCGTACAAGGTCCTCGAGGTCCCTGCTCGCTGGACGCGGACACTGCGGCGTCGCAGCGGGCTCGCCACTTCGGGCGGCCACCTTCCGAGTCGAGGCGGGCGCGATCTGCGCTGCGATGGTCACTCGGTGGGGCGGCTCCATATGTCCGCGCACTCGCGGCACACCGACTCCGGCACGAGGCCGAGCCTGACCAGCCCCGGGAACATCTTGCACGCCAGGCAGATCCCGAACGCCGATTCCAGCCCGGCGGCACCGATGAGCGCTCCGAGCACGGTGTAGGCGGCGCGTTTGCGCCCGTAGCCGTAGTAGAGGATCGTCGCCGTGCCCGACAGGGCCAGGCCCATCGCCTGGGCGAGACGCTTGGGGGGGCCGGGGGAGTAACGGGGCTTGACATTCAGGCGGGGCGTGACCACCCGAGTGGCGATCTGGCCGAGTGGGCTCAGGGTTGGACCGGTGGCCACCCGCGCCGCGAACCCGTAGGTGAGAGGGAGGAGGATCAGAGGCTGGTCGAGAAAGACCGTCGCCGCAGCCATCGTCACGACACCGCCGGCCACGATCCTCGCCGACGTCTCGTTGACCGGGTTGGGGAACTCGAAAATACCCATCACGCCTCCGGCCCCGAAGATACCCGCGGTCGCGGGCCGTCGCAGGCGCCGAAGCCTCATAGGCTGCCCGCCGTGACTGTCATCAAGATCAACGCCATCACGGTGCCCTCCGGCAGCGGCGCCGAGCTGGCCCGGCGTTTCGCCGCGCGAGCCGGGGCCGTGGACGGCCAGGAAGGCTTCGAGGGCTTCGAGCTGCTCCGCCCCACCGACGGTCGCGACCAGTGGCTGGTCGTGACCCGCTGGCGCGACGAGGAGTCGTTCAACGCGTGGGTGGCCTCGCCGGCGTTCGCCCACGGCCACGCCGGGGCCGACCGGCCCGCCCCTCACGGCGGCCCGGTCTCGGTGTCTTCGGAGTTGTGGTCCTACGAGGTGGCCGGGGGATCTGCAGCTTCGGGCTGAGCGCTAATCGAAGACCCGCACACCGGACAGCGCCAGCGCCCGAGGCCGAACGTTTTCTGCTCGACAGGACGTCTAGTGTATCGCTATACTTAGCGTAGTGGACTTGAGGCTCTCGAAGCGCGGCGACTACGTTGTGCGCTCGGCCATCTGCCTGGCTCGGGCTTATCCCTCCCCGCGGCCGACGAAGCTGCGGGAGATTTCGGCCGAGATGGGAGTTCCCCGCACCTACGTTTCCCAGATCCTGGGCGACCTTGTGCGGGCCGCGGTGGCGACCTCCTCAGCGGGTGTTCACGGCGGTTACCGCCTTGCCCGGCATCCGGCCGACATCAGCCTCCTGGAGGTCATCGAAGCGGCCGAGGGCAGCCTCGCGCCAGACGCAGGCTGCACTCGTGAGAGAGGGACAGCACGTTGGTCCGTGGTGTGTCCCCTCCACGACACCTGGGTCAGGGCGACCCGGGCGCTACGCGCAGAGTTTGCCGCCACCACCCTCGCCGATCTCGCCGCTTGCGATCGACCGGCCGCCCGGGCTTGGCCCCCCCCGCCGATCCACGTCTCAGAAGCCGCGTCCGTCATCGCCGTCGGCTAGGCACAGCCCCAAACAACCGAGGGGTCTGCATAGCCCGAGCCTTTCGAGCCGCCCAGCGTCTCTCCGGCGGAAAAAAAGTATAGCAAGTGACTTGACATCGCGAAAAGGGGGGCTTAGGCTACAACGTGTAGTGAATCAGTACAGGTGTATCAGTTAAGGCGAGGAGAAAGAGCATGGCCCTCGAGCTGCAGGATCGGCGCTCCCCCTCGGGGAGCCTGGAGTCGAGTTCCCCCGTCCGGCTCCGGCCCCCCGAGCGCCAGGGGCTACAGGAGCGATTCGCCGCTTCGGACCCCCGACCCGGTTGGGATCTGACCGCACATCCCCGCGTCGCCAAGCTGGTCCGCAGCCGGAAGTTCCAGTTCTTCTTGATCCTGCCCAACCAAATCATCTTCTGGACTGTGATCTTCGTGGGCCTGCTCGGCACGGCCGTGCCGGGGCTCAACTTCGGCGCCGCCATCACCTGGTACGTGTGGTTCTGCCTCGTCTTCGTGATGATGGTGGTGGTGGGCAGGGCCTGGTGCGCCATGTGCCCCTTCGGCGGCTTCGCCGAGTGGATCCAGCGGCTCAGCCCCTTCCGGAGGACCCAGCGTTCTCTCGGACTCGGCCTCAAATTCCCTGAACGCCTGGCGCGGGTGGGGTTCCTGATCCCTGTAGCCAGCTTCTTGATCCTCACTTGGATCGAGGAGTTCTTCAACATCGCCGGACCGGGCAACCCGGCAGACACCTCCTGGATGGTGGTCGGCATAGTCGCCTCGGCTCTCACGTTCTTCTTGGTGTTCGAGCGGCGCACGTTCTGCCGCTACATCTGCCCTTTGTCGACACTGATCGGCACTGTCGGCTCGATGGGCTCGGTGGCGGGCTTCAGGACCCGCGACCGTGAGGTCTGCCTGACCTGCCCGACCAAGGACTGCATGCGCGGAGGGACCGACGGCTACGGGTGTCCCTGGTACACCTGGCCAGGATCGGCAGACTCCAACCTCTACTGCGGGCTGTGCTCGGAGTGCTACAAGGCGTGCCCGTCGGACAACGTAGGGCTGTTCCTGCAGAAGCCTCTCACCTCTGTCGTGGCTCCCCGCCGCCGGCGCGCCGACGTGGCCTGGGGGATCGCCTTGCTTTGGGGGCTGGTCCTCTACCAGCAGTTCAACGCCACCAACGCCTTCACCGCCGCTGACAACTGGTTGAACCGCAACCTTTACTTCCCCCACTACCCCAACCCGGTCGACTACCTGGGCTTCATTGCCATCGGTGCGCTGGTAACCGCCGGGATCGCAGCCCTTGTGGCCAGGGGCTTCGCCGGACAGGGCCTGCCCGCTTCTCGGCCCGGGCGCTTCTTGGAGCGGACCTCGAGGTTCCGGGCCTACTTCGTGCCCATGGCCTACGGCCTCATCCCCGTCGTCGGGGCCGACTACTTCGCACGCCAGCTGCCGAAGTTCTTCAAGCACTCGCCGCGCCTGGTGCCAGCCGTCGCCCACGTGGCGGGGTTCTCTTCGACCGCCTCCCCGATCTACTCGTACCACCTCCTCGCCAACGGCTGGATCGTCTTCGTCCAAGTTGCTGTCGTGGTCGCCGGCACCCTGGCCGCCCTCTACGCCACCTGGCGCATCGCCAACCGAGAGCTCGTGCCCATCAGCAGAGGCGCCCTGGGCGTGCGCCTCGCCACGGCCGGCTTCGTAGTGGCCTGCGGGGCGGCGGCCGCAGTTCTGTACGTGATCATGCACGCCGCCAGCTGACAAGGAGGTAGGCAACGATGACCCTGGTCGAGCCCTCCATCGAAAGAACGAAAACGACCCTTCCCCACGTGACCGTCCTGACCGACCGCTGCGCCGGATGCCAGGAGTGCGTGATCCGCTGCCCGACAGGAGCGCTGAGCATGGACACCGGGCGCTGGGTGGCGGTGGCCGACGATCGCGCCTGCGTCGGGTGCCGCCAATGCGTGCGCACCTGCCCGTTCTCGGCGATCGAGGTGGAGGGGCCACTGGTCGTCGGGGAACGGACCGCTCCTAGCTACCACCACCCGGAGGTCCTCCTGGGCGACGACTCGGAGGTCCGCCAGGGATTTTCCACCTGGTCCGAGGCCCTGGCCGAGGCCCAGCGCTGCCTGTCCTGCCCGGATCCCACCTGCGTTCGGGGCTGCCCCGCGCACAACGACATCCCCGGCTTCATCTCGGCGCTCCGCGACGGGGACCTGGGACGGGCTCACGAGGTGCTGCGGGCCACCACGGTTATGCCCGACGTCTGCTCCCGGGTGTGCAACCAGGCGGCCCAGTGCGAAGGGGCATGCAGCTGGTCGCTGGCCGGCGGGATGCCGGTGGCCATCGGTCGGCTGGAGCGCTTCGTGGCCGACAACGCTCCCGTTGCCCCGCCGCCGGCGCCTCCAACCGAGCGTTCGGCCCTCTCGGTCGGCATCGTGGGCTCGGGACCGGCGGCGATCGGGGCGGCATGGGAGCTGGTGGCGGCCGGCGCCGAGGTGACGGTCTACGAGAAAGACGCCGTGCCAGGTGGGCTGCTCATCTGGGGCATACCCGACTTCACCCTTCCAGGGGCCGTCGCCAACAGGCCCTGGGCCCAGCTGGAGGCCGCCGGAGTCGAGCTCCGCTGCGGCCAGGAGGTGCGCCCGGAGGACCTGCCCGGCCTGCTGGGAGACCACGACGGGCTGGTCCTGGCTCACGGGGCGAGCGTCCCGCTGCGCCTGTCGGTTCCTGGAGCCGACCTCGCCGGGGTGACCGACGCCACCCGGTTCTTGCAGGGTGCCAAGGCCGTGCTCGAAGGCAGCGAAGGGCCGGACGTCTTTCTCGGCTCCCTCGGCCTCGCCGACCGGATGGCGGCTGCTGACGGGCGGCCCGCGCGGGTCCTCGTGCTGGGTGCGGGGAACACGGCCATGGACGTGGCCCGCTCGGCGCGGCGCCTCGGCCTGCAGCCGACCTGCATCGACTGGCTCGACGAGCGCTTCGCACTGGCCCGGCCCGACGAGCTGGCCGAGGCCCGAGCCGAAGGCGTAGACATACGCTTCTGCGCCACCTTGACCTCCCTGGAGGGCGAGGGTGGCCGGGTGGCCCGGGCGGCCATCTCCCGCACCACCCAGCCCCGGGCGGACCGCCGGCCGAAGATCGTCTCCGGGGCGACCGAGGTCCTCGCCGTCGACCTGGTCGTCATGGCCATGGGCTACCGGAACGACCCCGCTTTCTCAGCGTCGTTGCCCGGCACTCCCCTGCGTCGCGAGCAGAACGGGATCCCCGACCGGCGCTGGACAGCCAGCGGCGTGCTGGCCGGCCCCGCCTCGGAGTTCGCCTACCGCTATCCCGTAGGGCGGCTGGCCCTGGGCCGCGAGGTGGGACTTCAACGTGCCCGGTTCCCCCACGCCGACCGCGTATGGGTGGCGGGCGACGCCCTGGTGGGCCCCTCGACGGTGGTCGAGGCGATGGCTCAGGGCCGCCGGGCCGCCCGGGCCCTCCTCGCAGCGCGACCGGTCCGTCCCGGCAGGCCCAAGCCCCCTCCCGAGCGGGTGCTGGTCTGCTACGAGAGCCGTTCGGGCCACACCGCCGGCGCAGCCGAACTCGTGGCGGGTGTGCTCGCCCTTCGGGCGTCCGAGGTGACGCTGCTGCCCATGTCCAAGGTCGGCCCCGACGAGTTGGCTGGCGCGGACCTGGTCGTGGTGGGCTCCTGGGTGGAGGGACTGCTGCTCGCCAAGGTCGGGCCGGCCCGGGCCGCCCGCCGGTTCATCGAGCAGCTGCCGCCTCTGGCTGGCAAGCGGGCCGCGGTCTTCTGCACCTACGCCGTGTCGCCCCGGAGCGCGCTCGAGGAGATGGTCGAGATCATGGAAAAAAAGGGAGCCCAGGTCGTGACCAGCGCCGCTCTTCCGTCCCGAGGGACGGCTGCCGACGCCTCCGCCTTCGCCGAAGACGTGCTGGCAATTTGCTGGCCCGATTCGCCGGCTCGCCCGCCCTCCCGGGCGCTCAGCCGCCGTCAGCACCCCTCCGCGGCCGGGCCCTCGCTGGGCGGACCTTCGCGGAACGGTTCGCTGCAGCACAGCAGGGGTCCGAGAGGAAGGTCCCGTCCATGAGCGCATCCCATGTTCCGACCGGCACCGAGCTGCGGAGGCCCAGGGGCAGCGTCTGGGAGGAGAAGATCCTGTCAGGCCTGCGGGCTCACATAGAGGCCGAATCCGAGATCCTGAGCGACTACAGCCGCTTCGGCGAACAAAGCGAGGCTCCCGACGTCGCCTATCTGGTGCGCCTCATCGCCGACGACGAGGCCCGCACCACCGGGTTCTCACCGAGTTGGCCAACGCCATCCGCTCCGACATCGACTTCGGCGTCCACGAGCCCGCGGTGCCCAGGCTCAGCCAGAAGGCCGTACCCGGGCTCGAAGAGCAGACCAGCCGCTTCATCCGTATGGAAAAAGACGACGCCAGAACGCTCAAACGCCTCTCCAGGGAATTGCGGTCCGTGCGCGACACCTCGCTCTGGGCCCTGCTCATCGAGCTGATGGAACTGGACACTGCCAAGCACCTGCGCATCCTGCGTTTCATCGAGCGCAGGGTCGGCCACGTCGCCTAGACCTCCGCCCCGCTGAGCGGTGCGCCGGGCCCCACTGGGCGGGTGCGGTGCGTCAGGGCGCAGCGTAATGAGTGACCGAGGCCGCGGGCGCGGCCTTCGCCTCCTCCGCTCCCGGTACGACTGCGGCCTGTGCCCTGGTCCTGCCTCCACGACCGGGATGAGGTTGCCGCGAAGGGGTCGTCAGCTGGCGCAGGCGCGAGCATGGGGGATGTCGGCGTCCGGGTGCAGCGGAGGCGCCGAGGTGCGGAACGCATCTCGGCTCCGGGGTTGCCACCCCATGCTGGCCCTCGGCCTCGGTCACGGGTCAAGCTTACCGCACCACCTCAGGTATGTCAACTGATTTACTGTACGTATACTGACTAACCTGGCTCAATCCGGATACTGGAGCCGGGTAAGCTGCGTAGAGCGACTAGCTGGACGTGTGAGCCATGAACATGACCTTGTCCAAGAGAGGCGATTACGTCATGCGAGCTGCTATTTCGCTGGCGCGGGCCTTCGCCGACGACTCCCCACGCAAGATCAGGGAGGTCGTGGCCGACACCGAGGTGCCCACGACCTTCGCCTCGCAGATCTTGGCAGACCTGGTGCGCGCCGGGTTGGCGGTCTCCAAGGCCGGGCGTGAAGGTGGCTATCGCCTGAGCAGACCACCGGCGGAGATCAGCGTGCTGGAGGTGGTGGAGGCGGCCGAGGGGCCCCTGCGCTCCGAACGCTGCGCCTTGGGGGACGGACCCTGTCGCTGGGAGGCGGTGTGCCCGCTGCACGAGACCTGGTCGGAGGCCACCGTGGCCCTTCGGGCCCTATTGTCTCAAACGTCCCTGGCCGAGGTGGCCGAGCGCGACGTCGCCATCGAGGCCGGCACCTACTCGGTCCCCGCCGACGCCCACCGCTCGCACCCCATCAGCATCGACGTAGCAGACATGGTGCAGGTGGAGCTTGGCCTTGCCGCGGTCCACGCCGGCCTGGCCCGGCTGCAACCGGTTCTTTCCGCGGCTGCCGCAGCCGCTGCGGAGGAGGCCGGGATGCCAGCGGGAGATGGTCATCGCGGCGGGGGCACGAGGGAGAACGGCTCGCCGGTGCTGGAGGTGACTCTGGCTCCGGCCGGACAGCCCGAGCGCAAGGCTCGACCCAGCCCCTCCGGGCAGGCGGCCAACTACATGCTCGGCTGGCAGATTGGCCTCCCGCCTGCCGCAAGCCGGCTCGAGGCGGAGCTTTCGGTTGTCCCTCTCGACGCCGAGCGCAGCGAGTTGCGTATCGAGGGAACCTGGCGTCAGCTGCCCGGCAAGGGCGACCCACTCGGCCGAACAGATCTGGAGCGGGCGGCCCGCGCCACCATCCGGGCCTTCTTGCGCCGCCTGGCCCGGGCCTTGGAGGACGGGCCCGCCCCGGAGCACACGCCCAGGCGAGCGGCCCCAGTGACCGCTGCCAGTGCGAGACGGAGCACCGCCGTCGCCCGCAGGACCTGACGGCTTCAACGGACGAGCGACGCTCGTCCCGGAGCCTGATTTATCGAGGGCGAGAGGCAGACACGGCGCGCCGTCGAGCAGCGCACCGGCGCACCTGGCGACCCTTGCCGGCGGGGCGAGCAGCGCCCCGCCTCCGTCGGTCGGCCGGCCGCGCTCAGCTCGAGAGCTGTCTACGAGACCTGCCCTCGGCGAGCCTGGCCAGCACCTCTCCATCCCGCCACCCGATGCGGGAGGTGCACCGAAAAACGGGCGCGGAGCCGGTGGCGCGCCGCACCCGCCATCAATGCAGCAGGCACAACCAGGGCCGCCAGGAAGCCGACGTCCGCCCACCGATGGACCGCCATGTTGTACAGGAGCGACACGACTACGAACAGCGACAGTCCGAGCAGGTAGATACCCTCCCGCAGCTCCACCGTCACCTGGCTCGCCCGCTGGGCGCGGACCCGGACCGGATCGAGGAGGCCAACGTTCAGGCGGGAGCGGGCGTCAGCATCCAGGACGATCTCAGGCAAGTCGGTACCCACCCCCAGGATCTCTTCCGCCGACCCCAGCCACCCGGATCGGCCGCCGCCGGCAAGGACGCGCCGCCGCTCGGCGAGGTCCGGAGGCAGCTCCACAGCCCTCAACTCGACTGATGGCACCGGTGCCTCCAGGTTCATCCCGCCGTCGCCGGCTACCAAAGGCGGGCGACCCTCGACCACCACGTCGTCGCCACTGGCCACGCCCAGGGCATCGAGCACCAGCCGTGGAAGGCAGCAAAGGTCGGACTCACCAGTTCCGTACTCGCCTCGCACGACGCGCGCAACCACGTATCGGGGCGGACCGAAGATGCGATCGGCTATGCGGCGCGGGTGAGCAGAGACTGGGGCGAGCCGTACGTGCTCTCGAACGTCCACGCCGATCGCGCAGCGAAGCGTCTGGTCTAAAGCTGCGATGCCAGCCGCAGGCAACGAGACGCGCCGGCGCTGCTTGTCGAGCGCTTCGTCGGCAGTGACGACCCGGGCGACGACGCCCCGAAAGCCGCCCTCGTCGTCGGCTGCCATGACCAGCAGGTGACGAGGCAGGGCGTCGCGTGAGACCCCTCTCCCGTCGCCGTGCCAGCACAGCGCCGAGGCTGCATCAGGCGTGAGCACCACCACGTGCTCGCCGCGTCGATCGACCGAGCCCGTCGCCGCGACCTCGAAGACGGGGCCCAAACGCTCGTCGTGGCTCTCGCCGCGGGCGAGAACCGCGGTGGAGGAGGTCAGCGGATCCGACAGGCCTGCAACGTCATCCAAGGCCACCCAGGCGCTTCGAACGCCTTCTGCAAGAGAGCTGTCCAACTGCGTGACCGGCCCGAGGATCACCTCCTCGAGCCCGTCGCCGCCCAACTCGGCGGTGCCCGGCTTTCCCCATCCTCGTCCGAGGGCGTCCTGCTGGAACGGCTGGTGGCGCCAAGCCTCGTCCAGGACAACCGCGCGGGCTGCTTCGCGTGGAGGCTGCGCCGCTCCGGCTCGTGGGGTCGCCGCCGGGGGCTCGGGCCACGGGTAGGGTTCAACGGCCATCCCCCCGGAGGGGCGGAACATGGTCACCCCCCAAAGTCGTTCGCCGGAGTCGTGGAGCACCACGGGAAGCCGGTCGCCGTCGAGGAGCACCAGTTCGTAGCCCGAGACCGAGGCCGCCGCTTCGGGGCCTGTTGCAGCCCCCCCGTCGCGCTCGTCGGCGACCATCCGGACGAGCTGGTCCCGGTCGAGCCAGCAGATCGAGAGATCGGCCAGGGCACCCCGACGATGCTGACCGACCAGGGGCACGTACCCCCAGCTCGCAACGAAAGGCGCGTAGGCCAGCTCCAACCCGAACACCTTGCAACGAGTGACCACGACCACGCCGTGCGTGCCCCTGTACTTCTCGGCGAGCTGGCGCGGCGCCGCATTCGACCCCACCGCGAGCACGGGCACCCGGTCGGCCATGGGCGTCGCACCCAGGTGCGTGAGCACGTAGTCGACCGACGGTCGAGCCGGCGCCGTCTGGTGCCTCCCAGCTTCACCGGGAAAGTACACCTCCCGCCCCCAGGGGACAAAGGCCTCCCCCTCGACGCGCAGCGCGCACCGCTCAGCTCTCCAACGACTGACCGATCGTTGATGGCGCGACCCCGGGGCTATGGCAAGGCAGGTGGCTTCCCAGAGGAGGAAAGAACAGGCCGGAACCAGTCCCGGATAGCGGTCTGGCTCATCACGGGGAGCCGGACCCAAGATGTCGAAGTCCGACTCGCCACCACCCGCAGTGCCTGGCGGCTCCGTCCAAGCCTCGCCTCTTGGCCTCGCCGACCACCCCGTGGTCACCTCACCATGGTTGCACAACCAGGCCGGCGGGTGCCCCACGAAGGATCGACACTTCGAGCCCCACTTGCACCGACGGACCCCACTTCCAGGTGGGCAACGGCGTCGGCACCCAACCGACAACTGCCGCCACGGCCTGATACTGCCGTCTGCGCTTCGGTCCGGGGCGTCCCGCCTTCGGCTGCATGCAGACCAGCACCCATCTTGCCAAGTAATGGGCCCAGAGTCGGTCCTGCCCGCTCAGCGGGAGATGCCCGAAGGCCGGGCGGTCACCTGGCGAACGTCGAGAGGCCGGGAGCATTTGCTGCACACGACGGCAGCGTGCATGTCGTTGTCGCATTCCTGGTGGTGGAGAACCACGGGCGTTCCCCCTTGCCCGGCCAGCCAACGACGCCCCCAGGCGTCCATGGCGGCGAGGACCGTGTAGGCGTCGCGTCCCTTGTCGGTCAGGCGGTACTCGCTGCGCGGCGGGTTCGACTGGTACTCGACCCGTTCGAAGATGCCCTGGTCCACGAGAGCGTTCAGCCGGACGGTGAGCATGTTCCGGCCGATCCCCAAGGTCCGCTGGAAGTCCGCGAAGCGGCGGATCCCCAGGCAGGCCTGGCGGATGAGGAGGATGTTCCAGTGATCGCCGAGGATGGCGGCGCTGCGGGCGATGTTGCACGGCCAGTCGGAGGTGTCGACCCTTCTCATGGCAGCTTCTCGGCCTCGACCCGGCGCGCCAGGTCGAGGAGCCGAGCGAGATCGGCGAGCCGCCGGTGCGGATCCTCGCCGGCCAAGGTGGCCCGCAAGCCGGTGACGCCGGCGTCGCGGTATAGCCGCAGCCGCTCGAGGACCATGGCGTCGGTACCGATCAGATTGGTGCGCAGGCCGATCTCGATCGGGACGCGCTTCCGGGCGGCGTCGTGCCTTCCTGAGCGCCATAGCTCCTGCACCGCTCGCACGTCTTCGGCGAAACCCTGTCGGGCGAAGATGTCGTTGTAGAAGTTGGTGGCGAGCGACCCCATGGCGCCGAAGGTGAAGGCGTAGCCGGCCGCGTGGCGCCTGCCGGCTTCTTCGACGTCGTCGGTGAACTCGACCCCCACGGCGACAGTGAGATCCAGTTCGGCGAAGTCGCGACTGGCTGCGACAGCCCCCTCCCGGATGGGGTCGAAGAAGACGTCCGCTTTCTCGGGGAGGAACGAGTTGCCGACCCACCCGTCCGCCAGCTCGCCGGTGAGTCGCAGGTTGGCCGGTCCCAGCGCGGCCACGTAGACCGGCACGTGGACAGGCGACATCGCCGAGCGGATGGAACGGCCCTCCCCGCCGGGCAGAGGGAGCGTATAGATCCGCCCCTCGTAGCTGAGCCGCTCGCCGGAGGTGACCCGACGCAGGATCTCGATCGTCTCGCGCGTGCGGCGCACGGGCTGCTCGAAGCGCACCCCATGCCAGCCCTCCATCACCTGGGGGCCGCTTGTTCCCACGCCGAGCACGAACCGCCCGCCCGAAAGGGCCTGCATCGACATCGCCGACATCGCCAGCATCGCCGGCGTTCGGGCCCCGAGCTGGACGATCGCCGTGCCCAGGCGGATGGTCGCCGTACGGGCCGCCAGGTACGCCAGCGGGGTGAGCGCGTCGCCGGCCCAGAACTCCGCCGACCAGGCGGCGTCCGCACCCAGGCGCTCCGCCTCGGTGACGAAGTCGACCTCGGCGACGCCGAAACTCCCGACTGACACGCCGACACGCATCACAGGCGTCCTTCTGCCAGAGCCTTGATCCCTTCGACTGTCGCCTGCATTCCCATCCTCCACTCCTCGAGCCGGCGGGCGACTATCCGCTCCTCCTGCTCCGGCATCCGCTCGATGGCGGCGGTCAGGCCCGAGGGAGCCGGACCCATGCGACCCCCGTGGCAGAGCCGTACCTTCCCGTCCGTCTCGTCCAGCGTGTACCACCAAGTCGCCGAGGGATGGTCCGGATCGGATACCGCCCAGCCGAACGCCCGCCGCGGCTCGTAGATGTTGACCCACGAAGTCGTTTCCCACGATCCCCGCGCAGGGTGCTCGTTGCGGCCTGTGAACCGGGCGCCCAGGCGGGGTCCGTCGTCGACCCAGCTGGCTCCCCTGAACTCGGGTGAGAAGCGGCCCGCCAGGTTCACGTCCGTGACCAGCTCCCACACCCGCTCGATCGATGCCTCGACCAGGACCTCGACCCGGGTGCACGGGCCGTCGGCGTACCTCACCGCGCTCTTTCCTGCGCTGATCTTGCCTGCGCTGCTCTTCCCTGCTTTGACCGAGGCGGCTCGGTCGCTGTGAGTTCCATCATGGAACCAACGTAGCCGGCTGGCCTTTCTTGGGCTCGCAGCGCCCAGACCCGCCATGTCAGCCCGTCCCTGCGCGCTGCAGAGGCTCGCTCGTGACGAGCTCGAAACCGGCGAGACAGGCTCAGGCCGTTGGCAGACCGTCCCCCGCGGCCGGAGGCGATCACTCCCCCGTTCGGTTGGCGGTCGACCCCGGGCGGCCCGCGAGTAGGGTTGGCCTGTGCGTGTCAAACTGTTCCTTCGCCCCTCTGTCGTCGCGGCAATCGGCTTGATCGCTGGATTCTCGGTCGCCCGCAGCAGCGGCCGGCGGGAGGCTGGCGGAGCGGTTTTCGCAGTCGCGGGGGGCTGGTGCGCCCGTCAGTGGCTCCGGGCCATGGGACGCAACTGGGGGGCGGGGATGCTCGGGCTCTACGCAGGGGCAATGGGCGCCTCCCACCCGCTGGCCAAGCGGATCGGTGCCTGGCCGTCAGTGCTCGGAGTGTCCGCGCTGGTGGCCGGGGCGTCCGAGGTGGGCGGCTGGCTGGGCCATCGCTGAACCGGCTCGGCTGCACGTGCTGTAGAGCTCGATGAACGAGCCCAATTCCTCGTCGGCAGTCTCCTCGCCGCCCTAGCACCACCGCAGGGAAAAGGCGACGGTGGCCCCCTGTGGGCCCCTGCCCTGGCCGGAATTCCTCTTTGACAACCCTCACGGGGCCACCCCCGCCGGGCCGGTGGTAGAACGTCGGCCATGCCGACCGCGCCCAATGGAGATGTCACCCTCTACTACGAGAGCTACGGCCCCGAGGCCGCACCAGTCCTGCTGCTGGTCAACGGTTTGGGCGCCCAGTGCATCAATTTCAAAGTGGAGTTCTGCGAGCGGTTCGTGGCCCGGGGCTTCCGCACCGTGCGCTTCGACAACCGCGACGTCGGGCTGTCGACGCACCTCCCCGAGGGTGCCTCCTACACGATCGACGACATGGCCGGCGACGGCTTCGCCGTCCTCGACGCCATCGGCGCTGAGAGGGCGCACGTCGCGGGATGGTCGATGGGCGGCATGATCGTGCAGGCCATGGCTATCGCCCGCCCGGAGCGGATCCTCTCCATGACCTCGGTGATGTCCGCGCCCGGCCCACTCCTCGGCGAGCGCGACCCCGACGTCGTCGCCGCCTTCACCGCCCCGCCAGCCACGACCCGCGAAGAGGCCGCCGAGCGGCAGCTGGCCGGCCTGCGGGCATGGGGCAGCCCGGCGTGCATGGACGTGGCGCGGATCACCGCCGACGCCTACGCCGCGTTCGACCGGGCGTGGGACCCGGCCGGGCGGGCCCGCCAGGCTCTGGCCATCGCCACGTCCCCGTCGCGCGAGGAGGGTCTGCGGTCACTGACCGTGCCGACCCTGGTCATCCATGGTGACGCCGATCGCCTCGTTCCGCCGGAGTTCGGACGCCAAACGGCAGCCGCCGTAGCCGGCTCCCGTTTCGAGCTGGTCGAGGGCATGGGTCACGATTACCCGCCCCAGTACTGGGACCGGATGGTGGAGCTGATCACTGCTCACGCCGGAGTCGGCCGGACCTGAAGCACCATTGGTGCTCGAAGCGCTTCGGGGTGCCACCCAGCACCAAGGCGATGGCTCGGCGTCGGTCCTCGCCGGCGAGCCGGTTCCCCGTCGCTGAGCGAGCGCATCTGTCATGGGACACCGCAGGGGGCAGCCACCCCTGGCGGCACCCGATCCGCTTCCTGACCGCCTGGCCCATCAACGCCTCGACACGTACGACTCCGACCTGCTGTGGGAGACCACCCGAGCGCAAGACACCGGTCCCCTCACGGATCGTCGAACGACAGAACGATCAGCTGCCGGCTAACAGCGCTTGCAAGAGTGCGCAACCCCGACTCCCATGCAGGGCGACAACGCCCGGAGCCGGCATTTCGATGCCCTGTAGTGACGGCAGATTGGGCGAGGACAGAAGGGCCTCATCGGGATGCGCGAACGGGCAGCGGCGGCCTAGGGAATCCATACGGAGTGATCGTGGGCAAAGACGACCCGAGCTGGATCGAACTGCTGCAGGTGCCCGATCCATTCCGGGATATCCGTCAAGTCGTAGGAGTGGCCCTCCCGGCTGGCTCGCCAGCCGAGGGCGTCTCGGGCGTACGCGGTAGCCGTGTCGTGACTTTGCCCGGCGACGATCACGGTCCCGTCTCGACTACGGACCACAACCGACTGATGGCCTGCCGTGTGGCCCGGAGTCGGGATCACGACGA
>DATGKR010000152.1:0-32665 GCA_035294565.1 Acidimicrobiales bacterium | reverse complement strand
GTTGAGCGCCGTGCAGAAGCGTCTCGCCGGCCCGACCGGCGCCCAGTAGGAGAACAGCTCCGGCATGGGCGACAGGACCTGAAGGTGCACCCCGTGCGCGGCCATCGCATCCCGGCGTGCTGTGAGGTCCCATGAGGCGCGCTGCACCCGGCGGAACACGTTGCCTTGTATGACCACGTCTGCGTGATCCCCGTCTGGTACGACCCGAGGCCAGCGCCCGTCGCCGCTCAGCCCGAACGGCAGGACGTCGGGCACCACGTGGGAGTGGATGTCGATGAACACTGTCTTGGCGTTCCGAGTTGTCCGAAGCCAGCCTCTAGGTCGGGCACGCCTGGCTGAACCCCGCGCCGACGTGCGGGACATGATACCGACCGTGAGAAGGATCTCCGGTGACCGTCGGCGCCGGCCGGGCGAGCTCCGTGCGACGACGACCCCGACGGCCGGGTGGCTCTCGCTCCACATCGACCCCGCCCGGGCCTCTAGGAGCGGAACCGGGGAGCAGAGCTGGCGCATCCGGTTCTGCAGGAGATTTCGTGTCGAGGGCGAACAGCACCTTTTGGTGGTTCCGCTCACTGACCCGGCCTACGGGGGAGTCGACAGGAGAGAGGAGAACGGATGAAGGGGAGAATGGCCCTGGCGGCGCTGCTGGGCGTGGCCGGCCTGGCCGGAGGCCTGGGAGCACCGGCGCTCGCCGCCGGCCCCCTGCCGGTCGGAACCACGACGGCCCAGCCGGTCGCCGGCGGTGCCGCGCTGAGCACCGGAAGCGACCCGGTGCTCGATTTCGCCGGCACTTTCAGCTCGCCGACCCCGATCCCGACGGTGAACCCGCCAGCCCTGCTCCCCCAGGTCTGCCAGGCCGAATGCCAGGAGTGGTCCCTCGATATCGCCACGTCCCAGCCGGTGCTGGTCTCGGTGGAGAACGCCAACTCCTCGATCGACGACGGACTCGACCTTTACGTATACGACCCCTCGGACCACCTGGTCGCCTCCGCCAACGGGATCGGCAGCAACGGGGAAGCAGTCGAGATCCCCAAGCCCGTCGCGGGCCGCTACACGATCGTGGTCACCATCACCTACGCCTACAACCAGAGCGTCCACTACCTGGGCGAGGCCCGCGTGATGGCGCCTCCTTCGTGGAAGCAGACAGCGACCTGCGGCATCACCGTCGGCGGCCACACGGGCTGCTTCTACATCCCCTCCCTGGTCGCGCTGCCGGCGAGCGACCTGCACGTGAGCGGCCTGCCGCCGGGCCCGTCCACCCCGCTCGGCTACCCGCTGCCGGTGAACACCCCGGTGCCGACATCCTGCTACCTGAACGAGTCCCTCGGCCTCGACAACCCGTCTGTCTCGGGGTTGGAGCACCCGGTGACGCGCTGCCTTCGCTTCACCACCGACGTGGAGAACGTCGGCTCGGGCCCGATGGAAGTCCACCTGCGCGCCGCCGCGGTCGAACCCGGCCAGGCCCCCCAGCTCGGCTACGTGCCCGGGGAGTGCAAGGCAGTGCAGGTCGTGTACGCCACCAACGGCTCGACCTATGACCGGCCGGCCGGGTCCTGCCAGTCCTACGCCGACGCTCCTCCCGACCTGCCCTACGGGAACGTGGTCGCCTTCAGCCTCTACCCCGTCGAGGCGTCCGGCGCCTTCGGCCCCGAGATCGGCTCCGGTTACAAGGCGTCCTACTGCCTGAGCGACGACGACTACTTCGGCTTCGGCACCGCCGGCCCGAACGGGCCCAACACCTACACCGGCCAGCCGAGCTGCGACGACCCGAGCTACGTCGACCGCTCCCAGGGAGGGGCAAGCGCGTGGATCACCGAGGGGATCTCTCCCGGCTGGGGGGACGTGTACACCTGGGACACCGCCGACCAGTACCTGAACGTCACCGGCCTGCCCAACGGCGAGTACGCCATCGTCGAGCGGGTGAACCCGAACGGCAACATGCTGGCCACCTCCCCGCACCCATGCTCCTACACCGACGTGGAGCTCACCCAGTCGTCGGCCACGGCGGTTGGGAGCGGGTACCTCTCTACCTGCCCGCCGGGCAGCGCCGGGCCGGCCAGCAGCAGCTGGTAGGAGCTTCCCGCGCCGCTCGGACCGGCGCACAACTTCGCTCGCTCGCTCCCCGGCGTGGTCGCCTCGCGCGGCCATGATCGAGACGCCCTCGCCCTACCTTACCGTTAACGTTAATATTGGCGGGGCGACGAGCAGGCGCAGGACCCGAGAGGAACGAGCAGATATGACGACGACGCTGGAGAGAACCGACCGCGACGGCGCCGGCGGCAGCCACGGCCTCGAGTACAAGTGGATCGCCCTTTCCAACACGACCCTCGGCGTGCTCATGGCGGTCCTCAACTCCTCCATAGTGCTGATCGCCCTGCCCGACATCTTCCGGGGCATCGGGCTGAACCCCCTCACCCCGGCGAACACCGGCTACCTGCTGTGGATGCTGATGGGCTTCATGGTCGTAACGGCAGTCCTGGTCGTCAGCCTGGGCCGCCTCGGCGACATGTTCGGCCGGGTGAGGATGTTCAACCTCGGCTTCGCCGTCTTCACCGCCTTCTCCATCCTCCTGTCCGTGTCGTGGATGCACGGCGCCGCCGCGGCGCTCTACCTCATCATCCTGCGGGTCGGCCAGGGCGTCGGAGGCGCCCTGTTGATGGCCAACTCCAGCGCCATCCTCACCGACGCCTTCCCCCCCACCCAACGCGGCCTGGCGATGGGCATCAACAACGTCGCCATGATCGCGGGCTCGTTCGTCGGCCTGGTCCTGGGCGGCCTGCTGGCCCCGATCGAATGGCGCCTCGTGTTCTTGGTGTCGGTCCCCTTCGGCCTGTTCGGCACCGTGTGGGCGTACCTAAAGCTGCGCGACACCGGCGTGCGCAAGCGGGCGCGCATCGACTGGTGGGGCAACCTCAGCTTCGCCGTCGGCCTGGTCATGCTCCTCATCGGAATCACCTACGGACTGCTCCCCTACGGAGGCCACACGATGGGCTGGACGAGCCCGTTCGTGCTGGCCATGCTCTTCGGCGGCGTCGCCGTGCTCGTCGTCTTCGGCTTCATCGAGACCCGCGTCCCGGACCCGATGGTGCGCCTGAAGCTGTTCCGGATCAGGGCGTTCGCCGCCGGCAACGGCGCCAACCTGCTGGCCGCCCTCAGCCGGGGCGGGATGATGTTCATCCTCATCATCTGGCTGCAGGGCATCTGGCTGCCCCAGCACGGCTACAGCTTCTCGCAGACGCCGCTCTGGGCGGGCATCTACATGCTGCCGCTCACCGCCGGGTTCCTCGTCGCCGGCCCGGCCAGCGGAGTGCTCGCCGACCGCTTCGGAGCGCGGCCTTTCGCCACCGGCGGGCTCGTCCTCGCCGCCGCGTCGTTCATCCTCCTACAGGTGCTGCCGGTCAACTTCTCCTACCCGGCGTTCGGGGCCATCCTGCTCCTCTCCGGGCTGGGCATGGGCATGTTCGGCGCCCCCAACCAGACGGGGATCATGAACAGCCTGCCGCCCGATCAGCGCGGCGCCGGCGCCGGCGTGACGATGACTTTCATGTCGTCGGCGCAGGTGCTGTCGATCGGCATCTTCTTCACCCTCATGATCCTCGGCCTGGCGGCCACCCTGCCCTCCGCCCTCTTCCACGGCCTCACCGCCCAGGGTGTCAGCGCCCCCGTCGCCGCCAAGATCTCCCACCTTCCCCCCGTCGGCAGCCTCTTCGCCGCCTTCCTCGGCTACAACCCGATGGCCCAGCTGCTCGGACCCGCCATCGCCCACCTGCCCGCCCACACAGCGACCTACCTGACGGGGCGGTCGTTCTTCCCGCACCTGATCTCCAAGCCGTTCAGCCAGGGCCTGCACGAGGCGTTCGACTTCGCTTTCGCCGCCTGCGTCGTCGGCGCCTTCGCCTCTGTGCTGCGAGGCGGCCGGTACGTGCACGACGAACAGGGCGCGCCGCTCGACGAGCCCACCGCCGAGGTGGTCGCAGAGTCGGCGGCCGTGGCCACCGAGTGAGCCGGGGCATTTTTCTCCGGAAAAAAAACGGCCTCTTCTCGCTGACGTCAACGTAAGATACGTACCTGACGTTGACGTAAAGGATGGGAGGATCGTGACGCGGACGAGCGTGACAACGGCGGAACCCGCCGCCCTCGACCAGGGCGACCGCTACCGGGGCAAGTGGCTGGCCCTGTCGAACACCACCCTGGGGATGCTGATGGTGACGATCAACCAGTCGATCATCCTCATCTCCCTCCCCGACATCTTCCGGGGCATCCACCTCAACCCGCTGACACCGGGGAACACCAGCTACTTCCTCTGGCTGCTCATGGGCTTCATGGTCGTCACGTCCGTGCTGGTCGTCAGCTTCGGCCGCCTGGGCGACATGTTCGGCCGGGTGCGGATGTACAACCTCGGCTTCGCCGTCTTCACCGCCTTCTCCGTGCTCCTCTCGCTCACCTGGATGCAGGGAGCGAGCGCGGCGCTGTGGCTCATCATCATGCGGGTCGGACAGGGCATCGGAGGGGCGCTGCTCTTCGCCAACTCCTCGGCGATCCTCACCGACGCCTTCCCGCCCAACCAGCGCGGCCTGGCCCTGGGAACCAACCAGGTGGCCGCCATCGGCGGTTCGTTCATCGGGCTGGTGCTCGGGGGGGTGCTGGGGCCGATCGGCTGGCGCTACGTGTTCCTCGTCTCGGTGCCCTTCGGCCTCTTCGGCACCGTGTGGGCCTACTTCAAGCTGGTGGAGAAGGGGGTCCGCACCCCGGCGAGGATCGACTGGTGGGGCAACCTGACCTTCGCCGTCGGGCTGATCGCCGTGCTGGTGGGCATCACCTACGGCATCGAGCCCTACGGCGGCCACACGATGGGTTGGACCAACCCGGCGGTGATCGCGGCGCTGGCCGGCGGGGTCGCCGTGCTGATCCTGTTCGGCTTCATCGAGACCAAGGTCTCCGACCCGATGTTCCGGCTCCCCCTGTTCAAGATCCGCGCCTTCGCCGCCGGCAACTTCGCCGGCCTGCTCGCCGCCCTCGGGCGAGGCGGGATGATGTTCATCCTCATCATCTGGCTGCAGGGGATCTGGCTCCCCCAGCACGGCTACAGCTTCTCTCAGACGCCGCTTTGGGCGGGGATCTTCATGCTGCCGCTCACCGCGGGGTTCCTGATCGCCGGTCCGCTGTCGGGGTTCCTCTCCGACCATTTCGGCGCTCGTCCCTTCGCCACTGGGGGGATGATCGCCGCGGCCGCCAGCTTCGGGCTTCTCGAGCTGCTGCCCGCCAACTTCTCCTACGTGTGGTTCGCCCTGCTGCTCCTTTTGAACGGGCTGGCCATGGGCCTGTTCTCGTCGCCCAACCGAGCGGGGATCATGAACAGCCTGCCGCCCAACCAGCGGGGCGCCGGCGCCGGCATGGCGGCCACCTTCCAGAACTCGTCAATGGTGCTGTCCATAGGCATCTTCTTCACGTTGATCATCAGCGGCCTGGCCAGCGGGCTCCCCGGGACCCTCTACCACGGTCTCACCGCCCAGGGGGTGCCCGCCGCCGCGGCGAGCAAGGTGTCGCACCTGCCGCCCACCGGGGCGCTGTTCGCCGCCTTCTTGGGCTACAACCCGATGTCCCAGCTGCTCGGCCCGGTGTTGTCCCACCTGCCGCACGCCCGAGCCGCCTACCTGACGGGACGCAGCTTCTTCCCCAATCTGGTCTCCCCCTCGTTCATGGCGGGGCTGCGCCAAGCGTTCGACTTCGCCATGATCGCCTGCGTCGTGGCCGCCGGGGCGTCGTGGCTGAGGGGCGGAAAGTACCACTACAGCGAGGAGCCCGCCGCGGCGCAGCCGGACCGCGCCGGACTTGCCCGGCAGGTCGCTGCGCCGCGGCCGGCCCGCAGGGAGTTGACCCAGCAGCCGGCGCGGGGCCGCCGGCACGTGCGGCCGGCCCGGAGAGACCGGTGAGCACCCGGGCCGCCCCGGCAGGGTCGGGCGTGCCGGCCGACGTGGACGCCGATCCGGGCGGCTACCACCGCCACTGCGACCACGGGGCGGGCCTCGGCTCGATCGGCTCGGTCGCCGCCCGGACCGGGGTGTCAGAACGCACCCTCCGCTACTACGAAGAGGTCGGCCTCCTGACGCCGGCAGCGCGCCGCCCCGGGGGTAGCCGCTGCTACTGCGAGGCCGACGTCGAGAAAGTGCTGCGAATACGGGAGCTGCAGGCCCTGATGGGCTTCAACCTCGAGGAGATCCGCGCCGTCGTCGACGCCGAGGACCGCCTCGACGACGTGCGGGACCGCTACCGCCGCAGCCCGGACGGGGACCAGCAGCGCCGGGTCGCGGAGGAGGGCATCCAGGCCCTGGAGGACCTCAGATCCTCCGTGCAGGCCAAGCTGGACCGCCTGGGCGTGTTCCTCGCCGAGCTCGACGCGCGCATCGCCCGGCACCGCCAGCGTCTCGGGCGGCGGTAGGGGCCGGCGGTCCTCTACGAGAAGCGGGCGGCGACGGCCGCTGCCCGCTGCCGGTAGGAGCCGCCGAAGAGGACCGAGTGCACGAGCAGGGGGTAGAGCTGCCACAGCCCGACGCGCTCCCGCCAGCCGTCGCCGAGCGGGTGGACCTCCAGGTAGGCGCCGAGCAGCCGGGGGGGTATGTCGCCGAAGAGGGCGAGCATCGCCAGGTCCTCCTCGGCGTGGCCGCCGTGGACCGACGGGTCGATCACCCAGGGTCGCCCCCCGGCGCCCCAGACGACGTTGCCCCACCACAGGTCCCCGTGGAGCAGGGACGGCGGCCCTGGCGGCACGAGCCGGTCGAGACGCTCGACCACCGGCTCGACGGCCCCTTCCAGGCGGCTCCTTCGGGCCAGGTCCGCCAGCCGCCGGCCGTAGAAGCCGGCCGCACCGGTTGCCGGGGAGGGGTCCACGGGGCAGTCCCCGATCCAGGAAGAGCCTCCCCCCCACTCGGGCCACGGGGCGGCGTGGAGGGACGCGAGCCGGCGGCCGAGCTCCTCCTCGTGAGCGGGAGTCCGCTCCACGTGGTCCACCCACTCGATCTCCAGGCGTCGCTCCCCGGCGCTCACGACCCGCGGCACGGCCGGGCCTCCTGGCACCGCGGCGAGGAGCCTGAGCCCCCGGGCCTCGTCGGCAGCTGACGGCCCTTCTTTGACCACCACCCTGGTCACCGGACGCGGGCGGCGAGCTGCTCGACGAGGCCGCGGCAGGAGCGCTCGATGATCTCCAGCACACGGTCGAAGTCGGCGTCGTCGAGGCCCCACGGGTCGGGGATCTCCAAGGCGCCGGCAGCGGCGGGGTCGTAGCTGCGCAGCAGGCGCAGCGGCGGCGGTTCGTCGCCTGGCGAGAGGGCACGCACGGCGGCGACGTTCGCCTGATCGGCGCAGAGGATCAGGTCGAAGCGGCTGAGGTCAGCCTTGGTCAACTGGCGGGCGGCGTGGCCGCCCGTCGGCCATCCGCGCCGGGCCAGCGCCGCGTCGGCGCGCCTATCGGCCGGTTCGCCGGCGTGGTAGCCGGCGGTCCCGAACGACTCAACCTCCACCGCCCCTGACAGGCCGGCCTCGTCGAGCAGGGCGCGGGCCACCGACGCTGCCATCGGCGAGCGGCAGATGTTGCCGAGGCAGACCATGGCGATGCGGTACACGCTTCATACTTTCATGATCCGCAGCTGCCACACTGGGCGGGGATGGGCGAGCCAGGGACGATCGTCGTCGTCGAGGACGACCCGCACATAGCCGACCTGATCGACATGTACCTGCGCCGCGACGGCCATCGCGTGGTGCAGGCCGTCGACGGGCAGGCGGGCCTGGACGCTGTCGAGAGGGAACGGCCGCGCCTGGTGATCCTCGACGTCGGCCTGCCCGGGACCGTCGACGGCTTCGAGGTCTGCCGTCGCCTACGCGCCGCCAGCACCGTGCCGGTGATGATCCTCACCGCCCGCGCCGAGGAGATCGACCGGGTCCTGGGCTTCGAGCTCGGCGCCGACGATTACGTGACCAAGCCCTTCTCCCCGCGGGAACTGGCAGCCAGGGTGAAAGCGATTCTGAGGCGCGCCGAGGCGCCCGGGCCCGGGCAGCCGGCGGTGCTCGAAGCCGGCGCCGTCGAGGTGGACCTTGGAAGGCGCGAGGCGCGCGTCGACGGGACGCCGGTCGCCTTGACCGCGCGCGAGCTGGACCTGCTCGCCCACCTGGCAGCCAACCGGGGGCTGGCGCTCTCCCGGCAGCAGCTCCTCGACGCCGTCTGGGGCGTCGGGTGGTACGGCGACGAGCGGACCGTCGACGTTCACGTCGGTCAGCTCCGCAAGAAGCTGGGTCCCGCGCTGTCGCTCACCACCGTGTGGGGCGTCGGCTACAGGCTGGACTGAGAGGTGAGGCGGCGTCTCACGATCGCCATGGTGGCGATGGTGCTCGCCACGCTGATCCTGTCGGGCCTGACCAGCCTCGCCCTCGCCCAGAACGCCGCCGACTCCCAGACCCGCAAGGAGCTGGTCCACGAGGCGCAGGCGCTGGCCACCACCTTCGAGCGTGAGGCGGTCACGGCCAACGGCAGCGACCCGGCGAAGGCGCTTCGGACCTTGCTGCTGGCGTTGCGCGCCCCGCTGCGCCTCGACGGGTCGGCGGTCGTCGGCCTCCGGCCGCTCACCGGAACACTCTTCCAGCCGGCCGCGCCACGGCAGGCTCCGGCGCTGCCGGCCGGCCTGCGAGCCGCCGACCTCGACCCGACGGCTCTCTCCCAGGACGAGACCGTGTCGGGCAGAGCCGGTTCGGTGGTCTTCGCGGCGGTGCCGTTCTCCACCGAGATCCAGCTGGGCGCGGTCCCCCGGCGGGTGACGCTCGTGATCGTCCTCAGCCGCCGGGCGCCGAGCAGCCTCGCCACGGCGGGGCCGTGGTTCGCCGTGTCCGCACTGGTGATCCTCGCCGTCGCCGGCCTCGTCGCCTACCGGCTGGGGCGGAGGTTCGTCGCCCCGGTGCGGGCCGCCCAGGAGGTGACCAGCCGCATCGCCGCCGGTGACCTCGACGCGAGGGTGCCGGCCCCGCCGGGCACCGACCCGGAGCTGGCGGGGCTGGCCGAATCGGTGAACGCCATGGCCGCCAACCTCGCCCAGGCGAAGGGCGCCGAACGCCAGTTCCTGCAGTCGGTCTCCCACGAGCTGCGCACCCCTTTGACGTCGATCCGGGGTTTCGCCGAGGCGATCGAGGACGGGGCGACCGCCGACGCGACCGCGGCCGCCGCCGTGATCGCCTCCGAGGCGCGCCGCCTCGAGCGCCTCGTGGGCGACCTGCTGGGGCTGGCGACGTTCGAGGCCCGCCGCTTCACGCTGCACATCCAACCGGTCGAGTTGTCAGCGACACTGTCGGCAGCGGCAAGCGCCTTCGCGCCGTCCGCCGGCGAGCTCGGCGTCTCGCTCACCGTCGAGAGCCGCCAGCCGGTGTGGGTGGCGGCCGACCCCGACCGCCTCGCCCAGGTCGTCGCCAACCTGGTGGAGAACGCTCTGCGCTACGCCAGGTCGTCGGTGGCCCTATCGGCGTCGGCCGGCCCGGAAGGGCCGCGGCTGGCGGTGTCCGACGACGGCCCGGGGATCGCTCCTGCCGACCTGCCCCACGTGTTCGACCGCCTGTTCGTCGCCCGCAGCGTCCCCCAGCGCAACGGGTCGGCGCCTCCTGGGGGTTCCGGCCTGGGCCTGGCGATCGTCGCCGAGCTGGTTGCGGCGATGGGCGGCGCGGTGAGAGCGGAGTCGCCGACCGGCCCCGGCGGGGGGACGCGCATGGTCGTGGCCCTCCGGCCGGCCGCCTCCCTCCCCCCGACGCCGGCTGGCACGGCCAGGGCGTGACCAACCTATCGTGGCGCCATGAGAACACAGGTCGAGCTCGTGCCGGTGAGGCGCAGCGGCAAGGATCTGCACGAAGCGGCGATGGTCGCCGCCCGGGCGTTCCACCACGACCCTTTCTTCGAGTTCCTCGACCCGATGGGCATCACCCGCGCCCGGGGGCTCGCCCTCTTCTGGCGGGCGGCGATCGCCGGCGCCGGCCCGGCCAGCGTGGTCACCGGCGCGCGGGACAAAGACGGGCGGCTGATGGGCCTGTCGGTGGTGGCCCCGCCCGGCGCCTACCCGCCGCCGCTCGCCGGGCAGGCCCGCCAGCTGGCCGGCGCCTTCAGGGCGATGGTCATCAGGCCGCTGGCGCTCCTCAGAGGCGCCCGCTACCTGCTGGCCATAGAAAAGCACCATCCCAAGGAGCCGCTGTGGTACCTGTTCCTTCTCGTGGTCGACCCTTCGGTCCAGCGCAGCGGGATCGGCACCCTCCTGCAGCGGGACATGCTCGAGCGCGCCGACCGGGAGGGGCTGGACTGTTACCTGGAGACCCAGAAACCGGAGAACGTGCCCTACTACCGCCGCTTCGGCTACGAGGTGGAAAGGGAGCTGAGGCCCGTTCGGAATGGGCCGCCGTTGTTCACGATGCGCCGCAAGGCTGGATGGGAGGCAGGGAGATGAGGGTGAGGGTGGACCCCGAGAAGTGCCAGGGTCACAACCGCTGCTACAACCTGGCGCCGGAGCTGTTCGACGTGGACGACCTCGGCTACGCCAGCGCCCGGGCGGACGGCACGGTTCCCCCCGGCCTGGAGGACAAGGCCCGCCGGGCGGCGGCGAACTGCCCCGAGTTCGCCATCGAAGTCGAGGACGTCATTTGAGCGGCGACCGCTCCCCGGTCGCCGACTGGGCCACCGACTTCGACCACACCGACCCGGTCTGGGTGGCCGACCCGTACCCGATCTGGGACCGCCTCCGGCGCGACTGCCCGGTGGCGCACAGCGACCGCTACGGCGGCGTGTGGCTGCCCACCACCCACGCCCTCGTCTCGGAGGTCGCCTACGACACCGAGCACTTCACCTCGCGCTCGGTGGTAGTGAGCCCGCTAAAGCCGGGCGACGAAGTGCCGCCCAGGCCGATCGGCACCGCCCCGCCGATCACCTCCGACCCGCCGTTCCACGCCGAGGCCCGCAGGATGCTGCTGCCGGCGTTCGCCCCCAAGAGGGTCGCCGCCCTGGAGCCGCTCACCCATGACGTGTGCCGGGAGCTGCTCGAAGCCACCGCCGGGCGGTCCGAGGTGGACGCCGCCGCCGAGTTCGCCCAGCACATACCGGTGAAGGTCATCGTCGGCATGCTCGGCTTCCCGCTCGAGGACGCCGACATCTTCCGCCGGTTCATCCACCAGGTCCTCGAGAGCGTCGACGTGAGCGCCGAGGAGCGCCGGTCGATCTTCGAGCGGGGCGAGATCGACGAGTACATGGACGCCCAGATCGCCGAGCACCGGGCGCACCCCCGCGACGACCTCACCTCGTTCCTGCTCGAAGCGGAGATCGCAGGCCAGAAGCTCCACCCCGACCACGTGCGAGGGACGATGGTGCTCCTCATGATCGCCGGCATCGACACCACCTGGTCGGCCATCGGCTCCTCCCTCTGGCATCTCGCCCAGCACCCCGCCGACCGGCGCCGCCTGGCGGGCGACCCCGACATCTGGGGTACCGCCGTGGAGGAGCTCCTGCGGGCGTACGCCCCGGTGACCATGGCCCGCCTCGTCGTCGAAGACCACGACTTCCACGGGTGCCCCATGAGGAAAGACGACTGGGTGCTGCTGCCCTTCCCCGCCGCCAACCGGGACCCGGCGGTGTTCGACGCTCCCGACGAGGTGAGGCTCGACCGGGAGGACAACCGCCACGCCGCCTTCGGCCTGGGCATCCATCGTTGTCTCGGCTCCAACCTGGCGCGCATGGAGCTGAGGGTGGCGCTCGAGGAGTGGATGGCCCGCCACCCCGAGTTCGAGCTGGCCGACCCCTCGGCGGTCACCTGGTCCAAGGGCCAGGTCCGCGGCCCCCGCTCGCTGCCGCTGCGCATCCACTGAGCCCCGCAACCGGCTCGGCGCCGGCGCCTCAGCCGGGCGGGCCGGCTGAGGGCCTGGGACCGCCCGGTCCGCCTGGACGGCCCCAGCACCGTCCAAGCCCGCTCTTCTATTTCGCCGCCGGCGGGCGGCTCACCTGCCGGCGATGGCAGACTGCCGGCATGACGACTGATGCGGCGGTGGTCCGTTTCGAGCCGCGCAGCGGCGAGGGCTGGCGCGACCCGTTCACCATGTACCGGGCGCTTCGCGACCACGACCCGGTGCACCACGTCGTCGACGGCGACTACTGGGTCCTCTCCCGCTTCGACGACGTCTTCGCCGCCCTCCGGGACACCGGGACGTTCTCCTCGGCGAAGGGCCTGACCTTCTCCTACGACGAGATGGCCGCCGCGGGGCTCGAAACCGTCCGGCCGATCGTCATGCTCGACCCGCCCGACCACACCGCCTTCCGCCGCCTGGTGTCGGCGGCGTTCACCCCCCGGCGCGTCGCAGCCCTCGAAGCCGAGGTTCGCGCCTTCGTGGTGGAGCGCATCGAGATGCTGAGGACGGCGGGTGGCGGGGACGTGGTGGCCGAACTGTTCAAGCCGCTCCCGTCGATGGTCGTCGCCCGCTTCCTCGGCGTGCCGGAGGCCGACCGGGCCCGCTTCGACGCCTGGACGGAGGCGATCATCGCGGCGACCGCCGCCGGCGACCCCCTCGGCGCCCCGGCGGCGGTCGGGGAGCTGTTCGACTTCTTCAGCGTGCTCGCCGAGGCGAGGCGGGACGAGCCGGGGGACGACACGTTGTCGGCGCTCGTCGCCGGCGGGGCGGACCTTCTCAGCGTCCTCGGCTTCGCCTTCACCATGGTCACCGGCGGGAACGACACGACGACCGGCCTGCTCGGCGGCGCTGCGGAGCTGTTGACGGACCGCCCCGACCAGAGGAGGGTGCTGATCGAGGACCCGTCGTCGATCCCCACCGCCGTGGAGGAGCTGCTGCGCCTCACCTCCCCCGTCCAGGGGCTGGCGCGCACCACCACGCGCCGGGTGGGGCGCATACCCAAGGGCAGGCGGGTCATGCTCCTCTTCGCGTCGGCGAACCGCGACGAGCGGCGATTCGGGGAGGACGCGGCCGAGCTGGACGTGCGGCGCGACCCGCGGCCGATCGTCGGCTTCGGCTACGGCTCCCACCACTGCCTCGGCGCGGCGGCAGCGAGGCTGCAGGCGCGGGTCACCCTCGAGGAGCTCTTGTCGCGCTGCCCGGAGTTCAGCGTCGACGCCGGGGCGGGGATCTTCGCGCGAGGGCACTTCGTCCGGCGCTACCAGAGCCTGCCCTTCCGGGCGAACTGACGTTGGCGTCGCGCGGCCCCGAGGGGGCGGGGGAGCTGTCGGACTTCGAGGCGATGGGGTTGGCGCTCGACGAGGCGAGGCGCGCCGCCGAAGCGGGCGAAGTTCCAGTGGGCGCCGTGGTGCTGGGCGGGGGCCCCGCCGAGAACAGCGGCCCGAGGGCCGGCTGGGCGCTGGCGGCCGGCGGTCCGGTGCTGGCCTCAGCCGGCAACGCCCGCGAGGCGCTCGGCGACCCGACCGCCCACGCCGAGGTCCTCGCCCTGCGCCGGGCGGCGGCGAAGCTCGGCACCTGGCGGCTCGGCGGCGCCCAGGTGTTCGTCACGCTCGAGCCGTGCCCCATGTGCGCCGGCGCCCTCGTCGCCGCCCGGGTCTCCCGCCTGGTGTTCGGCGCCGCCGACCCCAAGGCGGGGGCCTGCGGATCCCTGTACAACCTGTGCGCCGACCCGCGCCTCAACCACGAGGTGACCGTCGTGGCAGGCGTCCGCTCTGACGAGTGCGCCTCCCTGCTGTCGTCGTGGTTCGCCCGCCGGCGCTGAAGCGGGCATACCGTACGTGCAGCCGGCGGCGCTCTCAGACGCCGGCCTCGGTCATCACCGCGCCGAGGCGTGCGCTGTGCTCGGGCAGGGCGACGACGATGACGGTCGCCTCCGAGCGGGCGAGGACCTGCTCCACGGTGTGACCCAGGAACGGCCGGCCCTCCACCTGCCTCACCGTGGTCCCCAGCGCCACCACGTCGGCGCCCGCGTCGGCGGCCGCCGAGAGGATCCCGTCGCCGGCCGAACGGCCCTGCAGGCCGACGACTTCCGGCTCGACGCCCATCTCCACCGCCGTCTCCCACGCCCCCCGGAGCACCACCTCGGCGGCGCCCTCGGCCTGCTCGAGGCGCCGCCTCTGCGGCGAAGGGGCCGCCCCCGAACCGGTGCCGGTCATGGCCAGCACCCGGTCGCTGCTGTCAGTGCGGGTGACGACGTGCACCAGGACCACGCGGGTGCCCAGCGTCCTGCCGATGCTGCACGCGATCTCCTGAGCGGCCCGCGAAGGCGGGGTGCCGCTCACCGGGACGACGATGGTGGAGAAAGCGTCCGGCAGGCGGCCGTCCGCCAGTCGGGGTCGCCGGACTATCACCATGGGCAGCGGGCTGCGCAGGAGGAGGTCGTCGAGGACGGGTGAGAGCAGGTGGCCGCCGGACGGCTCGTCGGAGGCTCCGAGCCCGATCACGCCGTAGCCCAGGTTCGCTTCGGCGAGGATCTCGTCGGTCACCTGCTGCGACTCGAGCCGGCGGTGCTCCGTTCGGCGCTCGCCGAGCACGCCGAGGATGGCCCGGACGGCCGACTCCCCCTCCGCGGTGTCCCCCACCGACACCACGGTCGCAGGCGTGTCCTCGGGCCAGGCGGCGGCGAGCACCTCGGCGGCGACGATCGAGCTGCGGCTCCCCCGGGTGGCCAGCAGGAGGCGGTCGCCGCGGACGATCACGTTGCGCTCCAGCTGCTCCTCGCGATCCAGGCGCTCCTGCTCCTCCGGCGACCCCGCCCATCCCGACAGCGAGGCGCGCAGCAGCGGCGGCACGGACAACGACGCCACGATCGACATGAGGATCACCGCCGTGTAGGACCCCGTCGTCAGCACCCCGAGGCCGAGGCCGGCGGTGGCGATCACCACCTGGAGGGCGCCCCTGCCGTTCAGGGCGACGCCCAACGCGAGGACCTCCCGCCGGGGCAGGCGGGCGAGGGCCGCCCCCGCCGCGCCGGCGGCGAACTTGGATGCCACGGCGACGGCGGTCAGCGCCACGAAGGAGAGGGCCACGGCGGGCTCGCCGATCGTGCCCAGGTCGACGCGAAGGCCGGCGGTGGCGAAGTACAACGGCGCGAAGACCGTCGCCGTCGTAGTGTCGATCACGGTGATGGCGCGGCCCAGCTGGAAGCGGGACCTGCCCAGGGCGATGCCCGCCACGAACGCCCCCAGCGCCCCTTCCACCCCGAAGGCCTGCATGGCGGCAGCGGCGAGCAGCCCCGCCGCCGCCGAGACCGTGAGCGACGCGGCCAGGTCCGGCCCGCGGCGCCGGGCGTGGCGCAGCCAGAAGTCGATCACCCTCTGCCCGGCGGTGAGCACGAACAGGCTGACCCCGGCCACGCCGCCCAGGGCGGCGGCGACCGCGCCCGCCGAGCCGCCCCCGGCGAGGCTCGACGCCAGGGCCACGAGCACGAACCCGAGGGCGTCGTGCACCGTCCCCGAAGCGATCGCCAGCTGGCCCACGTTGCGGCGGAGGATCCCGAGGTCGGTGACGATCTTGGCGATCACCGGCAGCGACGACACCGCCACCGCCCCGGCGACGAAGATCACGAACGGGGCGGCACCGCCGTGGGGTCCGCGCACGGCGCGCGGCAGGCCCAGGGCCAGCGCCCCGCCTGCGACCAGCGGGACTGCGAAGCTCACTGTGGTGACCGAGGTAGCCGCCCGGCCGAGCCGACGGATCAAGCCGAGGTCGGTCTCGGCACCGATCGAAACGAGGAGGACGGCCAGGCTGATGGCGGTTATGGCCGCCAGCGGACCGCTCGACCCCCGCCCGGGGAACAGCCAGCGGAACCCCTCCGGCCAGGCGTGGCCGAGCACCGACGGGCCAAGCAGCAGGCCGGCGACCAGCTCGCCGACCACCGCCGGCTGGCCGAGGCGGCCGGCGGCGGCGCCGAGGACCCGCGCGGCGAGGAGCAGGGCGGCGAGCTGGGTCCAGAGCACGAGCAGGTCGTGGCTGGACACGGATGATCATCCTTCCCCGGAGGACCCGCCGCTAACCGCTCCTCGGGGCCCGGCGCCGATCAGGGCATGCCGACGGTCGCCGCGTGGCGCATCATCAGAGAGTAGGGCGGGACCAGGTCTACTCCGTCCGGCTTGTCGAGGTAGCCGGGCGCGCTCCCGGGCTGGCCGGTGTGCCCGTACTGCCACACCACCTTGTCCGTGCCGGGGTCGATCACCACCACCCGGTGGTTGTAGTCGTCGTTCATGAGGAAGTCACCGTTGGGCAGGGGCAGGGCCAGGGACGGTTCGTTCAGCTGCGGCGCGCCGTCGACCGGGTGGTACCTCCACAGGAGCTGCCCCTGGGCGTTGAAGGTCTCCAGGACACCGGGGTTGGAGTAGCTGACCGACACGTAGACGCCGGGGCTCACCTCGTTGGAGTCCGAGGGGTACGTCTCGCCGGGAGGGTGGATCTCGTTGTAGACCTGGCCGTTGAGACCGAGCTCGTCGACCCAGTCGCCGTTGATCTCGGTGACGAGGAAGTGGCCGTTGGTCATCGGGAAGGCGCCGTTGGGGCTGCCCCAACGCGTGGGGGGGTCGTGGTAGCAGTAGTTGGTGCTGGTCCCGTAGATGCGGGCGGGCACGTGGGCGCCCGGCGCGATCAAGAGCAGCCGGCAGTTCTTGATGTCCGCGGTGATGATGTAGCCGTCGGGGAGCATCATCGCGTCGTCGGGGTTCCACAGCTGGTTGGGGCCCATCCCATGCACGCCCGGGGTCCCGTAGCGGTAGACGATCTTGCCGGTGGCGACGTCGATGACGGTGATGACGAAGTCGCTCTCCTGGGTTGCGACGATGTACTTGCCGTTGGCGGTGAAGAAGGCGTCGTCGGGAGCGATGAACGTCTGGCCGGGCGCGAGGTCGCCGGGCTGGGGCCACTCCCAGGTGATCTGGCCCTCGGGGTTCACGACGATCAGCCGGTTGTTGTTCCGGTCGGCTATGAGGATCGGACCAGGCAGGACCGAAGGGTTCGACCCGGGCTGGAGATGGGGGCCGGTGAGCGGGGTGCTGAAGGGCGCGGCGGCGGCCGTCACCCGGCCGGCCGGGGACGCCGGGACGCCGGCCGCGGCCGCCGCGCCGTGCGACGACGATCCCGGCGAAGCCTTCCGCTCGCCTGCCTTCGCCGAGTCCGGGCGCGCCGAGGCGGCGCTGCTCTTCGAAGTGCACCCCGCGAGCGACAGAAGGAGCAGGCAGGCGAGGGATCCGGCGCCCGCCGTTCGCAAGATCCTGCGCCGCGCCGCCACGGGGGGCCACCTTACAAGCCGTCGGCGCCGGGCAGGGCGCGGGCCCCACCCGCCGCGAATGCCGGTTCGTCACGATCGCCCCCCTGCACTAGTCACGAATGCCACCCGTCTAATGACGCGTCGGGACCATTGAGGGGGCTCCTTGTCGTGCCGACCATTATCACAACGCATTGACAACGCCGACACAACAACGGACAACGTTCGAAGCAGATACATCTACCGCCGCTCGCAAGGGGGAGCGGCGACTGGGGGTTCGAAGATGAAGCTTTCCCGTAGACTGGTCGCGCTCGGGCTGGGGAGTGGCCTGTTGGCCTCCCTGGCGGCGCCGGCGATGGCCTCGACGTCGGTGAACGTGTCGCTCAGCACGCCCGCCGACCAGCGCACGCTCAACCTCTACGAGCCCAATGGTTCGACGCCGCTCACGTCGACCGACCTGTCCAGCGGCAGCAGCAACTTCATCGCCCAGGTCGTCGACAACGGGTACTCCGACACCTCCTTCACCGTGCAGGCCACGATGTCGAACCTCTACTCCTACGTCAACGGCTCCTACCAGTGCAGCGCGACGCCGATCCCCTCCTCGGCGATCACCCTGTCCTCGCCGAGCGGCCTGCTCACCGTCGGAGGGGTGAGCGCGGTGGTCACACCGGTGTTCCAGATGATCGGCACGCTCACCAGCACCCAGCTCCCGGTTCTCGGCACCTCGACCGTGGACCTGACCGGCACGCTCGTCGACGGGACGCTGCCCACCACACCGCTGTCGCAGAGCACGCTCACCGGCTCCACCGCCACCAGCCTCTTCGGCACGACCCTCTCGGGGGTGGAGAGCAACCTGCCGGTCAGCCTCAGCACCCCGGCGACCGGCACGGCGTTCACCAACCCCGACGTCCACCCGACGTGCGACCCGAACGCCACCAACGCGACGCCGGCGCAGATCATGGCCGGCACGGCCAACCCCGCCGGGCTGCTCAACGACCTGATCAGCGAGATAACCACCGCCGTGGGCACGGCCAGCCCCACGCTGCAGCAGCTCATCAACGCCGGCTACCTCACGTCGAGCGCCGTCTCGGCGGTCCTCGAGCAGAACACGACGCTGATGAACGACCTGGGAGGCCTCAGCGCGCTGACCGCTGACCTGAGCACCATCTTGAACTACATCACCACCAGCATCAGCGCCAGCGGCACCAACCCGATGAGCCTGCTCAGCGGGGCCACCAGCCAGTCCGGCAACTACGAGGCGGCCCCCACCCTGGCGGTGACGGTGCCGGCCAACGCCGCCGGCGCCTACCAGGGGGTCATGACGGTCACCCTACTCGACCAGTAGGGGACGGCCATGAAGATCCGCCTGCTGGCCGGCGCCCTTCTCGCAGCGGCCGGCGCGCTCGTGTGGAGCGCGCCGGCCCAAGCGGTCCAGACCGACACGTGGGGGCTGGCGGCGGCGCCGGCGGGCAACGCCCAGCGCACGACCCTGACCCACCCGGCCAACGGCTCGACCGTCCACGACGACGTGGTCGTCTACAACCGCACCGCCAAGCCGATCGCCGTACACCTCTACGTGCTGAGCACCAACTACGCCAACGGCGTCTACCAGTTCGGCAAGCCCGACACGGGCCTCGCCGCCGACACCAGCCTGGGCGCCAGCCACGTCGAGCTCGGCCCCCACCAGGTCGTCGAGGTGCCCGTCACGATCCGCATGCCCCGGGGAACCAAGAAGACGATGCTCGCGGGCGTCGGCGGCGAGGCGGCGCCCATCAACCACGGTGTGCTCAGCATCGAAGAGCAGCTCGTCGTGCTGATCAAAGCGACGCCACCCTCCCACCTGGCGCCGCTCCACCTGTCGGCACCGGACGTGGCCGGCTGGGGCGCCGCCGCGGCGGCCATGCTCGCCGGGGTGGTCGGCCTCACCGTGAGGCAGAAGCGGCACTCGCCGAGGCTGGTATGAGCAGCGGGGGCCAGAGCGCCGGCGACGGCCAGCAGATAGCCGTCACGCTCCACGTCGTTCCCAAGTCGGCGTCCCCGCCGGCGACGGTCACCGTCGGCCACCCCAACGGCCCGCTGCCCTTCACCGGGGCGAACGTCACCGCGGAGCTCGGGGCGTCGGCGTTGCTGCTGTGCGCCGGAGCGCTGCTCGCCGCGGTCGCCCGGAGGACCCGGGCGAGGATCTGAGAAGCAGCGGGCGCCGTCGGCTCAGAGGTTGACGTGACCCGGCGGGAGCTGGACCAGGGCGCCGAGAACCATCAACACCGCTATGGTCACAGCTGCTGTCTGAACAACCTGGACGACGGGGGAAGCTCGGGTGGCCGAAACGCCCCGCGGCGCGGCGAGCAGGCCGGCGCAAGCGGCGACGCCGATGAGCAGGCCGCCGAGGTGGGCGCGCCAGTCGATGCCCGGCGAGGTCAACGACAGCAGCAGGTTGATGGCGACGAGCGCCGTTATCGTCCGCACCTCCCAACCCCGCCGGCGGGCGATCACGTAGTAGGCGCCCATCACACCGAAAATGGCGCCCGAAGCGCCGATACCTGCCTCGTTGGCCGGGCTGAGCAGGTAGGAGGCGACCGAACCGCCGAGCGCGGAGAGCATGTAGAGCACGAAGAATCGTCCCTTGCCGATCTCGGCTTCGACGGGTGGCCCGACGATGGCCAGGGTGACCATGTTGAAGAGGATGTGCTCCACGCTGGCGTGCAGGAAGGCGGCGGTGACCAGGCGGTACCACTGGTGGTAGAAGTAAACGCCGATCGGCCACATGGCGAAGCGGTCCTCGCGCTGGGTGAGGTTGCCCTGCTCCCACAGGTAGACGGCCACGTTGACCGCTATGAGCCCGGTGACCACCGGGGTGATCCGGGTGGCGCCCAGCCTGCCCGCGCGCCGGGGGGTCGGAGCCCTGGCCGCTGCGACGCACGTCTTGCACTGCCAGCCTACGGGTGCCTCGCGCATGCACTCCGGACAAATGGGCCGGCCGCAGCGCCGGCAGACGGATCCCGCCGGGCGGTCGCCGTGGACGTAGCAGCGGGGTGGGGCGACCGGCGCGCTCGACACGCCCTCAACCCCGGCTGGCGACGGGCACGTTCCAGTGCCGGAGGACCCGCTCCCCGCGGTCCCATCCGAGCAGCGACCACGCCGCGGTGCCCAGCTCCAGCCAACGTCCGGCGGCCACCTCCTCGCCGACCCATCTGGCGGCGAAGACCCGGCTGAAGTGGCCGTGGCCGACCAGGACCACCCGCGCCGCTCCCGACCCGACGATCCTCGCTATGAGCCGGTCGGCGCGCCTCTCCACGTCGGAGGCGGTCTCCCCGCCCTTCCACGGCCCGCTCCAGATCGACCAGCCGGGCAGCTCCTCCTGGATGTCGGCGGTGGTGCGGCCCTCGAAGTCCCCGTAGTCCCACTCGTGCAGGTCTTCCTCCACCTCGTAGCGGGCGAGACCCGCCAGCTCGGCGGTGCGCCGGGCGCGGGCGCGGGGGCTGCAGAGCACCAGATCGGGCCGCAACCCGCCGAGAAATGGGCGGAGCGCCTCGGCCTCCCGTTCCCCTGCCGGGGTGAGCGGCAGGTCGGTCCGCCCCGTGTGGCGCCCGTCGCGGCTCCACTCGGTCTCGCCGTGGCGGACCAGCCAGACGTCGGGTCCTCCGCCCAACTAGGCGTCGCGCTTCTCGAGCAGCCAGAAGGCGACGACGAGCACCGCGGCGACGAAGAGGGCCATCTCCCCGAACCCCCACCAGGCGGTGAGGCTGTGGGCGCCCGTGGTTAGCTGGGCGACCTGGCGGCCGGCGTTGGTCGGCCAGTACTCCTCGATCGGCTGGGACCACGACGAGGGGAGCGCCTGGAAGACTCCGGGCAGGATGAAGAGCATGGCGACGATCACCGCTATCCCCGCGGCGACGTTGCGGAAGATCAGGGCGAAGCCGCCGCCGAGGAGAGCGATCAGGGTTATGTAGAGGCCGGCGCCTACCACGGCGCGTAGCACCAGGTGCTGGCCGAGGCTGGCCGAGGGCGCCTTGCCCTTGATGAGCGCCTGGCCGAGGGAGAAAGCGGCGAAGGAGATGACCTCGGCGACGACGACCGACGCCGCTGTGGTCACAGCCAGCTTGGCGGACATGAGCCGGAACCGCTTGGGGACCGCCGCCAGGCTGGTGCGGATCATCCCGGTCGAGTACTCGCCGGTGACGACGAGCACGCCGAGCACGGCGAACGCCAGCTGGGCGAGGGCGAGGCTGGCGATGCTGCGCTGGGTGGGGTCCCAGCTGAGGCGGTCCTGCAGGTCTGTCGAGTAGTGGTTGGCGGACAGGATGCTGATCAGCGCGCCCAGGCCGACGCCGAGGAGCGCCCCGGCGAACAGCGTCCACCACGTGGATCGCACCGAACGGAACTTGGTCCACTCCGAGAGGACGACGTCGCTGTAGCGGTAGGGCCGGATGCCGGGACTGGCGGTCATGCCACCCTCTCCGCTTCGTCGGCGGCGTGGAACTCGACGCTGTCCTGGGTGAGCTCCATGAACGCCTGCTCGAGGGAGGCCTTGCGGGGGCTGAGCTCGTGGAGGACGACCCCGGACGCCGCGGCGATCTCTCCGATCCTGGGGGCGTCCAGGCCGCTGACCGAGAAGCCGCCGGTGTTGTCCGGCTCGACCACCGCCCCGGCCTGGCGCAGCAGCGAGGCGAGCTGGTCGGCCTGGGGGGACACGACGTGCACCGAGCCCCTGGTGCTGGAGTTGATGAACGAGCCCATGCTCTCGTCGCGGATCAGCCTTCCCCGGCCGATGACGATCACGTGGTCGGCGGTGAGAGCCATCTCGCTCATCAGGTGGCTGGACACGAACACCGTCCTCCCCTGGGCTGCCAGGTCCCGCATGAGCCTGCGGACCCAGGCGATCCCCTCCGGGTCGAGGCCGTTCACCGGCTCGTCGAACATGAGCACCCGGGGGTTGCCGAGGAGGGCGGCGGCGATACCGAGGCGCTGGCCCATCCCCATGGAGAAGGCGCCGGCGCGGCGCTTGGCCGCCGTCTCCAGGCCGACTATGGCCAGCACCTCGTCCACCCGGCGCTTGGGTATGCCGTTGCTCTGGGCGAGGCAGAGCAGGTGGTTGTAGGCGCTGCGCCCCCCGTGGAAGGCTTTGGCGTCGAGCAGCGCCCCCACCTCGCGCATCGGCACGGGAAGGTCCCGGTAGCGGCGGCCGTCGATCAGGACCTCGCCCCGGTCGGCCAGGTCCAGGCCGAGGATGAGGCGCATGGTCGTCGTCTTGCCGGCGCCGTTCGGCCCGAGGAAGCCGGTGACCATCCCCGGCTGCACCTCGAAGCTGAGGTCGTCGACGGCGACGGTGGACCCGTAGCGCTTGGTCAGGTTGCGAGCCTGGATCACGTCATGCATCCTCCCACACCTGCGGGGCGCGGTACGGTCCGCCCGGTGAGCACGGCAGTCGAGGTGAGCGGCCTGGTGGTCCGCTACGGGGAGCGCACCGCGGTCGACGGCGCCGGCTTCTCGGTGTCCGCCGGGGAGGTGGTCGCCCTCCTCGGGCGCAACGGCGCGGGCAAGACCTCCACGGTCGAGACCTTGGAGGGCTACCGGCGGCGGGCTGCGGGTTCGGTGTCGGTGCTCGGCCTCGACCCTGGACGCCGGGCGGACCACGCCCAGCTGCGGCGCCGGATCGGGGTGATGCTCCAGCGGGGCGGTGTCTACCCCTCGATGGGCCCGCGGGAGGCGCTGAGGCTGTTCGCCTCCTACTACGACGACCCACTCTCCCCCGCCGACCTCCTGCGCCGGCTCGACCTGGAGGGCGTCGCCGGGACGCCGTGGCGGAGGTTGTCGGGCGGCGAGCAGCAGCGGCTGTCGCTCGCCCTCGCCCTCGTCGGGCGGCCCGAGGTGGTGTTCCTCGACGAGCCGACCGCCGGGGTGGACCCGGCGGGGCGGCTGGCCATCAGGGAGGAGATCCGCTCGCTGCGCTCTGGGGGCGTGTGCGTGCTGCTCACCACCCACGAGCTCGACGAGGCGGAGAGGGTCGCCGACCGCATCCTCATCATCGACCGGGGGCGGATCGTCGCCGACGGGTCCCCCGCCGAGCTCGCCTCCGCCAGCGCCACGGCCGAGGAGATCCGCTTCTCGGCGCCGACGGGCCTCGACACGGCGGCGCTCGGCGAGGCGCTCGGGGCCCCGGTGCGCGAGGAGAGGCCCGGCGAGTACGCCGTGGCGGCGGCGGGCACCCCCTCCAGGGTGGCTCTGCTCACCGCCTGGCTGGCGGAGCGGAACCTGGCCATCGGGGACCTGCGCACCGGTTCGCGCCTGGAGGACGTGTTCATGCGCCTCACCGGGGACGGCGGCGGGTGAGGCCGCTCGCCGCCCAGGCGCTCGCCGAGCTGCGCATGACGGCCCGCCGCGGCGACTCGGTCCTCCTGAACCTGGCCATCCCCCTCGGCCTGCTCGTCTTCTTCTCCACGGTGCAGGTTCTGCCGGTGTCGCACCCGGTGCAGTTCCTCACCCCCGGGGTCATCGCCCTGGCGGTCATGTCGACGGCGATGGTCAGCACCGGGATCGCCACCGGGTTCGAGCGCCAGTACGGCGTGCTCAAACGGCTGGGCACCACCCCGCTCGGGCGGGGACGGCTCCTCGCGGCGAAGGTCGCGGCGATGCTCGCAGTCGAGGTCGTCCAGGTGGCCGTGCTGGCCGGAGCCGGCCTCGCCCTGGGCTGGCGGCCCGGGGGCTCGGAGGCGCTGGGGCTGCCGGCCGTCGTCCTGGCGACGGCCGCCTTCGCCGGCCTCGGCCTGTTGATGGCCGGTTCGCTGCGGGCCGAGGTCACCCTCGCCGCCGCCAACGCCCTCTACCTGGCGCTGCTCCTGCTCGGCGGGATGGTCGTCCCTTTGTCCAAATTCCCTTCGGGACTGCGCGACTTCGCCCGGGCGCTGCCAGCGGGGGCGCTGTCCGACGCACTGCACGGCTCGCTCACCGCCGGCGCCGCCGTGCCCGGGCAGGCGTGGATCGTGCTGGCCGCGTGGGCTGCCGCCGCCCCGCTGCTCGCCGCTTGGACGTTCCGCTGGGAGTAGCTCAGCGCAGCAGCTGGTCGACCGTCATCGCCGCGAACAGCAGCGTCACGTAGGTGATCGACCAGTGGAACAGCCGCATGGCCCGCGCCTCTACCGGGTCCCTCCACAGCTGCCAGGCGAGCACCAGGAACACCGTGGCGAGCACCGACGCCGAAACCCAGTAGACGACGCCCATCCCCGCGGTCCAGGCGAACACCAGCGACACCACGCCGACGAGCGCCGTGTAGCCGACGATCTGCGCCGCGGTGCGCTTGAAGCTCGTCACCACCGGCATCATCGGCACGTCCACCGAGCGGTAGTCGTCCCGGTAGCGGATGGCGAGAGCCCAGAAATGCGGCGGAGTCCAGAGGAACATGAGGGCGAAGAGGGCCACCGGCGCCCAGCCGACGCTGCCCCGCACGGCGGCCCAACCGACCAGTACCGGCACGGCACCGGCCGCCCCGCCGATGACAATGTTCTGGCGGGACGTGCGCTTGAGCCACAGCGTGTAGACGAGCACGTAGAAGGCCGTCGCGCTGACCGCCAGCACGGCCGACAGCGGGTTGACCTCGAGCCACAAAAGGGCGAACGCACCCGCCTCGAGCGCGGCGGCGAAGACCACCGCCTCCGCCGGGCGCACCACGCCGGTGACCAGCGGCCGGCGCCGGGTGCGGCGCATCACCGCGTCGATGTCGCGGTCGACGACCATGTTGAAGGCGTTGGCGCCGCCCGCCGCCAAGGTCCCGCCGACCAGCGTGGCAGCGACCAGCCCCCATCCAGGCAGGCCGCGAGCGGCGACCACCATCGTCGGCAGCGTCGTCACCAGCAGAAGCTCGATGATCCGCGGCTTGGTCAGGGCGACGAAACCACCGAGGCGGCGCGCAGCACCGATCCGCTGGAGGCGCACCGCTGTCATCGCCGCCAACCCTACGGCAGTCCGCGCTGCGCGGACAAAGCGGCCGACCACTTAGCATGGGCCGCTGATGGGCCGCTTGGACGTGTCCCCCTCGGCGCCCCGCTTCAGGGTGTCGCCCTCCGCTTTCCGCGCCGTGGCCCTGGCCGCCGTGTGGGCGCTCGGCCTGACGATCGTGTCCGGCGCCGCTGTCCGTCTCACCGGCTCGGGGCTGGGATGCCCGAGGTGGCCTGATTGCACCACAACCAGCGTCGTCGCCCCGCTTCAGTTCCACGCGTGGGTCGAGTTCGGCAACCGGCTGATCAACGCGTTCGTCACGGTCGCCTCGATCGGGGCGTTCGGCGCGGCGTTGCGCCGCAGCCCGAGGCGGCGGGACCTGACGATGCTGTCCGCCGGCCTGGTGGTGGGGCTCTTGGCCGAGGTGGTCATGGGCGCCCTCGTCGTCTACTCGAAACTGGCCCCCGCTCTCGTCAGCGTGCACTTCCTGCTCGGCATGGTCCTCCTCGCTCTCGCCGTGGTGCTGCACCACCGGGCGTCGCTGGCCGACGGGGTGGGCGCTCCCCGACTGCTCGTCGACCGTTTCCAGACGATCCTGGCACGGGCCGTCCTGGTGCTGGTGGGCGTGGTGGTGGTGCTGGGCACCGTTGTCACCTCCACCGGACCGCACGGCGGGGCGCCGGGCACTCCGAGGTTCCACTTCTCGCTCCACTCGGTGGCCCAGCTACACGGCAGCGCCGCCGAGGCGCTGATGCTGACCACCCTCGCCCTGCTCGTCTCCCTGGCCCGCAAAGGGGCGCCACGGCCGGTGCTGCGTAGGGCGCAGCTCATGCTCGCCACGATGGCGGCACAGGCGGCGGTCGGCTACACCCAGTACCTGAACGGCGACCCGGTGGCGCTCGTCGCGGTGCACGTCGCCGGGGCGAGCCTCGTGGTGATCGCCGTCCTCCGCTTCTACTTCGGGCTTTGGGAGCACCCTGCTCCCGTGGTGGCCGGCGCGCCGGCCGTGTCGGCGGTTGGGGCGCCGGTGTGAGCACGGCGCCGGCGGAGGTCAAAGAGCCGGGCACCGGGGAGGTCACCGACGTCGACCTCCCGTGGAAGGTGATCGTCTGGAACGACCCGATCAACTTGATGTCCTATGTGACGTTCGTCTTCCAGAAGCTGTTCGGCTACAGCCACGAGAAAGCCCACAAGTTGATGCTCGACGTCCACCAGAAGGGCAAGGCGGTGGTCTCCCACGGCCCGCGCGAGAAGGCGGAGCTCGACGTGTTCCGCCTGCACGAGCACGGTCTGTGGGCGACGATGGAGCACGACAGCTGAGCCCGCTGTTCAACCGCCGGCTGATCCGCTGGGACTCCAGGGCCGGCGTTTTCCGGGTCGAGATGGACAGCCGGCTGCGGGAGGTGCTGCGTGAGCTGATGCAGCAGTTCCTGAGCATGCTCGACGACCCCGACTCGCCGGTGCTGAAGCGGGTCTTCCCACCGGCCTACAGCGACCCGGCGCACGTCGCCCTGCAAGACGAGTACCGCCGGCTTACGCAGGAGGACCTGGTGGAGCGCCGGCGGGTCGAGGTGCAGACGGTCCTCGACAGCGTCGAGGCGCGCGTTTTGAGCGAGGAGCAGGTGCTCGCCTGGTCGCGGGCGGTGAACGGCCTGCGCCTCGCCCTGGGAACCTACCTGGACGTCAAGGAGGAGGAGCCGATCCGGATGCCCCGCAACGCCGAGGAGTCCGCCTACCAGTGGCTGAGCTGGCTGCTGGAGGAGACCGTCGAGGCGTTGTCCGGCAAGACTTGAGCCCATGGACATCGCAGAGGCCCTCGAGTTCATGCGGGCCAACCACCGCTCCGTTCTCATAACCCGGCGCTCCGACGGGGAGCCGGCGCCCACCCCCGTCGTCCACGGGGTCGACGCCCAGGGGAGGGTCGCCGTGTCGAGCCGCGAGCCGGCGTACAAGGTGAGGAACCTGCGACGCGACCCGCGGGCGGTCATCTGCGCGTTCAGCGACGGCTTCTTCGGGAAGTGGGTGACCGTGTCGGGAACCGCCGAGATCATCTCGCTCCCCGAAGCCATGGGACCTCTCGTCGACCTCTACCGCCAGGTCGCCGGCGAGCACCCCGACTGGGACGACTACCGGGCGGCGATGGAACGTGAGAGGCGGGTGGTGATCGCCGTCACGCCCGTTTCCGCGGGCCCGGACCGCCAAGGGTGAGGGGCGCGGCCGGAAGTGGGGCGGCGGCGGCAGGCCGGGGGGCGGCGCCTGTCGCCCAGCGGCGGGTGACGGTCGCCGCCGGAGCCGGCGTGGACCTGTCGGTCGCCGTCTGGGGCCCGGCCGGTTCGCGGCCCGACAACCCCCTGCGGCCGGTGCTCCTGGTGCACGGCCTGGCCTCCAACGCCCGGCTGTGGGACGGTGTCGCGGCCCTGCTCGCCGCCGAGGGCCACCCTGTCGCGGCGGTGGACCAGCGCGGCCACGGCCTGTCCTCCAAGCCGGAAACCGGCTACGACTTCGACACGCTCGCCGCCGACCTTCTCGCCGTCGTCGACGGGCTCGGCTGGGAGGGACATCAGCCCGTCGTCGCCGGACAGAGCTGGGGGGGCAACGTTGTGCTGCACCTCGCCGCCCGCCACCAGTCGCGCGTCGCCGGCCTCGTCCTCGTCGACGGCGGGACGATCGAGCTGTCCAGACGCTTCCCGAGCTGGGAGCAGGCTGCGTCGGCCCTCGCACCGCCGCCGCTCGACGGGGTGGAGGCCGCCGCCTTCGAGGACATGATCCGCAGGAGCCACCCCGACTGGCCGGAGACGGGCATCGCCGGGACGCTGGCCAACGTGGAGGTGCTGGCAGACGGCACCATCCGGCCGCGCCTGTCTCGCGAGAACCACATGACGATCCTCCGGCACCTGTGGGAGCACCATCCGTCCGACCTGTTCCCGCTGGTGGTGGCACCGGCCGTCCTGGTGATGGCCAGAGGCGGGGTGGCGTCACCTGACGAGCTGGCCGCGGCGGCGACCTCCCTGCGCAGCTGCGAGGTTCGCTGGGTCGACGGCGACCACGACATCCACGCCCAGCACCCCGGGCTCGTCGCCTCGGCCATCGGGGGTCTGTGTTGACCAGGATCGTCGCCCTCATGGGGTCCGGCGAGACCGCCCCGACGATGGTCAAACCGCACCGCCAGATCTTCGAGCGGCTCGGCGGCGGAGAGGTGCCGGCTGTGATCCTCGACACCCCCTACGGGTTCCAGACGAACGCCGACGACATCTCGGACCGGGCGAAGGACTACTTCGCGGCCAGCGTGGGGAGGCGGGTCGAGGTGGCTTCGCTGCGGTCGCGCGAAGCCGACCCTGTCTCTTGGACCGCTTCGCTGGCCAAGGTCGCCGCCGCGCACTGGGTTTTCGCCGGGCCGGGCAGCCCGTCCTACGCCCTGCGCCAGTGGCAAGGCAGCGAGCTGCCCGCCCTGCTGGCCGACAAGATCTCAGGCGGAGGCTGCGTCGTGTTCGCCAGCGCCGCCGCGCTCACCCTCGGCCGCTACACCGTCCCCGTCTACGAGATCTACAAGGTGGGCGACGACCCGCGCTGGCTCGAAGGCATGGACCTCGCCGGCTTCCTCGGGCCCGACGTGGCGATCATCCCCCACTACGACAACGCCGAGGGCGGCAGCCACGACACCCGCTTCTGCTACCTCGGCGAGGAGCGGCTGCGGATCCTGGAGGCGCAGATGTCCCCGCGTGGGTGGGTGCTGGGCGTCGACGAGCACACGGCCGTCGTTTTCGACCTCGACGAGGGGACCGCCTCGGTGCTGGGGAGCGGGGTGGTCACCGTGAGGAGGGACGGCCGGTCGTCGACCGTTCCGGCGGGCGCGACCGTCCCGATCAGCGCCCTCGCCGAGCTCGCCTCCTCCCCGGCCGGGCCAACCCCGGCGGCCGCCGCACAGCAGCCCGTTCCCAGCCCGCAGGGCCAGGCGCCGACCGCCCTTCACGCCGAGATCAAGCGCCTGGAGTCGTCCTTCGAGGCCGCCGTCGCCCGGCGCGACGTGGACGGCGCCGTCGGGGCGCTGCTCGAGCTCGACGACACGCTCGCCGCCTGGTCGGGGGACACCACCCAGTCGGACGCCCCCGAGAGGGGACGGGCGACGATGCGGCGCATGATCGCCCGCCTCGGGGAGCTCGCCCACGAAGGCGCGCGCGACCCCCGCAGCGTCCTCGGGCCTTTCGTCGACGCCCTGATCGCCGAGCGCGCCGCGGCGCGTGCCGCCCGGCGCTTCGACGACGCCGACCGCATCCGCGACGGGCTCGTCGCCGCCGGGATAGAGGTCCGGGACACGCCCGAGGGGACCCTGTGGGATCTGCGCTAGCGGTCTCGGGTAGCGCTTCGCGTGTTTAATCCCCTTCGACGATGGAAATGACTTTCGAGATGTAAGCAATCTGACGCGACCGGAAGGCGGAAACGTGTGCGTTAAGAAGGAACGCCATCTTGTGTGCCGGCCGGAGTCTGTCCCCGCCGGCCGGAGGTTCGTGGCGGAAGCCTTGACGGAGTGGGGCGTTCCCTGCGGCGGTCGCGAGCCTGGAGCGGGCTACGACGTCCTGCTCGTCACCAGCGAATTGCTGACCAACGCGGTGCGGGCCGGCGTCGACCGGGTGACCATCGAGGTCACCGGGCACCGGGACCACGTCGAGATCGGCGTGACCGACGACAACCCCCGGCGGGCTACCCTCGGCGCGCTCGACCCTCGCGCCGAATCCGGGCGAGGCTTGCAGATCATCGACTCTTTGTGCCGCGAGTGGGGACAGAGCGAGCACGACGGCCACTCCAAGCGGGTGTGGTGCGACCTGGAGCTCGGCCAGACGCCGGCGAGCCTGGCGGTCTCGTGCAGCGCGTGAGCGCCCTTTGCGGCCCCGTGCAGCGCGTGAGCGCCCAGGCGGCCCCCTGCAGCGCCTGAGCGCCCAGGCGGCCCCCTGCAGCGCGTGAGTGCCCAGGCGGCCAGAGGCACCGGCGCGCATCTGCGCCGTGACGCCCCCGGCGAACGTCCGGGGGCGACTCGAGGACAAGCGCTGCCGGTATCGGACATGTCACAAATCCCGAGTTGTGAACGAAACCCGAGTTGATGACGCTGGGGTGCACACAACTAGGGATTCGTCGCAGAACCCGGGTCGGGCGGCCCGCACTAGGCTGGGCCGGCCGTGCCCCCATCGTCTAGCGGCCTAGGACACCGCCCTTTCAAGGCGGCGGCACGGGTTCGAATCCCGTTGGGGGTGCTCGCTCCGGCCCTGCTCAGGGGTCATTTCCTGGCCGTGGCGGCCATCGGAAGGTGCCGGCGTGACCTGAACGTGACCTAACTCTGCCGAACGGGTCCCGGCGCGGTCGATCGGGATCACTGCGGCCGCCTTGGCGGCCAGGTCCGAAAGAGCCTCGGCGATGGCCCTGTCGCGGTCGGCGGTGGCGTGCTGGTAGATGAGGGCCGCCTGCGGGCTGGCGTGGCCCATGCGGGCCATCAGCTCCTTCGTGGAAGCTCCTGTGGCGGCGGCCAAGGTGTTGCCCGTGTGCCTGAGGTCGTGCAGCCGCAGCTCGGGCAGGCCGGCCTTCTGACGGGCTCCGCGCCAGGCCCGCTCGACCGTGTGGAGGCGTAGAGGGCCGCCCTTGACCTCGGTGAACAGTAGAGCGTCGGCGCCCGTGCCCACGTGGTCGGCGAGGTGGCCGTCGAGGTCCGGCACGATGTGGGGTGAGATGGCGACGGTCCTGGTGCCGGCGAGTGTCTTCGGCGGGCCGGTCACGACGCTGTTGTCCCGAAGGGTGTGCATGGACCGCTCGACCCTGACCGTGGCGTGGAGGAGATCGACGTCCCTGCGCCGCAAGGCCAGGAGCTCCGCCCGGCGTAGCCCGCACCAGGCAGCGAGCAGGACCAGCGCCCGCAGCCGCTGGTCCACCGCATCGGCCAGCTCGGCGACCTGGGCCACGGTGGCGATGGGACGCTCGGCGCTCCGATCCTGCCCGGCGCCACGGACCCGACAGGGATTGCGTGAGATGATCTCGTCCGCCACGGCCGTGTTGAGGATCGCCCGCCAGGAGGCGGTAGGCCTTGCGGGCCCGACCCGGTACCTTGGCCAACATCGCGGCGTACCAGGACCTGACGTCGCTCGGGGTCACCTTGTTGAGCGGCTTGTCACCGAGGGTCGGGTTGATGTGCACCCGGATGATGTCCCGGTAGTCGTCGGCCGTACGGGGGCGGAGGTCGTGACGCTGAGCGATCCACTCCGCCGTGTACTCCCTCAGAGCTATCCGGCCACGGTCGGGATCGACCCACACACCCGGCCGATGTCTGTCGTTTGGCCAGCCAGCCAGGCGTCGGCCTCCCGCTTGGTGGCGACCGTCGCGGACAGCCGCCGCCCGTCGGGCGTAGTGAACCGTGCTCGCCAACGGCCGGACGGCAGCTGATCAACCGCGCCGCGGGTGCGCCGCCTCGCCGTTCTCTGCTTCCCCGCTGACCTCTTCGAGTCTGTCCTGTCTGCCGTCACGATCGCTCCTTCACGCGGCACTGTTTGGAAGGAGTCCGGCCGGTGCGGCGGGCCGGCGACGCCAACCGCATCGTAACGAACTCATGTGACCTCACCCGCACGGGCAGCCGTCCAGATCCGGCCCGCCTTCACCACTCGGCTCTCGTTGAGCCACGCGCCGATGCCGACATCGGCCGGCTCCTGGGCGCGGTCGAGCGGGCCGGGGCCCGCGTGGTCGTGGTGGGCGACTACCACCAGCTCGACCCGGTCGGCCCGGGCGGCGCCCTCGAAGCCATCACCGCCCGCCACCCCGACACCGTGCACGCCCTCGGCGACAATCTGCGCCAGATCGACCCGGCCGAACGGGCCGCCCTCGACCAGCTCCGCGCCGGCAGTGTTGACGCCGCGGTCGGCTGGTATGGACGGCACGGGCGCATCCACCCCGCCGCCACGCGAGCCAGGGCCGTGTACGACATGGTCAACGCCTGGGCAGCGGATGTCGCCTCCGGAAAGGAGAGCCTGCTGTTGGCCTACCGGCGAGACAGCGTCGCCGCCCTCAACCACACCGCCCGCCAAGCCTGGCGGGCGCTCGGACGGCTCGACGGGGCCGAACTGCACGCCGGTGACGGCCGGGTGTTCCAGGCCGGGGACCGGGTCATCACCCTCACCCCCGGCCCGGACGGGGCGTGGACCACCTCGCAGCGGGCCACCATCACCGCCATCGACCCCGACCAGCGGACCCTCACAGCGGTCACCCCGGAGGGGACCAAGCTGCACATAAGCGGCGAATACCTGGCCGGCGACCACATCGGCTACGGATACGCCATCACGGTGCACCGCTCTCAGGGGGCCACCGTGGACACCGCCCATGTCCTGGCCGACGGCGGCGGCCGGGAACTCGGGTATGTGGCCATGAGCCGCGCCCGCGGTGAAAGCCACGTCCATGCCATCGCCGCCAGCCAGGAACAGGCGGCCGGCCGGCTGGCATGGGAATGGCAGCACAGCCGCCGCCAAACCTGGACACCCCAGGTGGTGGTCGACCCGTCCG
>DATGKR010000151.1:0-10260 GCA_035294565.1 Acidimicrobiales bacterium | reverse complement strand
CAGCCGCGACGCGCCGGACGTCTCGCAGTTGCGCGGGGTCCTGGCCCTTGCCAGGCGGAGCACGGTCGTGGACCTCTGCTGGAAGCGCCTCGCCCCGTGCCGGGAGCTCGTGGCAGGGCTGTTCGACCCGCCGCACTGCCGGCTTTGGCTGCCGCGCGTCGAACGGGCGGAGGTGGCGGGCAAGAGCGGCCCTCGCCGCCTCCTCGCCGGCTGGCTGGTGGCCCAGACGTCCCTCTCCCCGAAGAATGTCACCACCCGCGACGCCCGCCACGTGTCGCTCGGCCTTCGCGCCCGGGGGCCAGGCGGGGAAGCCTCGTTCTCCCTGGAGCGGCCGGAGGGTCAGCGCCTTTTCGCGGCCGAGGCCATGGTGCCGGGCGGGGCGGCGGTGCGGGGGACGGCGGAGCTTCCCGACGACCCGCTGGCCACGTCTTTGGCTGCGGCGCTGACGCAGATGTCACCCGACCCGGTGTGGGAGCGGGCGTTGTCGGTCGCGGCGGCCGTGCCGGACTCGGCCGCGACGGCCGGCCGTTAGTCTTCCCTGCCGTGAACGGACAGCTGATCGTCGTCGATGACGTGCCGGGGGAGTTCGCGGCGCGGGTGATCGCCGCCTACCACACGCGTCCCGACGACATCTTCAGCTTCGCCCTCTGCGGCGGAAGCACCGCCAGGCCCTGCTACGAGAGGCTGGCGCTGGAGAGCGCCGACGCCATCGACTGGCTGTCGGTGAACGTCTACTGGGGGGACGAGCGCTGCGTCCCGCCCGACGACCCCGACTCGAACCAGCTCCTCGGCCGCCAGGCGCTGCTGGAGAAGGTCGGGGCGGCCAACGCGGTGTACCCGATGAGCTGCGAGGAGGGGCCCGACGCCTACCAGCTGCGGCTGGGCGAGATCGGCAAGCTGGACGTCATCCACCTGGGCATGGGCCCCGACGGCCACACGGCGTCGCTGTTCCCCGGCTCGCCGGCCCTCGAAGCCGACCCCGGCCAGCTGGTGGCCCGCAACGTGGACCCCTCCGGGAGGAACAGGCACGAGCGGATGACCCTGACATTGTCGGGGATCGCCAGGTCCCGCCTGGCTCTTTTCACCGTCACCGGCGAGTCCAAGCGTGAGGCGCTGCGGGCGGTCATCCAGGGCGCCGACCTGCCGGCGGCGAAGGTCACCGCCGACGAGGTGGTTTGGCTGGTGGACCCAGCTGCCATGCCCCCCGCTGAATGAGCCCGGTGCCAGGGCCCGAGCGGCCCGGCGGCGGAGCCGCCAAGAGCGGGGTGCCAGGGCCCGAGCGGCCCGGCGGCGGAGCCTTCGAGGCTCTCGTCGACGGCCTCGGGGTGACCTCCAACCGGGATCTGATCGTGGAGATCCTCGAGACCGTGGAGCGCCTGGCGACGGGCGACGCCGACCGCCTGGACCTGAAGATCGCCAGCGCGGCGCTGAAGGAGATGGCCGAAGGGTTCGCCATTTTCGCCCCCTACCGCCACATCCGGAAGATCACCATGTTCGGCTCGGCGCGCACGCTGCCGAGCGACCCGCTTTACGCCCAGGCTCGTGAGCTGGCGCGGGTGCTGGCGGAGCACGGGTGGTCGACGCTGACCGGCGCCGGCCCGGGGATCATGGCCGCCGGGCTGGAGGGTGCAGGGCCGGACAGGGCTTTCGGGATCAACATCCGCCTGCCGTTCGAGCAGGGAGCGAACCAGTTCATCCGCGACGACCCGAAGCTCGTCTCGATGAAGTACTTCTTCACCAGGAAGCTGCTTCTCATCAAGGAGTCGTTCGCCTACGCGGTGCTGCCCGGCGGTTTCGGCACCCTCGACGAGGCCTTCGAGCTGCTGACCCTCCTGCAGACGGGCAAGGCCGAGCCGGCGCCCGTGGTGTTCCTGGAGGTGCCCGGCTACAGCTACTGGAAGGCGTGGGAGCGCTTCTTGGAGCAGGAGGTGGTTTCGCGGGGCCTCGTAGGCGAGGAGGATCGGTTCTTGTACCGCATCGCCGAAACGGTCGAGGACGCCGCGGCCGAGGTGCTCGGTTTCTACCGCAACTACCACTCGCTGCGCTGGGTCGGCGAGACCCTGGTGCTCAGGCTGGAGGCGCGTCCGACCGAGGAGGAGGTGGCCGGGTTGTCGGAGCGTTTCGCCGACGCCATGGACGGGCCGATCCGCATCTTGGACGGCCCTCTCGCGGCGGAGCGCAGGAGCGGCGACTTCCCCGAGTTGCCGAGGGTGGCGCTGCGTTTCGACCGTCTCTCCTACGCCCGCCTGCGCCAGCTGATCGACGCCTTGAACACGCTCCCCAGCGCGCCCCCGCCGATCACCCTCTAGCTGGCAGTCGCCCGCGGCGCGATTCCGCGGAAACAAGACTCACCGGGAACAGCCAGCGTGTGGGCGGTCGCCCGGCAGTCAGTCGCGGTCGTCGGGCTCGGCGAGGATGGCCGCGGCCTTCTCGACCGCCCGCCTCGCCCTGGTGAGCCTCCGCTCGTCGACGGGCAGCTCCGTACCACCGGCGTCGATCGACTCGCGCAGGCGCTCGAGGGCGAGGTCGGCGAGCTCCTCGGCTATCGCCTCCAGGCGGGCGCGGATGTCCTGGAACTCGCCGGCCAAGCTCAGAGCCCCGCCAGGCGAGGGTGGTCGGCGTCGAGGCCGGCGGCGGCGGCCACGATCTCCATGGGGTGCTTGACCTCGAGCCCGGCGGCGGCCAGCCACATGGCGCAGCCGGGGTTGGCGCTGGCCACCAGGTCGGCCCCTGCGGCGGCGATGACCGCCTCCTTCTGGGAGCGGATAGCCCGGGCCATCTGGGGCCGGAGGACGCTGTAGGCGCCGCCGGCGCCGCAGCAGCGGCCCTCGTCGTCGAGCTCGACCAGATCCCCGTAGGGGGCGAGCACGGTGCGGACATGGGTGTGGGCGCGCTGGGCGTGGCGCAGGTGGCAGGGGTCCTGGACGGCGATCCGCGGCCGACGCCAGCCTGCTGCAGGGGGAGGCAGCCGGTCGACCCGCCCGGCGAGCCATTCCTGCACGTCGAAGACCCTGGCCGAGAACGCCTCCGCTTCGGGGGTGCCGAGGAGCTGGCCGTACTCCTTCATCGCCGCCCCGCAGCCGGCCGAGTCGACCAGCACGGGAGCGTCTCCGGGGAAAGCCGCGATGACCCGACGGGCCAGCGTTTCGGCCCGCTCGTGCAGCCCGGCGTGGGCGTGGAGGGCTCCGCAGCAGGCCGCCGCCGGACCGGGAAGCGCCAGCCCCGCACCAGTGGAGGAGATCACCGCGACGGTGGCGGCATGGACCGGGCGTTGCCACGCGTCCATGACGCAGCCGGTGAACAGCCACACGTCGGATCCGGTCGGGCGGAGCCGCCGCCGGCGCACGGGCAGGCGCGGCAGGCTCATACGCCTGGCTACGCCGGCCGGGACCAGCCGGGCCCGCTGGGCCGCTCCGCCGGTCGCCGTCAGGGCAGCGAGCAGCCGGGGATGCTCGAGCGTCCGGTAGGCGAGGCGCTGCCACCACGGCACCGCCCGCGGCGCGACGGCCCGCCGCGCCCCTTCCATCAGCCTGCCGAAGGGCACCGCCGATGGGCAGGCGGTCTCGCACGCCCGGCAGACCACGCACGATTCGACGATCTCGACGAACGCCTGCCCGGCCGGCGCGCCGGTCTCCACCGCCCGCATCGCCGCGATGCGGCCCCGCGGCGAGAGCGCCTCCTCGCCGCTCACCCGGAACGTGGGGCAGTAGGCCAGGCACAGGCCGCACGACACGCACCGGGCGAGGTCGTCGGCGTCGACGGGGAGGTGCGGTCCTGCGCTCACCGGCTGGCCTGGGGGGGAAGCGAACGCAGGGGGCTGCGCCAGGGGTTGAGCCGACCGGTGGGGTCGAACGCCTCCTTGAGTCGGCGGTGGATGGCGGCGAGCGCCGGCTGGTGGGCGGGGCCGGGCTGAAAGGCCGAGGGCGCTGCTGCGGCGGGGCGGACGTGGGAGGCAGGGTCGAAGGGGGGGTCGCCGGCGGCGGTGTGGACGACGCCGACGCCTATCTCCGCCAGCCACGGCCCGCCGGCGGCGCCGGGCAGGCCGGCCAGCGCAGCCGGAGGGTACGACCAGCGGCCCCCTCCGGGCAGCGGGGGCGGGCCGGCGACCTCCTCGAAACCGCTGGGGCGGAGCAGCCGGCGCTCCTGGTCGTCCACGTCGGCGCCGTAGCCGGCGAGTCCGACCCACGTGCAGCGCCCGTCCCACAGGACCGACAACGGCCGGTACAAGGTGGCGGCCACCCCGAAAGGGTCGGCGCCCTCCGCTCGCCACCAGCGCTCCACCTCCGGGAGGGGCTTGCAGCGCAGCACGACCTCGGCGATCAGGGCGAGCGTCCCGAGCGAACCCACGAGGAGCCGGCACAGGTCGAAGCCGGTGACGTTCTTCACGAGCGGGGCGCCGGCGCGGATGAGCGACCCGCCGGCGTCGACGGCTGTCACCTCCAAGACGGCGTCGCGCACGGGCCCCCACCCGAGGCGCCGGACCCCGGAACGGCCGCAGGCCAGCACTCCCCCGACGGTGGCCAGCGCCGGCTCGGAGGCCTCGAGCGCGGCGAACTGTCCTGCCTCGGCCGTGGCGGCCCGCAGCTCCTCGAGGGGGGTGCCGGCCCGGACGCGGACGATCATCTCCTCCGGCTCGTGGGAAACCACGCCCGAAGGGGCGCGCACCAGGCGGGCGTCGGGGTCGGCGGGGCCCCCGAGGGACCACTGGGTGCGTCCGCCTTCCACGGCGACCGCTCCCGAGGCGCCGACCAGATCGGCGAAGGCTTCGAGGGTGTTCAAACCCACGCTCCCGCGGGAAGGTCGGCGAGGTCCCCGCAGCGCGAACCCCCCCTGGGAAGAACCTTCTCCGGGTTGCACAGCCCGAGCGGGTCGAAGGCGTCGCGCAGCCGCCGCTGTGCTTCGAGGTCGGCGGCGCTGAAGACGAGCGGCATGGCGTCGCGTTTCTCCAGGCCGATGCCGTGCTCGCCCGACAGGCTGCCCCCAGCCCTCACGCACGCCTCGATGATGGCCTGCCCTGCGCGGTGCACCTTGTCGAGCACGCCCGGCACGCGCCGGTCGAAGACGATGAGGGGGTGCAGGTTGCCGTCCCCGGCGTGGAAGACGTTGCCGAGCACCAGGTCCTCGGCGGCGCAGATCCGGCCCACCTCGGCGAGCACGTCGACGAGGCGGCTGCGGGGGACGACACAATCGTGGAGGTAGTAGTTGGGGGCGATGCGGGCTATAGCCCCGAACGCCGATTTGCGCGCCTTCCACCACGACTCGCGCTCCTGGGCGGAGGAGGCGACCCGCACCGAGCGGGCACCTTTGTCCAGAAGAAGCTTCGACACGAGCGACGTCTCGGTCTCGACGCCGGCGGGCAGCCCGTCCAGCTCCACTATCAGCACCGCGGCGGCGTCGGTCGGAAGCCCGCAGCGGACGTAGGCCTCGACCACCTCGACGATGTTGGCGTCCATCATCTCCAGCGCGGCGGGAACCACCCCCGCCGCTATGACCGCGCTGACCGCGGAGGCCGCCTCCCCCATCGTCGGGAAGTCGGCGAGCAGGGTGGCCACGCTCGGAGGCAGCGGGGTGAGGCGCACGGCGATGCGGGTGGCGATGCCCATGGTCCCCTCGCTCCCGACGAACACGCCGCGCAGGTCGAGCCCGTCGGGTTCGGGGTCGACGCCGCCGAGCAGGACCGTCTCCCCGTCGGGCAGCACCACCTCGACGGCGAGGACGTGGGGGTTGGTCACGCCGTAGAGCAGGCAGTGGGGGCCGCCGGAATTGTTGGCGACGTTGCCTCCCACCGAGCACGACTGCTGGCTGGACGGGTCGGGCGCGAAGTGCAGCCCGAGGTGCGCCACGGCGCGCGACAGGTCCAGGTTGAGCACCCCCGGCTCGACCCAGGCGACCCGCTGCGCGGCGTCCACCTCGAGGACGCGGTTCATCTTGGTGGTGACGATCACCACTGGTGGGACGTCCCCGGCCGGGGTGGCCCCGCCGGCGAGCCCGGTCCCCGAGCCCCGGGCTACGAACGGCCGTCCGTGGTCGGCGCACACCCGAACCGCCGCGGCGACCTCGGCGCCGTCGAGGGGGAAGCACACGACCGACGCCTGGCCGCTGATCATCGACGCGTCCCTCGCGTAGAGGGCCAGCTCCATGGGGTCGGCGTGCACCCGGTCGGGCGCGAGCGCCCGCCGCAGGGCGTCGACCAGCCCGTCTTGCATGCTCAGTTGCTCGGGCAGCGCGTCCCGGGGGCGGGGACGTGGAGGGAGATCAGGTACGAGTCGACGGCGTCGCGCACGCAGGAGCTGAACGGGTAGCCGGTGTGCCCCTCCCCCACCCTGGTCAGGAGGACGCCATGGTCGAGCTCGTGCGACAAGGCCACCGCCCAAGAGTACGGGGTGGCCGGGTCACCGGTGCTTCCTACCACCACTATCGGGGGCGACCCGGGGGCGTGTATGGCATGCGGCTTGCCCGTCGCCGGCACGGGCCACACGGAGCAGCCGATCTCGCTGTAGAGGTTGGCGACGCCGAAGACCGGTGCCGCGGCCGCCGCTGCCGGCGCCGCCGCCTGGATCGCCGCGATGGAAGGGGCGGGGTCGTCGAGGCAGTTGACCGCCGCGTTCGCCTCGAACTCGTTGGAGTAGGTGCCGTCTGGGTTGCGCCCGACGTAGGCGTCGAAGAGGTTCAGCATGTCGGACCCGTCGCCCGACTCCAGCCTGGCCAGGGCGGTCTCGAGGTAGCCCCACGTGGACGCCGAGTAGAGGCCGGCCGCGGTGCCGTAGAGCAGCTCGGCGGGGCCGATGCTCTGGCCGGTGCCGGGCACCGGGATGGGATGGGCGCGCACCCGGCTCATCAGCTGCTCGTAGGCGGCGAGCGGGTCGGGGCCGGGCTTCCACGGGCACGACGGGGTCGACTCGCAGCTCGAGAAGACCTGGTCGAGGTCTCCCTCTATGGCTGCCGACTGCTGGTCGAGCCCGGCGATCACTCCGAGGGCGGGGTCCATCGCCCCGTCGAGGACCATCGCCCTGATCCTGGTCGGGTACAGCTCGGCGTAGGTGGCCCCGATGAACGTCCCGTAGGAGAAGCCGAGGTAGTTGAGGTCGGGGTCGCCCAGGTCCGCCCTGAGCAGGTTCATGTCCATCGCCGCGTCGACCGTGCTCACGTAGGGCAGCTCGGCGCCGCTCAGCGCTTCGCAGCCGTCGGCGAACACTTTGTCCTCGGCGACCAGCGCCTCGAACCCGGAGGCGGTGGCGGGGGCGGGGTCCTCGTTGAAGTAGGTGCTCAGCCCCGCAGGCCCGAGGCAGACGATGGGGGCGGTGCGCGCCACCCCGGGGGGGTCGAAGCCGACGACGTCGAAACGGTCGAGGAGCGATGCGGGCATCATCGAAACCGCGTCGGGCAGGAAGTCGACGCCCGAAGCGCCCGGTCCGCCCGGGTTGACCAGCAGCGAGCCGATCTTCCGCCCCGACGCCGGCCGGCGGTCGATGGCCATCTCTATCGTCCCCTTGGACGGGTCCTCGGGGTCGCGGGGCACCGGTACCGAGGCGCACTGGAACCCCTTCGGCCCTGCCGCCCCCTCGCACGGGGCCCACTTGGGGGCGACCGGCGCCGCCTCGAGGCCGGCGGCGGCCGGCGACGCCGAGGCGGCCGGGGCGGTGGGCGCGGTGGAGCGGCGGGGGGCCGCCACGTGGGTAGACGAGCACGCCGCGGCGAGCACGGACAAAGCCGCCAGCGCGGCGGTCGTCGTTCGGGGGTGCCGCCTCATCCCCGGTGGAGGCTACCTTGCGGGTGATGCCCGAACCCGTCCTGGCGGCGTACGCGGCGGCCGAGAGGGACCGGATAGTCGGGGCCCTCTTCGACTGGCTGCGCATACCGTCGATCTCCGCCCACCCTGAGAGGAAGGGCGATCTGCAGCGCTCGGCGAGCTTCTGCGCCGAGCTCCTCTCCGACGCCGGCCTGGAGGGAGTGGAGATCCTGGGAACCGGCGGCGGCCCGGCGGTGTACGGCGAGTGGTGCCACGCCGTGGAGGGCGCCCCGACGGTCCTCGTGTACGGCCACCACGACGTGCAGCCGGTGGACCCCCTGGAGGAGTGGGCGAGCCCGCCGTTCGAGCCGGTGATCGTCGACGGCGAGTGCCGGGCGCGCGGCGCCATAGACGACAAGGGTCAGACCCTCTACCAGATCGAGGCCGCCCGGGGTCTTCTCGCCCAGGCCGGTTCCCTGCCGGTGAACCTCAAGATCCTCGTGGAGGGCGAGGAGGAGGTGGGCAGCCCGAACTTCGAGGCGCTCCTCGTGCGGGAGAGGGCGAGGCTGGCGGCGGACGTGGTTGTGGTTTCGGACACGGGGATGATCAGCCCCGACGTGCCGTCGACGACGGTGGGGATGAGGGGGCTGGTGGCGTTCGACGTGTCGCTGCGCACGGCGAAGATAGACCTGCACAGCGGGATGTGGGGGGGCACGGTTCCCAACGCCGCTCTCGTCGCCGCCCGTCTCGTCGCCTCCCTGCACGACCCGGCCGGCCGGGTGACGCTGCCCGGGTTCTACGACCGGGTGCGCGAGCCGACGCCCGCCGAGAAGGCGTCGCTGGCGGCGCAGCCCTTCGACGAGGAGTCCTTCCGGGAGGCTGCCGGCGGGGTTCCCTACCTGGAGGGCGAGGCCGGCTACAGCCCCCTCGAGCGGATCGGGGTGCGCCCCACCGCCGAGGTGGTCGGCCTGCACGGCGGCTACAGCGGGACGGGGATCAAGACGATCGTGCCGGCCGCGGCCGGTTTCAAGGTCGCCTTCCGGCTGGTGCCCGACCAGCGCCCTGAGGACATCGAGCCGGCGCTGCGGGCGTGGCTGGACGAAAGGGTCCCCGCCGGTGTCGCCGTCGAGGTGACCAGGGAGGGGGGCGTGGCCCCGGCGCTGACACCGGTGGACCATCCGGCGGTGGCCGCTTTGTCGCGGGTGATCGAGCGGATCTGGGGACGTCCGCCCCTCTACACCCGCGAGGGGGGCAGCGGACCCGAGGAGGCGCTAGGGCGGATCCTCGACGCCCCGCTGGTGTTCCTCGGCGTCGGCCTGCCCGGCGACCGCATCCACGCCCCCAACGAGCGGATGGTCATGGACCAGTTCTGGAGGGGGCTGCTCGCCGCTGGCGAGCTGCTCGTCGAGCTGGGACGCCGGTGAGGGCCGTGCGCCCGGGAGGGGCCGCGGGCTCGGGAGGGGCCGCGACGGCTGGTGGCCCGCTCGACGCCCACGAGTGGGTGAGCTTCGAGGACCCCGAGGAGTACCGCCTGTGGGTTTTCGACGTCACGTTCTTGCTGTCGGGCTGGGAGTGCATCTTCGCCCGGGGCTGCCAGGGGGTGCTGACCGGCCCCGCCCCCGAGCTGGTGCAGGGCTGCTGCTCCTATGGGGCGCACTTCACCGATGACGCCGACGTGGCCCGCGTCAGGCGGGCCGCCCGACGCCTGCGGGTCGCCGACTGGCAGTACCACCGTGAGGGGCGCGACGGCGTGGTGGAAACCGCAGCGGACGGCACGAGGACCACGAGGCTGGTCGACGACGCCTGCATCTTCTTGAACCGGCCCGGCTTCCCCGCCGGAGCGGGGTGCGCCCTCCACCAGATGGCGCTGCGCGAGGGGCGGCCACCGCTGGAGACCAAGCCGGACGTCTGCTGGCAGCTGCCGCTGCGGCGGGAGGACCGAACCGAGGACGACGGCCGGGTGGTCACGACAGTGTCGCAGTGGGAGCGCCGCCACTGGGGTGCCGGCGGCGAGGAGTTCCACTGGTGGTGCACCGAGGCACCCGAGGCGTTCGGGGGGCGACGGCCGGTGTACAAGGCGATGGCTCCCGAGCTGCGGGCGCTGGCCGGCGAGGCGGTGTACAGGCGCCTGGCGGCCTACCTCGACTCGCGGCGAAAGGGCCCGACCGTGGCGCTCCCCCACCCGGCGGTGCGCTCTCGCACCCCGAAGCGTTAGAGCCCTGGGGCGTTCCGGCCCCGGGCGGCGCCCCTCGGACCCGCGAGGGGGTCAGAGGCGGTGCGGTTCAGGGTCGGAGAGCTCCTCCTCTTCGAGGTCCTCCATAGCCAGGCACCAGCTGGCGTGCTCCGCACCGGGCTCGGCTCCGCACTCGGCGCACGGCTCAACCTGTTCCTCTGTCAACCGCTTGAGAGCCCGCGCTTCCTCGAAGCGGCGGTGCCGACCCTTTTTCACCATCGATCTCCCGTTGGTTGGTGACCGGTCGCCATTGTATCGCCGGGTGAGCGGCATGGCGCGGCGCGGGGAGCGCCGCCCG
>DATGKR010000150.1:0-21165 GCA_035294565.1 Acidimicrobiales bacterium | reverse complement strand
TCAGGCCAGACCCCACCCGCACCAACATGGCTTCCTCGCGCCCCGACAGCACTCAACCCCACCCAACACCCCACCAGACCATCCCGGCCAAGCCCCCAAGACCCATATCGCCAGTCACACTGTCACTATCTGCACTTACGTAAAAGAGGGAGGCTAGAGAGGCCGAACAGGGCTCCGACGGTGTGTGGCGCAGCACCCGGAAGGCCGTCACCGCCTACGAGCGCAATCGGTTCAGGCGAGACCGTTAGCGCGTCAAGCGGCCGCCATCCCAAACTCGTACCGAAATCGAGCCGAGTTGGACGGACGCGAGACCGTCCGATCGGCCATCCCAAAATTCATCCCAAAATTTGTAGCCTACGGCGACCAAAACCGACCGACGCCGCCCAACGGCAGATCGAGAAACCGCAGGTCACAGGCCATGAGGACCTATGACCGCCTACCCCCCAAACAGGTGTTCACCCTTTTCGAGACCGTCCGATTCGGCCGCTCTCGCATCCCTCCAGCAGCCATTATGTGCTGCGAGCTTAGGTCATCCCGATTTGTTGCTCGGCGCGCATGACGTTGGCCACGTGCCCAGGATACGAGAACGGGCTCCGGGCGTCTATGAGGTCACGGTGGCCACGGGGCGTCGAGACCCGGTGACAGGGACGTACGGGCAGGTGTCGCGCGCGGTCAAGGGCTGCCTCGACCGATCTGGCTCTACGCGCTCGTCGCGATGCCGAGGAAGACCACCATGGCTCGATTCAGGCGGACGATGTCAGCTTCGTCAAGCACACCGAGTTGATCGCCGAGCCGGGATCGACGAACCGTGGTGAGCTTGTCCACCATCAGCTGCGACGGGTCACGTAACCCGTTCGTCGGCGAAGGCACGATGCTCAGCCGGAAGAGAGGGGCCTCGGTTGGATCTGTCGTGAACGGGCAGACAGTAACGGAGTCAGTGTCGAAGCGGTCGTCTTGGACGATCACCGCGGGTCGGGGTTTGCCCGTGTAGTCCGTCCCGCCAGCGACGGTCCAGATCTCGGCTCCGCCTCACTCGTCAGGCCAGGTCGAAACCGAATCAATGAAGTCCTGGTCGTCTCGTGCGTGCTCGCTGGCCGCGACCGCTCTGGATTGGCGGTGAGCTTCCTCCGCGAACCCGGGGGCGCGGTCGTCGGGGACCCAGATCTGGACCGGGCGGAGTCCCTGATCACGTAGTCGTGCTCGATGTTCACGCACTCGTCGTCGGGAGCCGGCGTCCGACATCTCTCACGCCTCCGTTACATGTAACGGTATCATATCCGAGCTCCGGGGGAGGCACAGATCACGCGCTCACCGAAATCCCTTGCCGGGCGGGATTGGTTCTGGGCGCCAGCTGGCACCCAGAATCCCAGGTCAGCGGGCTGCTCCGGCGATGTAGGTGGCATGGCGGCCCAGGAAGACCCGGGCCCGGTCGTAGCGCATGGTGGTGCGTGGATCGGCGTGGGACGCGGCTTCCTGCACGTCGCGCAGCGGGACGCCGGCGTCGACGACGGTGATGAACGCGTGTCGGCGGGCGTTGGGGGCCGATGGGCTTGGTGATCCCGGCCCGCCGGGCGACCCGGCGTATGACGCGGGCGGCTGCGTAAGGGTCGCGGCGATGCCCGTCGGCGGTGGTGAAGATCGGTCCGGAGCAGGACTCGCCGACGGCGAGGTCCACGGCGATCTTCGTGAGGGTCGTTCTTCCGCACGGTCCAGCTGACTCGGCCAGGAACCAAACGTCCAGAGGAGAACGTCAACGTCTCATCACCCACCTCTACCCACGCAAAAAGCCACCCGACGACAGTGGGAAAGGCCCAGGGGTTCGGCTTGTAACGCAAGCTGCACCGAAGGCGACGGACATGAGCCACACCGTCATCATGGCGCGCCCCGGCATAACGCGCGCGCTCTCAAACCGCACGGCAGCCCACCCGGAACGCTAAATCGGTCGGGGACAGCGTCTGTTGGCCGGCGAGGCTCCAGAGGGCCGTACATAACGAAGCCGCGTTGGAGCTGTCAGGGCCGGTTTGGTGGTGCCCATCGCGTGCCATCCGATGCGGTTAGCACGATGGCCGAGATGCCCTCTATGCGGCAGAGATCGAGCAGGTGTGGGTCGCTTGTAGCGAGGCCCGTTTCGCCTTTCCGGGCGGCTTCGGCGGCGATGCAGTCGGCCATGCTGACCGCACAGCGGCTGCGGTGATAGCGGCGGGCTCTCAGCCGTCCAGCGGCGAGGCCGAGGGCTGAATCCACGACGATACCGTCGAGCAGCCCGAGCTGGGCGAGGTCCAGGGTCGCGTCTTCCTCGTCGGCGCCGGCGAGACGCACGAGGTGGTCGATGGCTTCGGCTACCCCGACGGCCGTCAAGTTGGCCTCACCGCTGTCGAGGAGGGGCCGCACTTCGGGGGCGGACGGTTCGGCTTGCAGGTAGGCGATGACTGCGTAGGCGTCGAGGATCATTACCTCTTCCGAGAGGCCTCGGCCTGGCGAGTCTGGCGGCGGGCCTCGTCGGAAGTGGGTCCTCGTCCTTTGTACTTTCCTTGTAGGTCGGCGATGGGCTGAGCGGAGGCTGGGCGCATGACCACGCGGTCACCTAGGTCCACGACGATGACCCGGCGAGCTTGCCATCGGGCCCTCGTGGCGGCAGGAATCGATACCTGCCCGTTCTGGGAGACGGTCATGATGTGCTCGCTACCGGACATACCATATTGTATGTCAAGTCGAACCTGTTGTATGATGCCAGCGCCCCGACCATTCAGTCCCGCGCTGTGGCTGACACCGGGCCCGACCCTCTTGACAGGTTCCGAATCGCCGATAGGCGTCAGCTCCGGTCCGAGTTGGCTGGTGGTATCGGGTTGCAGATCGTCGTCCTGGGGGTGGGGCTACGGTGTGGGTCTCATCCTCGGGGCCGCCGGTGGCCTCGCCCTTCGAGTCCCACGACTCGAGGGTACATGCCATGACCACCGCTGATTCGACCGCTGTCGTCGTCTACGACCCCGAGGTGTTCAACCCTGAACAGCTCGCTCTCGCCGGGTTCCTCGGCGGCTACCGAGGCCTCACCCGCGACGCCTACGCCCTGGATCTCCGCCAGTTCGTTGCGTTCTGCGGCCGACGTCAGCTTGGGCTGTTCGAGGTCCGGCGCAGCGACATCGAATCGTTCGGACGTGAGCTCGAGACAAACGGCCGGGCGACAGCGACGATCGCAGGCGCCTATGCACCGTGACCGGCTTCTACCGCTACGCCGAAGAGGAAGGCCTCATCGCCCGCTCCCCAACGGTCCATGTCCGCCGTCCCCGCATCGACTACGAGTCCCACGCCATCGGACTGGACCACAACGAGGTCGCTCTGTTGGTCGCCGCAGGGCTCGGCCCCGCATCCGAGCACGCCCTGATCTCGCTGCTCGCCCTGAACGGACTGCGGGTCTCCGAGGCGATCGGGGAGTACATCGAGGCCCTCGGCTCGAGCGGGGGCATCGGACCCTGACGGTGCTGCGCAAGGGCGGCAAGACCGTCACCATCCCCCTGGCGCCGCGCACCGCCCGCGAGAGGACGCAGAACGGGTTGCGGTTCTTCGCGAAGGACCTTCCCGACGCCTGGGTCGCCGCGTCGCTGCTGACAAGCCGCTTCCTCCGCCAGCTCGCCGCCTTGGGGATTGAGACCGAGGTTGCGATCCAGCCGAGCATTTGGAAGACGGTCTGAGGACGGCTCTCCGGCGTATCTACTCATCCGCGCTCGGCGAGCCCTTCCTTATCGGAAGGCGGCTTCCCTCCAGTGCAGTCCGCCGTCGGTGGTGGTCCAAATGTTGTGTGGGTCAGCTATCCACCTTCCGACTTGGGGGGTCTCGAAGCCGAGCCACTGCGGGCTCATGTACGGTTCCGGTTGCGGGATTGTTTCGGTAGCGGCCGTGCTCCAACGCTGGCCTTGGTCAGTGGAGATCCAGATCATGGCCTTAAGGCTCGTGGCAGACGTCGCCACGTTGTTGGAGAGGGCCAGGTTTGTGGCACTGGCTGCGGTCAGGGTAGGAAAACCTTCTGCCGGAAGGGCCGCTGCTCTGTGCCAGTTCCTGCCGCCGTCAGTGGAGACGACCAGGAAGCCGCCGGTGGCTGTGAGGTGCGGGAGGCAGGCGCCCGCAAAGAAGCCTCCGGGAGCGGCAGCCAGCGTTACGAGGTCGACTTCTTCGCCAGGGACTCCCTTCCCCGAGCACGGGTCTGCCTCCTGCTGCCAGGAGCTGCCGCCATCTGTGGATAGATAAACAACAGCTTGGGCGCTCACCGGCCCAGCCAGATCTCCGTAGGTCGCCACTATTACAGTTGAACCGGAGTTGACGATCTGCGCCGAATCGCTGCGACCGGGAGTATCGAGCACATTGATGAGCGTGCGCCACGTGGTGGAGCCAGCAAAGGCTTCTTGAAGGCTCGGGTCGCAGGGTCCAGCACAGCCGGTCGTGTTGTAGGCGATCCGGAACACCCCGCCGTCAACGACGGCGAGACTCTCGATCTGCGGGCCCGGTTGGACCTGCCAGCTGCGCCCCCCGTCGACAGTCATGAGCAGGGCCGGGCCAAACAAGTAGCCGTCGTTGGCGTTGGCAAAGCGCAGCGAACTCACACAAACTGTACTTGAACAGTTCGGCGCGTCGCTTGCAAGCACCGCTGAAGGTTCGCCGACTGGCTGCCAGTTCGCACCCCCGTCTTCGGTCTGGGCCACCTCGGCGCACAGTCCTGCCGCGCACGGCAGACCCCCCAGCGCCCAGCCGTCGCTAGCGCTCACCCAGCTCAAATCGTCCAACGACCAATCGGCCGGACTGGGCGTGGCAGTGGTCGAGAAGGACAAAGAGGCGCTAGCCGTCGGGGTCGAATCCGGCGGCTCGCCGGGGCCCACCTTCGCGAGAGTGGCAACTACGACGCATTGATCCCGACAGGCGACCATGCCGGAGCCCTGGGCTGTGCTTGCCATCGGACTGGCGGCGAACACGCCCGACGCCCGGCCGGAACTATCTGTAAACAGAGTGATCGTTCCGCCCAACGGGCCCGACGGACCGCAGCCAAACGGGGTCGACGGCGGGGGCACTGAGGCGCACTCGTACACCACCAGCGCGGAGTCTGCACGGAACCCGGCGACATTCACCTGAAGCTGCTCTCCCGCAACCAAGTTACGATCCGGCGAGACCGAGAGCGTAGGAGGCGCGGTACTGGTCGCCGTGGTCGACCCACCCCGCGAACCTTTCCTCGGGTTGTTCTGGCTCGAAGCGCACCCGGTCACGACCATCACGAGCGCGATAGCGACGGCTAGCCCTCGGCTGCAGCTCAAAGCCCGGCCTCCTATCTCACCCCACCTCCCACGCAAAGCTCCTCGAGAAGGTTCCCCAGCTTGGAACCAACGTGCGGATCAGTCGGGGCGTGATGTCGGAGCGCCACTGTCGAGCCTCGACCCGACTGCTCGTAAACGGACGCCGATTGCCGGGTGGGGTGGCGGCACGCCAAGGCAGGGCCAGGACGTTGGGAAGACTCAGCCCTCGGAACAGCGCCGACCGGCGTTCAGCCGGCATGGACTGACTTTGGTCGAGGCCTTGGTCGCCCTTGGCGGGTGGGGGGCGTATGGTCGCTGCCGGCCGAGAAGGCGAGCTTCTCTGCGGGAAGCTCGCGGACATCCATCTTCGGTCAGCAGCCCGCCAGGTCGAGCAGACCCGGCGAACCTTGGACCCCTTGACATCGACCGAGTCGAGCAGGCCCCGCGCGACGGCGGACGGGTCTCACCTGTCGCCGACGGCCACCGGCAGGTTCGCCAGGCGCCATTCGAGCATCCCCTCGGCGAGTCGAGTCGCCCGCCGCCGGTGGCGGCGCAGGAGGCGCACGGCGTCGTGGGCGAGGACGCAGTTGGCGCCCCGGCAGTAGGCGACGATCTCGGTGTCGGCTGGGAGTTCCGACAGACGGTTCTCGAGCTGGTCGAGGGGGATGGACACCGCTTGGGGGATGTGCCCGGAGGTGTATTCCTCGATAGGGCGGACGTCTATCACGGTGGCGGTGCCGGTCCTGACCCGCTCGAGCAGTTCTTCGCGGCTGAGCTGGTCGGTGTCGTCCGGTCCGAGGTAGGCGATGCGAGCCTGCCCGGCGGCGGGCTGATGCGCCTCTGCCACCCGTAGCAGCTGTTTGTACAGCGCGGCCACGTCGTCGCCGGCCAGGCGGTAGTGGATGCAGGTGCCGTCGCGGCGGGCGGTCACCAGCCCGGCGTGCTTGAGGACCTGCAGGTGCGCCGAGGCAGTCGTCAGGCCCAGCCCAGCCGCTCTGGCCAGGGATTCGACGCGGCGTTCCCCCTGGGCGAGCAGGTCGAGCAGCTCGAGGCGCTTGCCGTTGGAGAGGGCCTTGCCGGTGGCGGCGATCGCCTCGAACAGGGCCAGCTTGCGTTCCGTTCCGCTCATGGCGACTCCTCCAAAGATATCTGGAAAATTGTAGCATCGGTGGCTGCGGGCAGAACAGGAGGATGTTGTCAGTGACTGCGATCACCCCGTCAGCAAGCCCGACCATCGGGCACCGACTCGGGTTGCGCGAGAACTGGCGGCAGTTCGCGCTGTTCACCGCCATCACGCTCTTGGTCGGCATGACCATCGGCGTGGAACGCGTCGCCTTGCCACCGCTCGCCGAGCACACCTTCGGTGTTGTCTCCATCCTCTACACGGTGTCGTTCGTGGCCGCCTTCGGGGCGGTCAAGGCGGTGATGAACCTGGTCGCCGGACGGCTCTCGGACCGACTGGGCCGCAAGCCGCTCCTGCTCGTCGGATGGGCATTCGCGCTGCCCTACGCCTTGTTGGTCATCTTCGCCCAGGCCTGGTGGTGGGTGGTGGTGGCCAACCTGTTCCTCGGCGTCAACCAGGGGCTGACCTGGAGCATGTCGGTCGCCGCCAAGATCGACCTGGTTGGCCCGGCCGGCCGCGGGCTGGCGGTCGGCCTCGACGAATCCGCCGGCTATGTAGGGACGGGGCTCGGCGGTCTTGCCGCCGGCCTGCTCGTCGCCTCCTACGGGCTGCGCCCGGCGCCCTATCTGCTCGCCCTCGGGGTGGTGGCGGTCGGGGCTCTCGTCACCTTCGGCCTCGCCCGCGAAACCCTGCCGTGGGCCAGAGCCGAAGCGGCCCGCCACCACGGGGCCCGCACCGACGGGCCCGCCATCCCCGGGGTCAAGCTGCTGGCCCGCTACATGAGCTGGCACGACCGCAGCATGCTGGCCGTCTGCCAGGCCGGGATGGCCAACAAGTTCGCCGACAGCCTGGTCATCGGCTTCTTCCCCCTCTACTTCCTCCATCACGGCCTGTCTGTGGCCAGCGTCGGTGTCCTCGTCGGCGTGTACGCCTGGGTGTGGGGACTGGGTCAGGTCCCGGCCGGCTGGCTCGCCGACCGCATCGGCCGGAAGTGGCCCATCACCGCCGGCACCTTCCTCCTCGGCGCCGGGATCGCCGTCATCGCCTCGACGAACACCCTGGCCGTCTGGTACTTGGGTGCCACCGCGATGGCCATGGGCATGGCCCTCGCCTACCCCAACCTGATCACCGCCGTCGGCGACAGCGCCCACCCGGCCTGGCGGGGCGGGGCTCTCGGCGTCTACCGGCTCTGGCGCGACAGCGGCTACGCCCTCGGGCCGCTCGTGCTCGGCGCCGTCGCCACCCTCGCGGGGATCGGCGCCGCCCTGTGGGTCGGCTCCGCCCTGCTCGGTGTCTCCACGTTTGTCCTCGTGCTGTTCCTTCGCGAGACCCAACCGTCCCGGCGGGCCGCCGCCCCACCCTGGCAAGATCACCCCGAATGGCTCAGCGGACAGGCGGCCGCCCCGCCAGGGCCCCAGGCGACGCGCTGACTCACGTCGTCACAATGTCGGACCGATACGTCGGGCTCCCCCTGCGTAACTGCCCCAAGACCGTGCCCGCAGGTGCGCTTCTGGAAGCGTGGCGTTCCTCACTGATGCCGGGTCAAGGGCGCTTACAAACCTCCTACCTTGGTAGTAGACCTCCTCCGTGCCTAGAGGAAAGCCTTTGCCGAAGTTGGCGATCACGGTCGATCCAGAGGTAACATGAGCGGGCTGTGGCGGCGGCCGCCGAGGAGGGGTTGAGCGTTTCCGCATGGATGACGGCTGCTGCTCGCCGGGCTCTTCTCCTGCGAGACGGTCTGGCTGCGGTTGCGGAATGGGAGGCTGAGCAGGGCCCGCTGACGGACTCCGAGTTGCGATCGGCGCGCGAACGCGTTGCCGAGGAGATCCGCGGCTCGAGCAAACGTCGCTCCGCATGAGCGTTGTCTACGACGCGGGGCTCTTGGTCGCCGCGGACCGAAACGATCGCGACGTTTGGGCCGACCACCGTGTTCGCCTCGAAGTGGGTGTCGTTCCAGTGACGACTGCGCCGGTTGTCGCCCAGGTGAGCCGGTCACCACGCCAGGTGCAGCTGCGGAGGTTCCTTCGCGGTTGCGACATCGTCGGTTTCACCAGGGAGGAACCTCACGAGGTGGGATCGCTGCTGTCTCGGGCCGAAGCCTCTGACGTTGTCGACGCCCACGTTGTGCTGACCGCGAGTCGCGGTCAGTCGACCGTGCTGACCTCTGACGAGCAGGATCTTCAAAGGATTTCAGATTGCCTGCCTGAGCCGATCGTTGTTCGATCAGTCGTTGCCGGGCGACGGCGAAGTCGTCCATTCGATCCTCGTCGCTTCAGCAGAGCCGGAAGGCGTCGTTCTTACCGGTGATGACGAAGACCTAGAATTGTCGGACCAGGCACGGAGGCTCGGACCCCGTTGCATCGATGGACAGGTGTTGGAAACGCGAGTCGACCAGGTCGTCATTGTCGGTGCCGCCTACGACGGTCGAGCGTTGCGCTTCAGTGAAGCCAAAGTCAAGCGGATCGAGGTCGGCGCAAGGTCCAGCCGCGAAAACGGAGGACCGGAGGGTGGTAGCATCCGCCGAGTCACAGAATGCGGCGGCGCGGGGAGGCCGCGCCGGCCGAGGCGGCAAGGGGGCAGCGGGTGGCAGGAGCGGCCAGGAGTGCGGTGCGGGTTGGGCGGGGACGCCGGGCGTTGGCGACCGTGGTCGGGTTCGGCTGCAGCCTGTTCCTGGCGGCCGGGGTTCTCGTGGGCGCCGGCTCGGGTCCGGCGGCCGCTGCGGGCACCGGTTTTCAGGGGTCGGGGATCTCCGCCTACGGCGACGCCGGCGACTTCGGCGGCTTCACCGGTCAGACGGTGCCCTCGCCGCTGGTGGCCATGGCGGCGTCGCCCACGGGGCAGGGATACTGGGTGGCAGCAGCCGACGGGGCGGTCTACGGCTTCGGCGACGCCCCCTCCCTGGGCTCGATGGCAGGCAAGGGTCTCTACGGTCCCGTCGTCGGGATGGCCGCCGCCCCGGCCGGCCTGGGCTACTGGCTGACGGCCGCCGACGGCGGGGTTTTCACCTTCGGCGACGCCGGTTTCTACGGTTCGACGGGGAACCTGCGCCTGGTGCGGCCGGTGGTCGGCATCGCGGCCACGCCCGACGGACGCGGCTACTGGCTGGTGGCCGCCGACGGCGGGGTTTTCAGCTTCGGCGACGCCACCTTCTACGGGTCGGCCGCCAACCTGCGTCTGGCCGCGCCGATAGTGGGCATGGCGGCGACCCCCGATGGTCGCGGCTACTGGCTGGTAGGCGCCGACGGCGGGGTTTTCAGCTTCGGCGACGCCACCTTCTACGGGTCGGCCGCTGGGGAGAACCTCGGCGCCGGCGTGGTAGCCATGGCGCGCACCGCCGACGGCGGGGGCTACTGGCTGACGGCCGCCACGGGCGGGGTGATCACCTTCGGCGACGCCGTCTACTACGGACCGACTCCCAACGACCCCCCCTTCTCGCCGGTTGCCGCCATGGTCCCCACCCCCGACGGGCGGGGCTACTGGATGCTGCGCCCCGACGAGGTCGCCACCGCCTTCAGCGACCCCCCTCCCGGCTCGGCGTTCGGCCAGGCCGTCGTCTCCCTCGCCGAGTCGCAGGTCGGCCCCGACCCCGACTACGCGTCGGGGCCCTACTGCAACCCCTACGGCCCCTGCGAGCCGTGGTGCGCCCTCTTCGCCACCTGGGTGTGGGAGAGCGAGGGGGTGGCGATCCCGCGGTACTCCTTCGCGGGCGACGTCTACGACTGGGGCGCCGCCAGGGGCCTCACCCTGCCGCCGGGGGCCACGCCCGCCCCCGGGGACTTCGTGCTCTACGGCACGGGGCCAGGGAGCGTCGCGTCCTCGCCGCACATGGGGATCGTCGCCGAGGTTTGGCCCGACGGCGCCGTCGCCACGATCGAGGGCGACGCCGGCCCCGAGCCGGCCGGCGACTACGCAGTGGTGATGAACGGCCCGTACCTGCCCGCCTTCTCCGCCGAGGACAACGGGTTCCCTGTCTACGCCTGGGTGCAGCCGTGAACGGCCGCCCTTTGTCCAAACCCTCGGCCGCGGCCGCGCCGGCCCGGTTAGCATTCGAGCCGTGCTCGACCTGATCATCCTCATGGTCATCGGCGGGGCGATCATCGGTGGGCTGGGCCGCCTGGTAGTGCCTGGTCCCAACCCCATCGGATTCGTGCGAACCGTCCTCGCCGGCTGGGCCGGGTCGTTCCTCGGGGGCCTCGTCGGAAGGCTCGTCTTCGGGTGGCGCTACCGCTACTCCGGCCTGCTGGCTCTTGTCGTGGCGGTGGCCTTCACCGCCCTCATCGTCTACGCCATCGACGGCCGCAACCGGCCGACCTACGGCCGGCGCTGGCGCTAGTCGCAGCCGCCGGGTGCGTGCGCTGGTCCAGAGGGTCACGTCGGCCAGCGTCGCCGTCGCCGGGGATATGGTCGGCGCCATTGGCGAGGGTCTGTGCGTCTTCGTCGGCGTCGCCCACCCCGACGACACGGACGGCGCCGCGAGGATGGCGCAGCGCCTGTGGCACCTGCGGGTGTTCAACGACGAGCGGGGCAAGCCGAACCTCTCCGCCGCCGATCTCGACCGTGAGCTGCTGGTGGTCAGCCAGTTCACTCTCTACGCCGACACGTCGAGAGGCCGGAGACCCTCCTACGCGGCTGCCGCCGCGCCGGAGCGGGCCGAACGGCTCGTGGAAACCCTCGTCGAGGCGCTGCGGGGACTCGGTGCCCGGGTGGCGACCGGCCGCTTCGGGGCCGCCATGACGGTCACCCTGGTCAACGACGGCCCCTACACGCTCATAGTCGACACCTGAGGATCGGCGCGCCGGTCGCGCCGGGGCGCGCTAGACACTGTGGCGATGCCCCCGACCCGGCCCGCCTCGCGCCTCGCCCCCACCGGCCTGGTCTGCGCCGACGACCACCTCGCCGCGCAGGCCGGCGTTGCGGCGCTGCGCGCCGGAGGCAGCGCGGCCGACGCGGCCGTCGCGGCGAGCGCGGTGCTGGCAGTCACCTGCCAGCACATGTGCGGGATGGGCGGAGACCTGTTCGCCCTCGTCCACCGGCCGGGCGCCGAGCGGCCTTTCGCTCTCAACGCCAGCGGCCGGGCAGGCTCGGGCGCCGACCCCGACCGCCTTCGCGCAGAGGGCCACCACCGGATGCCCGTGGCGGGCGACATCCGGTCCGTCCCCGTGCCCGGCTGCGTCGACGGGTGGCTCGCCCTGCACGAGCGGTTCGGCCGCCTCCCCCTCGCCGACGTCCTCGCCGACGCTGTTCGCTACGCAGAAGACGGTTTCCCCGCCTCCCCGCTACTCGCCGCGACCGCCCCGAACGTGGCCGGCGTCCCAGGCGGGGAGGACTTCGCCGTCGCGACCCGGCCGGGGGCCACCGTCCGCCGTCCCGGCGCGGCCCGCGCCCTGCGGGCGATCACCGCGTCGGGGCGCGACGGCTTCTACGGCGGCGAGTTCGGCGCAGGCCTCCTGCACCTCGGCTCCGGCGAGTACACGTCCGACGACCTGGCCGAGGCCAACGCCGACTGGGTGGAGCCGCTCTCCGCCGAAGCGTGGGGCCACCGGCTGTGGACGACCCCGCCCAACTCGCAGGGCTACTTGACCCTCGCCGGAGCCTGGATCGCCGAGCGGGCGGGCCTCCCGGTCGAGCCCGGCGGGGACTTGTGGGCGCACGTGGGGGTGGAGGCCGCCCGCCAGGCCTCCTTCGACCGTCTCGACGTCCTCCACGAGCACGCCGATGGGCGGGAGCTGATCTCCGAGCGGCGGCTCGCCCCGAGGGCTGCGGCGGTCGACCCGGACCGGGCGGCGTTGCTCGGCGGGCGTTTCGCTCCTGGCGGGACAACTTTCCTTTGCGCAGTAGACGGACAAAGGATGGGCGTCTCTTTGATCCAGTCCAATGCGACGGGTTTCGGCGCCGCGATCGCCGAGCCTTCGACGGGGATCTTCCTGCACAACCGGGGAATAGGGTTCAGCCTTGTCGCAGGGCACCCCGCCGAGTACGGGCCGCGGCGGCGGCCTCCCCACACCCTTTCGCCGGTTCTCGTCACCCGCAGCGGCGAGCTGGCCGCGGTGGCAGGCACCATGGGGGGCGACTCGCAGCCGCAGATACTGCTGCAGGTCCTCGCCAGGGTTCTCCACGGCGGGCAGGACGCCGCCGAGGCGGTCGGCGCCCCCCGCTGGGTGCTGCGCAGGCCGGCCAGCACCTGGGGTTTCGAAACCTGGGAGGAGAGGGGCACGGTGGAGGTGTGCCTGGAGCCGGGCTGCCCCGAGGCGTGGGAAGCCGGCCTGCTGAGGCGCGGTCACGCCGTGCGGCCCGAGCCGGGCAACTACGGCCACGCCCAGCTGATCGTCTCCCGCGGCGAGCACCTGGAGGGTGCCGCCGACCCGCGGGCGCTTGTCGGTGACGCAGCCGGCTACTGAGCCGGGCGGGTGAAGCGGAACAGGGTCTTGTCCCGGCAGTAGTAGTCGATCCACTCGGCGAGCCCTCCGACTGCCCGGTCAGCTCGGTGGGCCCGAACGGGCACGAAACGGATGGGCAGCCTGCCGGCGGATACGTCGAAGCCGGCCTGCTCGAAGGCTTCGGCCACCTCGTCGAGACTGTAGAGGCGGGGCAGGCCCAGCGCGGCGGCCTGCTCGGCGTGCCAGGCGGACATGAGCCGGCTGGCCGTGTGCACCCCGATGGTCGCGTAGTAGCAGCCGCCAGGCTTCAGCGCCCGGAAGACGTCCGCCGCGTGTCCCCCCATGTCGCTTATCAGGTAGAGCACCTCGTGGCTGAAGGCGGCGTCGAAGCCCGACCAGCCGGCGGGGACGGTGGAGGCCGCCTCGAAGCGCAGGGGTCGACTCCCGGCGAGGCTCCGGGCGTCGTCCACCGCCCCTTTCGCCGGGTCGTAGCCGAAGCCCTCGGCTATACCGGCGTGGTCGGCGAGCAGGCGGAGGAAGCCGCCCCGGTTGCACCCGGCGTCGAGCACCCTGGCGCCTCTCAGGTCGCCGGCCACCTCCAGCATCGCCGTCCAGATGAAGCCGTGCTCGTCCTGCATGGCCTCGTCCTCGGCGGCCCCCCGCCAGTAGCCGACGTCCACGGGCTCACGTTATCCCAGCGGCGAGATGGTCCCCAGGTAGATGCTGCTCGGGTGGGCGGCGTCGAAGTAGAAGGTGTCGACGCCCACCGAGCTCGTCGTGGTGGACAGGGTCTGCAGCTCGTGGGGCACGTCGCTGGTGGTGATCGTCACCCGCAGCTCGTGGCCCGGCTCGATGGTCGCGCTGGTGGGGAAGATCTCGATGCGCAGCTCGTAGACGCGGCCCGGCTGCAGCGGGGACTGCGACGCGCGGCTGTAGGGGTGCCAAGGCTCGATCGAGCGGGGACGTCCCGTTGTGTCGGGCAGGTACACCGTGCAGCCCAGCACCACTTTCCGGCAGGGAGTCGCCGTGACCTGGCGGAGGGAGGCGACCAGTGTGCCGGCGGTGATGTCGCTCGCCCCCTGCGCCGACGCGTCGGAGACGGTGGCCACCACCGTCGAGTCGGCAGCGGTTGAGCTCATGTAGATGTCGGCTTCGATCGGCCCGCTCAACGTGTACGGCTTGGAGAACGGGGCGCTGGTGAAGGTCAGGCCCTGCGCTTCGGAGGCGCGGCTGTCGTTCTCGCAGACGGGGAACGGCTCCTTGATCTCTGTCGGTATACCGGCGGTCCACTGCCACGTCGAGCGCGAGCAGGTGCCGGTCGCCGTCACGGTCGGAAGCTCGGCGGCGCTCGGCGAGGCGGCGGGCCTGGTGGACAGGGTGCCGCCGCCGAGGGCGCTCAGGTACCACCTCTGGCCGACGGTGCCGGTGGCCGGGTACTGCGCGTCCTGGTACCAGCGGTCGGCACCCAGGCGGTAGGTCTCGACGGTGGGGAACGACTGGATCTGGTTGTGGGCGCCCTTCAGCCAGTGGTCGAACCAGGCGAGCTCCAGGTTGTCGATGCTGGGTATGACCGTGCCCCGGTTGTCGACGACGGGGTCGGTTCCGTTGTCGGCGGTGAGGCCGCTGCCTTCGGTCACGTGGTACCACGGGCCGATCAGCAGCTTCTTCTCGGTCGGGGGCAGGTCGAGGGCGTTGTAGAGGATGGGTTCGCCCCGCTGGAACAGGTCGTAGGTGCCGCCGACGAGGAACGTCGGCACCCCGACGTCGCCGATGTGGGTGATCGGCGAGCGGACCGTGTAGAACGGCGAGTCGTACGCCTGGTCTGCGTACTTGCCCTGCACCCCCGCGGGCAGGAGCGCCTCGTCCGCCCCGAGCGTGGCGTCGGCTATGGCGGGGGCGGTGAACATGCCCAGGTCCTCGAGGTGCTGCGACTCGGCGTTCAAGGCGATGGGCGGGTTCGATTCGAGGGTGTCGGGCGGTGAGACGGCGAGCCCGTTGACGAGACCCAGCCAAAGAGGGATGAACCCGGCGTCGACGTTGCCGCCGGCGAAGGTGACGTCGCGGTAGGCGTCGGACATGGAAACGATCGGGAAGATCGCCTTCAGGGGGCTGTTCGGGCCGCTCATGCCGGGCTGCTCGGCGGTCAGCAGCTGGTTGATGCCCGAGTAGCTGACCCCCGCCAAGCCCACCTTGCCGTCCGACTCGGGGATGTTCGCCTTGCTCGCAACCCAGTCGACGAGGAAGGCGCCGTCCTTCTGCTCCGCCGTGCCGAACGAGTCCCAGTAGCCCTCGCTCGACCCGGTGCCGCGCACGTCGACGACCACCTCGATGTAGCCGTGGTCGTAGAGGTAGGGGATCGCTTCCGACGAGGGGGAGCCCAGGTCGGACGGGTCGGTCGGCGACTGGCCCTTCCGGTAGGGAGTCTGGATCAAGATGACCGGGCAGGGGGTGGACGGCGTGCACGTGTCGGGGATGTACTCGTCGGCTTCGAGCACGGTGCCGTCCCAGCTACGGATCGCCACGTTGGTGATCTCCCTCGCCGGGGTCGTCGGGTCCGCCGGGTTGGTCACGTAGGGGGGTTCTGGCGCGCCGGCCGCCGTTGTCGCGCCACCGCTGCCCGGCGCCCCGCCCGCTCCCGGCGAGCCACCCACCCCTGCCAGAGCGGGCGCCCCCCAACCGCTCCCCGCCAGCGCCGCCGTCGCCGCCAGCGCCGCCAGCCTCCGCTTTTTCACCAGTTGTCCGAAAGCCACGTTCGTTACATTTCTGGTCCGGGCGCTTTCTTCCTTCCGGCCGTTGTCCACCGAACATGTCTTGGACTGGGCTGTGGGTGGCCCGTCGAGCGGCCACCTCTACCTGCGGGGACCTGCGGTCAGGACGTCAGACGGCGCCCTTCTCGGGGTCGCCGGCCGGGACGGCTTCCAGGATCTGCACGTCGGGAGGCCCCGACACCTTCCCCTTCAGCCCTTCGTTCAAGGCTTTGATGTTCGGCCCGCTCCCGTGGGTGCCGAGCGCCGCCATGTCCCGCCATCTCTCGATGAACACGAAGCGGTCCTTGCCCTTGTGCAAGGCGTACAGCTCGCACCCGTCCTCGGCGTGCACCCGGGGTATCAAGCGGGTGAGGACCTCTTCCACGGCGTCGAACTGGTCGGGCTTGGGCACGATGGTGGCGACGATCACGGGCACGGCCCGCCAGGCTATCCGCGACCACCCTGGCTCGATCGGCCGCGGGGCTGTGGAGGAGGCTTCAGCCGAGGACCGCCCGGCCAGATGTGGATGGCGAGCCAGCCGAGCCGTACGCGTGTGCGCCGGTCCGGCTTGTCGAGCGACGAGCACCGCCGTCGAGCCGACGGCAGAACGCCAGCTACAGCCGGCTCACCTGGACGTGGTTGGTCGCGTGGCTGGCGAGGGCGCGCAGGTCGCCGGGATCACTGGACAGGACGGTGGCGCCGCCGGCGGCGTCTGCCATGACGACCACGATGGCGTCGACGGCCGAGGGAGGGCGCCGACCGCAGACTCGTGTGCGCAGGGCGGAGGCCGCTCGAGCCGTGACCTCGTCGACGGAGCGGACGTCGCAGGTCCGTAGGAGGCGGTTCTCGTGGTAGTCGCGGCGGTGGTCGCCAGTCAACGCCTCGGTGAGCACGACGGAGGGGATGATCGCCGGCCACTCGCCCCTGCGGCGTAGCTCCTCGAGGTAGGCCCGCTGGGCGGTGAGGGCGGTCAGGCCGTGGGCGTCGAGAAGGATGGTCACGCGCTGCGGCGTCGCTTCGGTGACCCCAGAGCCTTATCGGCCCAGGCTCGGGCCTCGGCGCGCTCGTCGTCGGAGGTGGGGCCGAGCTCGTCTTGGAGCTCGGCGAGGTAGGCATCCAGCTCGGCGATCTTGGCTTGGCGTTGCAGCTCGGCGGCCACGGCGAGCTGGGCGAGCTGCGAGACGTTCAGCCCCGCCTGCCTCGCTTCGCGGTACAGCTCGTCCGGCATGGTGATGTTCACTCGAGCCATGCGCATAGTATACACACCGACGTGGGATCGTGGCACGTTCCGAACGATCCATCTCGCGGGGTTGACCGCTTCACCAGGGCGGTGGAAGCCGTGGCATTGTTCCCAGGTCACTACCCGGCCGAGCGGTACGTCCCTACCGTTCTGCTCTGCTAAACACCCATGTGCCGGGCCGCTAGCTCATCCGGTAGAGCAGGGGACTTTTAATCCCAAGGTGCAGGGTTCGAGACCCTGGCGGCCCACGCCGGAACAAAGACCTCGTCCGCCTAGCCAGGCTTGCGTTCGGGCTCTATGAGATTGGCGGCACCGAGCGTGTCTTCGCCAATACCCGTCAGTAGGGCGCCTGGAGATCGGTGAACATCGGAAAGTGCCTGACGTTGCGGGTCAGGAGTCGTGCGTCGAGGCGGACGACGGTGGCCGCGATGGCAAGATCCGCGCTGTCGATGGCGTGGTGGCTGGGGAGCCACTTGCGACCGAGGGCGCCGGCCTGTTCCGCGATCTCGGCGTCGACGGGATGCCAAACCAGGGTGGATAGCAATGTGCGGGTGCCCTCCTCTTCGGCCGGGCGCATGCCAGCGAGGACCTCGATCCGGGTGATCTCGCTCGCGTGCAGGACGCTCGCGGTGCGCTCCCGTTCGAGGAGGTCCCCCGCCCCTGGGTGTCCTCGCAGGTAGTCGATCAGGATCGAGGTGTCTACCAGGACGGTCACGGGCGGCCGCGCTCCAGGCGAGACCCGGAGCGCAGGTGATCGACCCAGGCTGCACCGTCGAGATCGTGGTCGTTCCAGGAGCCGAAGGCGCGGCGCATCGCTGCGAGGTCGTCTTCGGCGGAGCGCTCGGAGCCATAGACCAGCTCGACCGCATCACGGATCAGGGAGGAGAGCGATCGACCTGTCCGCAGCGCGACGGCATCCAAGGTACGCCGCTCCTCGTCGGTCAAAGAGATCTGAGTGCGCTGCATGATGTAATCTTACATCACATCGGTGCGGCGAAGACGCCAGGCGTCCGCTACGGGGGCTCGCATTGCTCGACGCCAGGAGCACCGCCAGCCGCTCAGCCGTACGAGCGGACCCTCTCCGGCTCGATGCGCAGGATGACCCGCTCGGTGGCGATCGGGTTGGCGTAGGGCCCTCCCGTGTACTTGTGGCTCACCTTGTCCACGTGCTCTCGCGCCTTCGGCCCGGTGACCGTGTCGACGACCCTGCCCCTGATCTCGCTGTAGCGGTAGGGGTTGGCCGGGTCGAAGACCATCACCGTCACCCGGGGGTCCCGTTTGACGTTGCGGTACTTCTGCCGACCGGTCTCGGTGTTGATGAGCACGTGGGTCTCGTCGGCGTCCACCCACATCATCTGGGTGGAAAGCTTCCCGTCGGGCATGACGGTCGTGAAGGCGGCGAAGTTCTTCCCGCCCAGCAGCTCCCTTGTGGTCTCGTCGAACATGGCGCCAAGCTACCGACCTGCAGCCTCCCCGCCGGCTCGACCTGCACCGACCTTCACGGGGCTCACGGTGTCTTCTCAGCGGGCGAGCTTCTCGAGCGTCCCCATGGCCATGGTCACGTAGGCGTCTTCGAGCGCAGCGGCGAACTGGGGAGTCGGCCGCTGGCGCCATTCGGCCAGCACCCCGTCGATCGCCCGCAGGACGATGGACAGGCACACCTTGGCCTTGCGCTCGTCGACGCCGAGCTCGGCGACGGCCTGGCGGGCGAAGTGGCGGACCGTATTGCGGTTGCGGTCCCGCTGGGTACGGCGAAGGTCGGCCGTCCTGGCCCCGGCCGCGCCGAGCGCGGCGAGGGAGGCGCCGCGCTCAGCCTGTGCCCGGAGGGCACCCCTGATCAACGCCCGGAACTTGCCTTCGATGGTGGACTCGGCAGCGACCGCGGCCGACAGCTCGGCGTGCAACCGGCTCGCCTCGCGCCGGTAGACGGCGGCGAGCAGGTCTGCGCGGTTGGCAAAGTGCTTGTAGACGAGCGGCCGGCTGACGGCGGCGACCTCGGCGACGGTCTCCATCGAGACGGAGTCGACCTCGCCGGCCGCGACCAGCGCGGCTGCTGCGTCGAGCAGGGCCTCCCGGCGTGCGTCGCGTGGCATGCGCGCCGCCCCGTTGACGCGCTCCGCCCCGTCGGCGCGCCCCGCCCCCGCGCGCTCGCCGAGGCGCCCCGAGCCTCCCGCCTGCGCCGGCGCGCCCTCCCCCGGCGGTGCCGCCTCGATGGACTCCACCCGGCCATTATGGCCGCCCTTTTTGCCAGCGAGACCGTCGCCTTGCCAGCCTCTCCTTATTGTGACAAAATGTCACCAAGACGAGATGGCCGGCTCGGTCTCGGCGACCGGGCCTACGGCCAGCGGGAGGAGTCCATTGACCTACGCAGGCGAGCGCGTCGTGCTTGATGCCGACAGCCACGTGATGGAGATGCCCGACTTCCTCGACGGGTACGTCGACCCCGCCCTGAAGGACCGGCTGCGCCGGGATGCCTTCGACGGGTTCCAGCCGCTGATCGACTCGGCGGCAAAGCGCCGGCGGGCAGAGCCCGCGGCTGCGAGGAGCGGCGGACCGGTGTCCGCGACGAGCACAGCCTCTGCCCACACGAGGAGCGCCGCCGCCGCAACGAACGCCCGCCCTTACCCGGAGGAGAAGGGCTGGTCGGCGTTCGGGGCCTCGGACCCCGCCGAGCGGTCCTGCCTGCTCGACGAGCTGGGGTTCGAGGCCCAGCTCGTGTTCTCCACCTTCGCCAGCGTGCTCTACCGCGGCGGCGACAGGGACCTTCTCTACGAGGGGATCCGCGCCCAGAACCGGGCGCTCGCCGACTTCTGCTCGGGGGACCCGCGTCTGCTCGCCGTCGGGTTCGTCACCCTCTCCTCGGCCCAGAGGGCCGTTTCCATGGCGGCCGAGGCGCTCGACGCCGGCTGCGCCGCCATCATGGTCCCCTCCACGCCCGCCGGCGGGCGAGCGCCGACCCACCCTGACCTCGATCCCTTCTGGGCGCTCTTGGAGGAGCGGGACGTGCCCTTCGTCCTGCACGTCGGAGGAGGGGGCAGGCTCCTCGACCCCGCCTTCCACGACAACGGCACGCCCGTCCCCGACCACCTCGGCGGCGGTGAGAACGTGCGCTCGAAGGACGCCCTCGCCATACACCATTCGCCGGCCGTGTTCCTCGGGGCGCTGGTCTTGGACGGCCTTTTCGATCGTTTTCCTCGCCTGCGGGGCGGGTGCATCGAGCAGGGAGCAGGTTGGGTGGTCTCCTGGCTGCACCAGCTGGACCACGTGGCCCGCTCGTTCCGCCGCACCGAGGAGCCACTGCGGCGCCTGGCCGACCAGCCGTCGGCCTACGTGCGCCGACACCTGCGCTTCACCCCCTTCCCGGGAGAGCCGGTCGGGTGGATGATGGAGCAGGCGGGTCCCGAGCTGTTCATGTTCTCGACGGACTTCCCCCACCCCGAGGGCGGGCGGGACCCGATCGCCAAGTTCGACGCCGCCCTCGAAGGGGCGGGGGAGGAGGACCGCCGGGCGTTCTACGCCTCGAACATGGCGTGGCTGCTGGGTGGCCTCGGGGCGGGGGCCTCACGACGAAGCGCCCCGGCGACCGAGGCCCCCGTGGCGGCGCCCCGTTGAGCACGAGCACAAGTGACGAAATGTAATTTACCGGAAGGAACCTCGTCCCCCGCTGGCGAACCATGTAGCAGGCAGGCGTAGCAGGCAACGGACCGGGGGAGGAGCCCAAGAGCCGATACCGGGGGAGGACGGCGGTTTGGCGAGCAGTTCGAAACGTTTCGTAGAAGACATGACTCAGGGCGACCCGTTCGTCGCCCGGGCGGTGAGGGTCGCCTACCACCTCAGGCGCTACGGGGTGATCTACCTGTTCACCCTCCTGGCGGTGATAGGCATGATCCTCCTGCCGACGGTCAACACCGGTTCGACCAGGGTGTCCGCCGGCTCGGTGGGGGGAAGCCCGTACTCGTCGGGCGCCGGCACTTCCTCGGGCGCCGCCGCCGGTTCCCAGCAGGCTGCGGCCAGCGCCGCCAGCGGCGCCGCCACCGCGGCAGCCACCGGAGGCGGAGCCGCGAGCGGGGCAGGCGGGGCCGCGAGCGCCGCCGGCTCCCAGCAGGCCGCGGGCAGCGCCGGCAGCGGCGCCGCCGCGACCGCATCGGGGGGGTCCTCCGGCGACCAGGTCGGCACCGGGGTGACCGTCGCCGGCGTCGCGTGCAGGCCGGGGGTGCGCCAGCTCCCCTACTCCGACTACGCCGACCCGTGCGTGTCCAAGTGGTCTGGCAACAACGGCGGTGCCACCTGGAACGGGGTCACCTCCTCGACGATCACCATCGCCATCCGCCACACCGCCGACTCGAGCGGCGCCAACGCGGTGGCCACCGAAGCGGGGATCGAAGCCGCGGGGGGTGTCAGC
>DATGKR010000149.1:0-14751 GCA_035294565.1 Acidimicrobiales bacterium | reverse complement strand
GGGACCTTGCTCAGCTGGCCATGACCGGGGCGACCGGGCTCGCTGGTCTCGCCGCCCTGAGCGTGTTGAAGCCGGTGTCCACCACTCTCACCCTCGGAAGCGGGGTCAGCGGGGGCCTCTTCACGCCGACGTTCAGCTTCGGGGCAGTGCTCGGCGCGTTCCTGGGGCACTCCTGGTCACATCTCTGGCCGGGGAGCGACCCCGCGAGCTATGCGGTGATCGGGGCGGGAGCGATGCTCTGTGCGGGAATGCAGGCGCCCATCGCGGCCGTCGCCTTTGCCATCGAGTTGACCGCCAACTCGGACAAGATCATGGTCGCGCTGCTCCTGGCTGCGGCGGGGGCCATCCTCACCTGTCGCCGATTCGAGCAGCGCTCGGTGTATTCCGCCCGGTTGCCGCTGCACTGAGCTGGTCCCGCGCAGCGCGCCGTCGGGATCGGCCTCACGGGGCTGATCAGCCGGCGGACGGTGTGTAGTCCATGGCGTTCGCTGAAATGCCCAGCGCTGCACGGGCCGCGTCGACGGTGCCGTCGAGGGCGATGACGTCGTAGCGGGTGGCGACTACACCGCGCAGCGCCGAGTATTCCCCTCGCCGACGGGCCGCCACGCCCGTAACGAGACCGGCTACTGCGCCGAAGGCCGCACCGATGAGCATCCCTCCGACTATCAGGCCGAGCCACGCCGGACCGACAGTGAAGAGGCCCACGACCAGGCCGACGAAGAGGCCGATCCACATTCCGCTCCCGGCCCCACCCAGGACGACCGTGCCCACTTTGAGACGGCCGGTGACCCGTTCGACTGTCCGCAGCCCCGAGCCGACGATCTCGATCTCCTCCACGGGGAACCCAGCAGCCGCCAAGCGGTCGACCGCCTCGTGGGCTTCGGCGTAAGTCGCGAAACTCGCCACGGTGTTCCAGGCAGTTACACGCGGGACCCCTTCCATGCCCGACAGCGGTCCCTGCCCAGCCAAGTCGTAGGTCATCCGTCTACCTCCTTGCACTTGACAATGTTCTTCCCCGCCCAGCGCCTTCCGAACATCGTGGCGGTGCGCGCTCGGGTGGAGGGATGCTCCTTCAGGGCTTCGACACCAGGGCGCCCTGTCCAGGGCCCAGGGGCTGCCCTCGGCGTCGCATGGCCGTCTGGATGCGTGAGGTACCACCGCGGTCACGGTGGCCCGGCCGGGAATGCTCGGGGCCCGGGCGTGGGGTTCCCGCCTTTGGCCTGCCGAAAAGATGCTGGTCAGCGGCCTTGAGGACAAACGTGTCATTTAGTTACGTTTCGTTGTCAGCGGCTTGAGGGAGGCCTGCGGACAGGGGAGGGAGGACCGCCGTGCGTCGGGACGAGAGAGGGGAAGGTGTCATATCGGCTGCCATCGCCGTTCTGGTGATGGCTTTCATCGGCGTGGCCATGTGGGTTGCCTTCAGCGCAACCTTCAACCACGCGGCCAAGCACGTCAACGACCAGGTGAACTGCATCGGGCAGACCAGCAGCAGCTGCTGAGTGGCCGTGCGCGACCGGGGCGTGGCGATCGTCGGCACGTTGATCGGCTTCGCCATCTTCATGGTCCTCTTGCTGTTCGCCTGCCAGGTGATCATCCGCCTCTACGCCACGTCGGCTCTGACCTCAGCCGCCACGCGGGCTGCGGAGACCGTCGCGGGGTCGGTGACGCCGGAGGCTGCTGTTGTCGAGGCTGAGGCGGCCGCACGGCAGCAGCTGGGTTCGTTCGGGGCGGAGCGGACGACCTTCGTGTGGAAGGAGGTGGACGCGTCTCGGGTCGTGCTGGAGGTGAAGGGGAGGACGCCCCAGCTGCTGCCGCTCCCCGGTGGTTGGCAGCTGATCACGCGGACGGTGGCCGTGCGCACCGAGCGTTTCCGGCAATGAGGGCTCGGCTGGGGGTGCTCTTTGGGTTCTGGGCCCGAGGTCCCAGCTGGCGCGCACGGGGGCGTAGGGGGTGTAGCGGCGGGAGCTGTGGCAGCCGCCATCTGGCGGGTCGGGGGGACGCAGGCTTTGTGGGGGGCTTCGCCGGTCTGCTCTTCGGGTCGCTCCTGTTCGTCGCAGGGACGCTGCTGGTCGCATACGCATGGGCCGTGATCGATACGAAGTCGGCGACGGTGGAAGCGGCCCGGCAGGCGGCGAGGACCTACGTCCAGGCGCAGGACGAACCGGAGGCCCTGGCCGGTGCCGAGCAGGCTGCCGACGAGGCGCTCGCAGGATACGGCCGTGACCCGTCGCGCGCACGAGTATCGGTGGTATCAGGGGCGTTCGCCCGTTGCTCGAGGGTGACCGTCGCTGTTTCGTATCCGGCCCCCTTGTTCGACCTGCCCTTCGTCGGGCACGTTGGGTCCGGGTCGCAGGTCACGAGCGAGAATTCGGAGCTCGTCGATCCCTATCGCAGCGGACCTCCGGGTGTGGCAGCGTGCAACCCGCGGTGAAGGACCGAGGGAGCGTGCTTGCACTGGTGCCGGCAGGTTTTCTGGTGCTGGTGCTGCTCGCCGCCATCGCGGTCGACAGCGCCGCCGCTTACCTCTACCAGCGGGAGCTGCACGACGCGCTCGCTGCGGCGGCCAACGACGCCGTGGCGGCGTCGGTCAACAACAACGCCTTCTATGGCAGCGGAGCCCTCACCCTCGACGGGCGCAGGGTCGCCGAGGTCGTATGCCAGTCCCTCCGGGCGCAGCGTGTCGGCCAGCTGCACGGGCTCTCCGTTGCTGTCGCCGTCTCGGGCGATTCGGTCCTCCTGTCCGGCCGCGCCACCGTGAACATGGTGTTCGGCCGGGCGATCCCCGGCTGGGGGCGCCGGCAGGTGAGTTCGAGGGCGGAAGCGACGCTGGCGTCGGCCTCGGCCGAAACGCCAACGTCAGGGTTCGGGGCCCTCAGAACGTTGAACTGCCCTCCAGGAGGGTAGGGGCGGTCCTGGGTAGCCACTACGGCAGGCGCCTTGGTATGTATCAGCGCCGTGGCGGCCGCGGGGACGTAACGCTGGGACGTGGCGCCGGGCTGACTGTCGACCGCCGGATGATCGGCCAAAGTGTCCAGAGGGGTTCGGCTGAGCGGGGTCGAATGGACGTTTAGGGCGAATAGTTTGACCAAAGTGTCCACACGACCCGCTTTCCTCGGTCGGGAGTGGACACTTTGGCAGATCCGGTCGCCGGAACCCCTCCGGGCCTGTCCCCCGAGCCCGCCGTGGCGCGGTCAGCGCTGTGCGCCGGGCGGTTCCTCCGAGGCCGCTGTGGCGCGGTCAGCGCTGTGCGCCGGGCGGTTCCTCCGAGCCCGCCGTGGCGCGGTCAGCGCTGTGCGCCGGGCGCTTCCTCCGAGAGGACCGTGACCAGCGCCTGCCCAGCGGCCGTGAGGTCTGCTGCCGGATCATGCCCGGTCGAGGCCTCGGCGAGGGAGCGCGTCAGCATGCGCAGCGCGAACGACCACGCCACCGCCGCTGCCCCCGGGGGAGGAGCTAGCAGCCGAGCCTCGGAGAGGCTCGACCGGAGCGCCGACAGGTCTCGGGCCGGCCCGCCCGCCTGGACGTTCTCGAGGGCCTGGGAAACCTCGGCCGCCATCACGCCCGCAAGGGCCCTTCCCCGAGTCGGCCATGCTGAGGCTGGCCGCGTGCCGGGACCGTACACGGAGGCGATGACGGCGATGAGGACGACTCCGATGATGCCTTCTGCCACGACCCGGATCCGCTGCCGAGCTACCGGGTCGCGGGTGTCCAGCCGTCGGTAGAAGCACCAGGGACCAGGAGATGCCGTCCGGGCTGGCGTGTCAGGAGCAGCAGGCGCCCGCCCTGGAGACGCAGTATCGGCACGACACGCCGGCGGAGGCGGCGGTGGGGACTGAAGTGCCGACGGCTGCGACCGCGTGGCGGGCGCCAGCTCGTCGCTGCCGTGCGGCGACTCGCGCAAAGGGGGACCCCACGGCCCGGTCGGAACAGGGATCGTCGCGGTCACGGCAGCACTCCGACGCTAGAGGCTGGCCAGGTGCAGGTGGTGGACGCAACAATGACCGACCATGCGTCTGGTCGTCGCGAGCTGCACGATCGACTACGAGGGACGGCTAACTGCACACCTGCCGCTCGCCGACCGGTTGATCATGGTAAAGGCCGACGGATCGGTTTCGGTCCATTCCGACGGCCGGGCGTACAAGCCGCTCAACTGGATGCACGGCCCATGCCGGCTCCAAGCGGACGCTGACTGCTGGACAGTGAGCAACGACAGGGGGGAACGGTTGACCATCCGGATGGCCGCCGTACGGCTCGACGTCGACATGCCCCTGGGGGCAGAACCGGGTCTGGAGAAGGACGGGGTAGAGGCCAACCTGCAGGAGCTCCTCGCGGCCGATCCCTCAGTTATCGGCTGGGGACTGCGCCTCGTCGGGCGGGAGTATCCGACGGACATCGGTCCGGTCGATCTTCTCTGCCGGGATGCGGAAGGACAAGCCGTGGCCGTCGAGGTCAAGCGGCGGGGCGGGATAGACGGGGTGGAGCAGCTGGCCCGCTACGTGGAGCGGCTCGACCGCGATGGGCGGCTGGCTCCCGTGCGGGGCGTGCTCGTAGCCCAGCGGATCGCCCGCCAGGCCAGGACACTTGCCGCCTCCCGGGGCATCGACTGCGTAGAGGTGGACTACGACGAGCTTCGGGGTGTCGGCGACGGACGTCTCAGGCTGTTCTGAGCCGGCTGCCCCGTGAGAGCAGGTGGCAGAAAGCGGCGGATCTTGACGCCAGCTACCCGCCGGGCGGCCCAGCCGACGCGTTCGTGATGCATGCCCAAGCCGCCGGCAGACCCACCCGTGAGGGAGGAGCCGGCTCGACTCGACAACGACGCCCTTCCCGCGCGCGCCCTCACCCTCCTGGCTCGAGCTCGCCTTCAGCCCACGACCCCAGGGAGCCTGGCACCACCCGCTGGGGCTCGCCGACGGGTGCAGGGCGGTCGGCGAGGCGCTCGGCGAGGGATTGAACGACGCCGGTAAGCGGCTCCACCAGCGCGCCCGGCAACGGATCCACGTCGCGCAGCGCCTCCTCCAGCTTGCGCTCAGGGACGTGCACTGGAGCTGGCAGACCCAGTTCGAGCCCGCTGGACTGGAGCAGCGAGGACAACGCCCGGGCGGACTCGGCCCTGGCGGAGGGATGGCGGGGAGAACGGTTGAACACGGCGACCAGGCGCTCCGGCGGCGCCCCTGCCCGCGCGAGCTCCCTCAACAGGCGGGCGAGGGAGTGGACCCCCTTCATGCCGGGTGCGCCGACGGCGATCGTGACCGTCGCCGACCTGACGACGGCGCGGGCGAGGTGGTTGCGCTCCTCGACGTCGACCGAACCGCCTTCGGCCTCGCCCTCCACGTCCCCGGTCACGTCGGCGACCACGGCCTGGAAGCTGCGGCGAACGCTCACCAGGGCGGCGTCTATCGCCCTGGGCCGCAAGGCGGCCCATGCCTCGGGCTGGCGCAGGCCGAGGAGGAGGCGGTAGCCGCGCCGGGGCACCTCGAAGGTCATGGCGGCGACGCCGTCCGGCTCGAGCCTGCCCACTCGGTGGGCCTCGACCAGTTCCTGCAGGCCGGGACCGAGCCGGCTGGAGTCGTGGAGCATCGCGAGGTCGGCGCGTCTCGCCAGGTCGGCGAGGAGGACGCGGCGTCCCAGCCGGGGGTCGGTCGCGAGACCTTGGGCGAGCGCGATGGCGATGGTGCTCGCGCCCGTGCCCCCGGGGCCGCATACGGCGAACAGCTGTGCCTGCCAAGCGGGGGCGGGCGGGCTGTCCAGCCCGGGGGGCAGCTCCGAGCCGGTGGACACCGGGCGGCAGTAGGAAGCGAGCACGTCCAGCAGGTCGTCGGGAGTGAAGTCCTCGGCGAGCTCGGCGCTCACGCCCAGCTCCCGCGGCGATCCCGCCTCGGGGAGGGAGCTTCGTATGACGACTACCGGCGTCGCAGACGCCGCGGCGGCGTCGACGAGGTCTCGGTCGAATGCAGGCGCTCGGCCGTCGATGAGGAGAGCCGAGTGCTGGCGGCCCGACGCGAGGCGGGCGCGGACCTCCTCGGCGGACACGCACTTCACGAATTCAGCGGCGACCATCGCCGACATGCTCCAGCGGGCAAGCGCTTCGAACCAGGGGGCCCGGGCTGGCGCGAGACCCAGGAGGACGTAGCGTTCCTGCACTGCGCTACCCCGGCGGGGGTCCCGGTCCGGTCCCGTCGCCCGGCTCGGCTTCGATCAGGACAACCGTCCCGGTCTCGGCGGCTTGCACGGCGCTCTCCGCCTCGGCCAGCGTGCTGACACCAAGAGTGACAACGGTGGACGAGCCGGAGGTCGCCGGTCCGGCCACCGACAGGAGCGTCGCGCCCCGTAGGACGACGCTCACCGCGCCGGGGCTCGAGTTGCCGCTGTTCTGGGGGACGGCGAGCAGATCGACGGGGGTCCCTGCCCGGAGCCCGGCCATCGAGTCGGTCGCAACTGGGACGCTCACGGGGCGGAGCCCTTCGGAGGCGCCTGGGCGTACGAGCATGGGTGACTCGACCAGCTCGCCGGGGTCGACCGCCACGGCCAGCGTACGGCCGATGAGGTCCTCTTCAGCGCCGAAGGCCAGCCGGCGGGTGGGAAGGGGCAAGGTCATCGACTCGACCGTGATGTCGCCGGGGCCGATGACGGTGCCTGCCGGTAGGGACTGCGCAGCCACCACGTAGGGTCGCCCGCGTGGGCGCGTGCCCGCCACCACGGCCGAGAAGACGATCACCGCGGCTATCCCCACCAAGAGCCCGCCCAGCACCACCCGCCCACCGGGAACGGCCCGTCGCCGGCCGCCGACGACGCCGGCGCTCTGCACGCCAGGCTGAGAACCGTCGGGGTCCGCCGGGCCGATACCCCCAGCGCTCCGACTTCCCCCGCTGGGCGAAGACGCCCGTCTCAACGCCACACATGAAATCTAACGAGAACCCACCGGCTTGTCTATCGGTCCGTTATGATGGCCGGCATGAGCGAACCGATCCACTGGATGGGCACTCGTGAGGCGTGCGAGCGGCTGGGGGTCACCCTGCGAACCCTCTACCGCTTCATCGACGAGGGGCAGCTGCCGGCTTACAAGATGGGTCGGGTCATCCGTGTGCAGGCTGCGGACGTGGACGATTTCATCAGGCGCATGAGGATCGAGCCGGGAACCCTGGAGCACCTGTACCCCGAGCCGAAGCCGCGGGCCGCCCACGAAGAGGCCGAATCGGAGGCGGGCATCTAAACACCGGGGTTGGCGGGCGCGCCTCTGCTCAGCGCAGCTCGCACCAGGCGAGTGCGGCGACCGGCACGTGGACCAGCCGGCCGTGGGGGCCGGCGGCGATGGTGAGCACGTCGACGCCGGTGGCGAGGAGGTCACCGGTCAGAGTTGTCGTCCCGGACCGCAGAGCGACGGGAGCCCGTTCGGCGGCGAGGCTGTCGAGGGCGGATAGCAGCGACAAGTCGACAGCCGGGTGGCGGCTGCCCCCGGGAGGAGCCGGCCGGCCCGCGGTTTCAGGGGCGAGGGGCAGAGCAGGCTGCGGGGCCAGCGTGTCGACCGCCTCGACAGAAACCAGGCAGGGCCGCGAGCTCGGCTGCTCGACCACCAAGAAGTCGCGGCCCACGCACAGAAGCCGCCCGGAGATCTTCGAGCCGCCGGCGGTCACCTGCACCTGTGCGGCCCTCTCGGCGAGGTCTACGAGGATGCCCGTCCACGTCGCGCTCCGGGCCGCCTGCTCGCCCAACGAGCGGGCCCTAGAACGTTCGGCTGCCGCCCGGGCCACGCGTTCGGCGGCTGCCCAGTCAGCGAAGGAGGCCAGCAGGTCGTCGACTCCCGGGGCCACGCGCCCGAAGTTACCCACGGCCGCGGTGTGTAGTTTGTCGTTGATGGCTGGAGACTGCCTGTTCTGCAAGATCGTGGCCGGCGAGGTGCCCTCCAAGGAGGTCGTCTCGACTGGCGCGACGTACGCATTTTTCGACATAAATCCTGCCGCACCGGTGCACTTCCTAGTGGTGCCGCGCCGCCACATCACAAACGCCGCCTCGGTCCAGCGCGGAGACGGCGACGTGCTGGCCGAGATGTTCGAGACCGCCCGGGCGGGGGCCGAGTTGCTGGGCATCGCTGAGGGCGGCTACCGGCTGGTGTTCAACGTCGGCCCGCACGCGCTGAACAGCGTCCCCCACCTGCACATGCACGTCGTAGGGGGCCAGCAGATGGGCTGGCCGCCCGGCGTGGACCCCATCGGCTGATCCGATCCGAGCATCTACCGCCGGCGGATCCGCAGGCGGTACCCTTGCGCCCAAGACCCCCCTGTGTCAACGACCGTCACCGTCACCGTCCCCAACCACCTCATGCCCCGCCTCGTTGGCCCACTCAACGAGAATCTGCGGTTGGTCGAGGACGCTTTCGAGGGTACGTCCATACACACCCGGGGCAACGAGTTCACCATCGCGGGCGACGACGCGGTGGTCGCCGCCCGGCTCGTCGACGAGCTGCGCCTCCTGCTCGAGCAGGGACAGCCGCTCGACCCGCAGGTCGTCAACCGCACCATCGACATGGTGCGGGCTGACGAGCGGCCCTCCGAGGTGCTCACCGCCGAATTGCTGCGCTCGGCGCGGGGGAGGTCGGTGCGGCCCAAGACCAGCGGGCAGAAGCGTTATGCCGACGCCATCCGGGACAACATCGTCACCTTCGGCGTGGGCCCGGCCGGCACGGGCAAGAGCTACCTGGCCGTCGCCCTCGCCGTCCAGTCGCTGCAGGCCAAGCAGGTGGACCGGATCATCCTCACCCGGCCGGCGGTGGAGGCGGGGGAGCGACTCGGTTTCCTTCCCGGCGACCTCATGGCCAAGGTCGACCCGTATCTGCGGCCGCTCTACGACGCCCTCTACGACATGCTCGGCACCGAGACGGCCCGGCGGCTGCTCGACGCGGGGACCGTCGAGGTCGCGCCCCTCGCCTACATGCGGGGTCGGACGCTCAACAACAGCTTCATCATCCTCGACGAGGCCCAGAACACCACTCCCGAGCAGATGAAGATGTTCCTCACCCGCATAGGCTTCGGCTCGAAGGTGGTGGTGACAGGCGACGACACCCAGATAGACCTGCCCGGCGGACGATCCGGGTTGGCCGGCCTGGAGGGGGTGCTGTCGGGCATCGAGGGGCTGGCCTGGGTGTCGCTCGGCCGTCGGGACGTCGTCCGGCACCGGATCGTCGCGGACATCGTTGGCGCCTACGAAGAGGCCGAGCGTGCGGCTGCCGGCGGTCCCGGCCCGCTGGCCGGCTGAGCCGGGCGGGGGGTAGGCGAGTTGGCCGTGTCCGTTTTCGCGGCAGACGAGCAGGACGACGAGCCGGTCGACACCCGCCGTTGGGTGGGGCTGGCCGAGGCGGTCCTGCGCGACGAGGGCGTGCGGGGGGAGACCGAGGTGTCTTTGCTGTTCGTGGACGAGGGGACCATCGCCGAGCTCAACCAGAGGTTCTTGGGTAGGGACGGGCCGACGGACGTGCTGGCGTTCCCCATCGACGAGGAGCCGGTGGAGGGGGGCCGCTCGCCGGACTCGGGCGGGACCGGTCCGGGTTTCAGCCCGTCCCCCGAGGATGCGCCCACCCTCCTCGGGGACGTCGTTGTCTGTCCAGCCGTGGCGCGGAGGAACGCAGCGGGCCACGCTGGCACCTACGAGGACGAGATCGCCCTCCTGGTCGTCCACGGGCTGTTGCACCTGCTCGGCCTCGACCACGAGGATCCCGACGAGGCCGAGGCGATGGAGAGCAAGGAGCGGGCGCTCCTCGCTCGGCACCACCGGCGGCAGGACGGGGAGCGTTGACAGCCACCGCCAACGGCTTCGGCGCCACGGACGTGTACCTGCTGGTGGCGGTGGTGGTGCTCATACTGGTCACCGGTTTTCTCGCCATGTCGGAGACGGCCCTCACCCGGGTGCCGAAGGTGAAGGCGGTGAGTCTCGTCGAGGAAGGCCGCCGGGGCGCCCAGACGTTGCTCAGGCTCGTCGAGCGCATAGACCGGGTGCTACCCGTGGTGCTGTTCGCCCTGGAGGTGACGACGCTTGTGGCCGCGACCCTCGTCGGCGTCGTTGCCGAGCACGCCTTCGGAGCTGCCGGGGTGGCGGCGGGCATCGCCTTCGAGATCATCGTCATGTTCGTCGTCGCCGAGTTGGCGCCAAAGACGTGGGCCGTTCAGCATCCCGAGCAGGCAGCGCTCAGGGCCGCGCCGGTCATCCGTTTGATCACCGCATTCGCGCCCCTCGGCTGGCTGACGCGCGGGCTGATCAAGGTCACCAACCTGATCCTCCCCGGGCGGGGGATGAAGCAGGGCCCCTACACCTCGGACGAGATGCTGCGGGCGCTGGCTGACGAGGCCGCCGAGGAGGAAGTGATCGAGCAGGAGGAGCGGACCCTCATCCACTCGATCATCGACTTCGGCGACACCGTCGTCAGGGAGGTGATGGTTCCCCGCACAGACATGGTCGCCGTCGAGTCCTATGCCCGGGTGGCCGACGTCACCGATCTCGTCATCCCCTCGGGCTATTCACGCATACCCGTGTACTCGCAGGGCATCGACGACGTGGTGGGCATCCTCTACGTCAAGGATCTGATGCGCGCCGAGCGCGAGGGCAAGGGGGACGCCCCGGTGTCGGAGATCATGCGCGAGGCGCATTTCACGCCCGAGAGCAAGCGGGTATCGGAGCTGATGCGCGAGATGCAGGCGGGCAAGTTCCACATGGCGATCGTGGTGGACGAGTTCGGAGGCACCGCCGGCCTGGTCACACTTGAGGACCTGCTGGAAGAGCTGGTGGGGGAGATCACCGACGAGTACGACGTGGAGGAGGTGCCCCCTGAGATCCTCGATGACGGCACGGTGATCGTGAACGCCCGGATGCCCGTCGGGGAGGTCAACGAGCTGCTCGAGGGTGCAGAGCAGGGGGAGCTGCCCGAAGGCGACGACTGGGACACCGTCGGGGGGCTGCTCTACTCGCTGCTCGGCCACGTGCCGAGCGAGGGGGAGGCGGCGGAGGTGGACGGCCACAGGCTGGTTGCCGAGCGGGTGCAGGGAAGGCGGATAGGCAGGGTGCGAATCTCCGCGTTGCCGGCGGGCGAGCTTTGACACAGGGCGATCCCGGGCCGCCCTACAGGGCGGGCTTCGTTACGCTCGCCGGGCGACCCAACGTCGGCAAGTCCACGCTCCTCAACCGCATCCTGGGGCGCAAGGTGTCCATCACTTCCCGCGTGGCCCAGACGACGCGCACACCCGTGCGGGGGATCCTTACGCGGCCCGACGCGCAGGTGGTGTTCGTCGACACGCCGGGAATACACAAACCGAGGACACTTCTCGGGGCGCGCCTCAACGACAGCGCCACCGGCGCCCTCACCGGCGTCGACGCCACCGTCGTCGTCCTCGAGGCCACCGCCCCGGTGGGGCGAGGCGACCGTTTCGTCGCCCGGCTGGTGCCCGAAGGCGCCGTTTGCGCCCTGAACAAGGTCGACGCCGCCTCGAGGAAGCAGGTGCTCGACCAGCTGCAGGCCGCGGCCTCCCTGGCGGACTTCTCCGAGATCTTCCCCGTCTCGGCTCGCACCGGGGAGGGCGTCGCCGACCTCGTGGAAGCGGTCTCCGCTCTCATGCCAGAGGGGCCCATGCTCTACCCGGAGCACGCGGTGAGCGACGTGCCCGAGGCGTTGTGGGTGGCGGAGCTGGTCCGCGAGCAGCTGCTGGCCGTCACCCGGGAGGAGGTGCCCCACTCGATCGCCTGCCGGGTGACCGAATGGGACTGGCCCCGCATCCGCTGCGAGATCCTCGTGGAGAGGGAGTCGCAGAAGGGGATAGTCATCGGGAAAAAGGGGGAGACCTTGAAGCGTGCGGGCATGCTCGCCCGGGCACAGCTGCCCGCCGGCACGTACCTGGAGCTGTTCGTCAAGGTGGACCCGAACTGGCAGAGCCGGCCGAAGGCGCTGGAGCGGCTGGGCTACTGAGTGCTCTCAGGAACCCTTCCACTTCGGCGCGGTGGCGGGTCCGGCGCATGGGAGGCAGGGCGTTGACGAGGGTCCAGCGGTAGCGGGCCTTGGCCAGGCGGTTGTCGAAAACAGCCACCACCCCGCGGTCCGAGCGCGACCTGATCAACCTGCCCGTCCCCTGCGCGAGAAGGGCGGCGGCCCGGGGGATGTCGATCAGCTCGAACGCCTTGGTGCCGTACCTCGCTCGGCGCGCCTGCAGCAGCGGATCGTCCGGGCGGGGAAAGGGGAGCCGGTCGATAGTCACCAGCGACAGGGAGCGGCCCGGAACGTCCACCCCCTGCCAGAAGCCCATGGTGGCGAAGAGGCAGGACTGCTCGTCGGACGAGAAGCGTGCCACCAGGGCGGGCTTGGGCAGGTCGGACTGGGTGAGGACGTCCCAGCCGATCCGCCCCCGCACGGCCTCGGCGGCGGCCTTCATCGCCCTCCAGCTGGTGAACAAGCCGAGCGTCCTGCCCCCGGCAGCCTCGATCAAGGCGACCAGCTCGTCGTGCATGGCCGCCTCGAACTTTTCGTCGCGGGGGTCGGGAAGGTGCACCGGGCAGTAGAGCAGCGCCTGTTCGTCGTAGGCGTAGGGGCTGCCGACGTCCAGCTGATCGTAGGAGCCGGCCGGCAGGGCCAGTCGTTCGCCGAGCCGAGGCGGGATGGTTGCGCTGGTCAGGACAGCGGTCGGCCCCTCCTCCTTCGACCAGAGCCGCTCCGTCAGGGCCGCGCCTACGTCGAGGGGCGCGACCCGCAGCAGAGGTGCTGTCTCGGACCCTTCCGCCCAGGCGACATCGGCACCCGTCAGGTTCATCACCCAGTCCACGTCCCTCAGCAGGTGGAGAAGCGACTGCAAGGTGCGCGCTCGGCGGGCGTCGTCCGTCTCGGCGCGCTCGTCCTTCCTGATCGCCGCCTGCAGGCGGGCGAGGCGCTCCCGGACGGTTACGAGGCGATCCTGGTCCTCTTGCCGGAGGGGTCGGGGCAGGGCGCGCCCGAGGTACGGGCGGGCGAGGTCGGCGAGGATGGTGGCGGAGTCCTCCACCGCGACGGCGGGAGCGTTGTCGAAGAGCAGCGGCCGGGCGCTGCGGCCCAGCGCCGCGAAGCGCCCGGGGCTCAGCTCGAAGCCGAAGGCCGAGGACGCGATGTCCTCCAGCTCATGGGCCTCGTCGAAGACGACCAGGTCGTGGTCGGGGAGCAGCTCGGCACCCACGGCGAGAGCAGTCGCGTAGAGGTGGGTGTTGACCACGACCACGTCGGCGACGGCCGCACGTTGGCGTGCCTTCTCGGCGAAGCACTGCCCGCCCGAGGGGCACCGCGACGCACCGGGACACTCCCGGGCGGCGACGCTCACCTGCGCCCAAGCCGCGTCGGACGGCTCAAAGGGAAGCTCCGCCCGGTCACCCGTCTCGGTCCCGGACTGCGCCCATCGGACGAGGCGCCTCACCTCCCGGCCGAACCTGCCCAGGCCGGCGTCCACCTCCCCGCCTCCCCCTGGTCGGTCGAGGGACAGCTGCTCGCCGCCGCCGGAGATCTCGGCGACCCGCTGGAGGCAGGCGTAGTTCGAGCGGCCTTTCAAAACGGCGTATTCGACGGGGACGCCCAGCGAGGCGGCGAGGGTCGGCAGGTCACGGGTGGCGAGCTGGTCCTGCAGCGCCTTGGTGGCCGTGGACACCACCGTCCGCAGGCCGAGGGCGAGGGCGGGGACAAGGTACGCCAGGCTCTTTCCCGTCCCGGTGCCCGCCTGGACGATCAGGTGGCGCCGCTCGCTGGCGGCAGACGCCACGGCCTGGGCCATCATCCGCTGCGAAGGCCGGTCCTCGCTGCCGGCGAGGGCGCCGACGGCTCTTGCCAGGGCGGCGTCGACGAGCGGATCGCCGGGCGTCGGGCTCAACGCCGGACTGGTGGTTCGAGGGCCGCGCCCACGGTGGAAGGCTAGACGCCATGGAACTTCGGATCTTCACAGAACCCCAGCAGGGCGCCTCCTACGACGACCTGCTCGCCGTTGCCCGCTGCGCCGAGGAGGAGGGTTTCGGCGCCTTCTTCCGCTCGGACCACTACCTGAAGATGGGTTCGGTGGACGGCCGGCCCGGCCCGACCGACGCGTGGACGACTCTCGCCGGCCTCGCCCGCGACACTTCGACGATCCGGCTCGGCACCCTGGTCACCTCCGCCACGTTCCGCCTTCCGGGGCCGCTCGCCATCAGCGTGGCGCAGGTCGACGCCATGAGCGGGGGGCGAGTCGAGCTCGGCCTCGGCGCTGGCTGGTACGAGGAGGAGCACAAGGCCTACGGGATCCCGTTCCCCTCCACCCGGGAGCGCTTCGAGCGTCTCGAAGAGCAGCTGGAGATCGTCACCGGGCTCTGGAGCTCCGCCGGGCCTTTCGACCACCGGGGGCGTCACTACACGCTCGAAGCCAGCCCGGCGCTCCCCAAGCCGGTGCAGCAGCCGCACCCTCCGGTCATCGTCGGAGGTGGCGGGCCGCGGCGCACCCCGAGCCTCGCCGCGCGCTTCGCGGCCGAGTACAACACGCCGTTCCTGCCTCCTGAGCGCTCCGCCGCCCAGTACGCCCTGGTGCGCAGGGCGTGCGAGGAGGCGGGCAGGGACCCGGCCTCGATGCGCTTCTCGGCGGCCGTCGTGGTCTGCTGCGGGTCCGACGAGGGCGAGGTCGCGGCACGGGCGAAGGCGATCGGCCGCGAGGTGGCGGAACTGAAGGCCCACGGAGCGTGCGGGACGCCCGAAGAGGTGGCGGCCAGCCTCGCCCGCTGGTCGGAGGCGGGGGCGTCACGGGC
>DATGKR010000148.1:0-3498 GCA_035294565.1 Acidimicrobiales bacterium | reverse complement strand
CTGCGGTGCCGGTGCCGCCGCCACGAAGGCGTCCCTTGGCACCCCCATCGGCGCCACCACTCCGAACATCAACGGCGTGCGGCCGCTGAGCTCAGGAGGCTTGCTTTCCGGATAGCAGAAGCCAGACTCCATGCAAGGGCTCAGAGGCCGCCGGGACTGCCCGGCGGCCTCGTTGTTTTTCTGGAATCGACCCGCAGAGGAATGTCGAGATGCCCGTCTCTAGGTTCACCGAGGAACTCAATGATCTGGCCGGCGCCGCCGGCCGCTGGGACGCGGCGAGCTGCCGGGACGGGACCGGCCTGCTGACCTACCTGTTCTTCTCCGACCACATCCCCGACATCGTGCGGGCGAAGGGGATCTGCTCCACCTGCCCTCTGGTCGAGCCCTGCCTCGAAGGGGCCGTCGAGCGGCGCGAGCCGTGGGGGGTGTGGGGCGGGCAGCTGTTCCTCGACGGTCGCATCCTCGCCCACAAGCGCAAGCGGGGCCGGCCGCCCAAGAGGCAGGAAGAGTCGATCCAGCTGACGGCGTAGGGCCCGCCGCGGTGACCGGCGCGGGGCGGGCGCGGGGTCCGGTCGGGTCGGCGGCCGGGTCGGTCGTGTCGCCCGGTTGGGTCCGCGGCCGGGTCCGCGGTCGGCCGGCGGGTCGAACGCCCCTTGGCTCGCTGAGTGACTCCATCATCGCTTGGCTACGGTTGGCCCCGATGAGCGACCTTGCGCCCGCCGTCGTCGTTTCGGCCTGCTTGCTCGGGGTCGAGTGCAACCATCGTGGCCGAGGGAACCGTTCCGAGGCCGTCGCTGCCCTCGCGGGGAAGTACCGGTTGATACCTGTCTGTCCCGAGGTCGCCGGCGGGCTACCCACGCCGCGGCCCGCCGCGGAGAGGCGCAGCGACGGCAAGGTGCTCACCGCCGACGGCGAGGACCTGACCGAGCACTACGAAAGAGGTGCCGAGCAGGCGGTACGGCTGGCCCGAGCGTCAGGGGCCGGCATGGCGGTCCTGAAGGCGCGCTCGCCGTCGTGCGGCTGCCACGAGATCTACGACGGCTCCCATCGGGGGGTGCTGGTCAAAGGCGAAGGGGTCGCCGCCGAAGCGCTACGGGCGGCGGGCGTGCAGGTTGTGTCGGAGGAGGACCTCTGAGGGTCACACCCTCCTGGTAGTCGTTTGGCATGCGACGAACGAACCTGGTTTTGGCCCTGGCGCTCGCCGCGCTGGCCGGCTGCGGCCGCACGGCGCTTCCGAGCGGCACCCCCTCGCCGACGGCGCCGAGCCCGGCGGACACCGCGACGTCCGGTCATCCATCGAGCCCGGCGTCGCCGACTTCAGCCAACCCGGTGACTGCGACTACCGGAGCGCCCTCGACCAGGTCGTCTGCGTCCCCCTCGGGGACCCCGCTCGTCGTCGCCGACGGCCCTGGCTGGACCCCCGCCGGGTTGGAGGGTCCAGTCCCGGGTCCCGGCTCGTGCCGCTACCGCACCGCCTCGGACGGTTACCTGCTGCCGGACCCGTCGTGCACCCCCGGTGCCGTGGACCCTTCGGTCACCCAGGCCGACATCGGCACCACCATCTGCCGCTCTGGCGGTTACACGTCGAGCGTCCGCCCGCCCGAGTCGATGACCGAAGAGTTCAAGTACCGCTCGGAGGCGGCCTACCAAGATCCCGCACCGACGTCGAGCACCGAGCTCGACCACCTCGTACCGCTCGAGCTGGGAGGCGCCAGCGACACGCGCAACCTCTGGGCCGAACCCGACCAGGGCAGCCCCGCCCAATTCGATCCGCAGGACCCGTACGGGTACAACGCCAAGGACGGAGTCGAGGACCGGCTCCACGACGCCGTTTGCGCCGGCGAAGTTCAGCTCGTTGCCGCCCAGCAGGCGATCGCGACGAACTGGACCACCGCGCTCGAGACTCTCCACGTCTCTCCTTGAGAAGATCGCCGCTCGCCGGCTGAACGCCCGAAGTCGATGGCCGGCCCCTGCATCACCGAGTCCTCGACGCGGCCCGGGGCGTGTCGGCGCGGGGCGGGGTTGGTAGCTTGCGGGTTGCACGCCCGTAGCTCAGTTGGTAGAGCAGATGGCTTACAACCATCAGGTCGGCGGTTCGAGTCCGTCCGGGCGTACGTCGACGTCGACGTCGACGATCGATACGACGACGACGACCGGCCGGCGGGGCGTAGAGCCTTGTGGATTCCGCGGAATCGCCGGCGGGGTGTGAGTTGTGGATTCCGCGGAATCGCCGGCGGGGTGTGAGGATTGTCGGCCCGACCGGGAGCGCCGGGCGGACCGCCGGAGGCGGAGAGCGCCCCGCCGGACCGCCGGAGGCGAAGCGCCCCCCCGGGCCGCCGGAGGCGGAGAGCGCCCCCCGGGCCGCCGGAGGCGGAGAGCGCCCCGCCGGCATCGTCACCCATCCAGGAACTCGGAGTCGGAGAGGATGCGCGGGTCTGACGGGTCGGGTGTGGCGAAGTAGGGCGAGCGCACGCCGGCGGCGTACTGGCAGTAGGCGTTGTAGGTGGTGCCCTGGTAGGAGAACTGGCAGTCCCCGCGGCTGAGGGGATCGGCCGCGTCGGGTTGCGAGAAGACGCTCCAGTCCTCCTCCTTGTCGTCGTTGAACCACAGGGTCATCCTCACGCCGCTGGCCTCGACGTAGGCGAAGAACGCTGCGATCCACGCCCCCTTGGCGGCGGGAGGCTCGTAGACCGCGGCTGGCTGGGCTGGTGCGGTCGCACTCAGCATTTCGGTGCCCGCCCCCGCCTCGGTCACGGCCAGAGGCCTCGTGGTGATCGATCGCAGCTCGGCGAACATAGGGCCGAGCACCTCCGGGGGCGAAGCGGGGGAGTCGGCGTAGGAGTAGCCGTCGACCCCGACCCAGTCGACGTAGCGGTCCCCCGGGTAGAGGGCCCGTACAATGTCGGAGACCGAGGGGGAGCACCCTGGCGGCACGGACGAGCTCACCCAGTTGACGCTGTATACCCAGGCGACCTGGGTGTCGTTGAACGGCCCGGCGGCCATCACCAGGTCGTGGACGTGCCGCCACATGGCCACGAACGCCGCTTCTCCCGACGCCAGCTGGGCGCAAGTCGGGTGGCCGGCGGTCGGTGACCACGGCGACCAGTTGCCGTTGGGCTCCCAGTCGAGGCGGATGTAGACGCGCCGGCCTCCGGTCGGCGCAGGCTGGCCGTCGGGTCCGGGGCCGTAGACGAACGCCTTCAGCTGCTGCGCCCAGGAGGTGATCGCCGCGTCGTAGCTGCCAGAGGCGACGGCCGAATCGGTCACCCCCTGCCCGTCGGCGGAGAGGCTGTCGGTGCTCAGGCTCACCATCGGCACCGCCCTGTAGGTGTCCCAGATCTGGGGCAGGTAGTAGCCGAACAGCTCTGCGCCCTGGCTGAAAGAGGAGTAGAGGTTGATCACGTCATCGGCTTTGGCCTGCCAGGCCTCCATGGCCGGCAGGTAGCTGGAGGTCCACTCCGCCGGGCCGGTGGCGCTGCTGTCCAGATAGAACGGGTC
>DATGKR010000147.1:0-7249 GCA_035294565.1 Acidimicrobiales bacterium | reverse complement strand
CCGGCCACCTTCGACCGCTTCGTGTCCAACCACATCGCCGGCGTCAAGCTGGCGTCGGTGTCTTTGTGGCAGCGCACCGCCGGCGGCACCAGGCTGCTCACCTACGCCTTCTCCAAGCCCCGGCTGGCCACCGACGGCTCGGCGGGCCGCGCGTTCTTCGCGAGCGTCACGCCAAGTACGACACTGCAAGTGACAAATATCCTGTCGGGGTCGCCGCCGAGGGTCGGCTACGCGCTGAACGAGCCTAACCCTGCCGGATACATCGTCTACGGGGAGAGCGATCTTCCGCCCGGCAAGCGGATAACGGTGCCTCCGTCCTCCCCCTACCACCAGCTGGGCATAGCCCTCTACTTGGGGTCGCGCCTGGATCGCTCCCACTTGATCGAGTCCTCGGTTCCCACGCCGATAACGGGCAGCCGGGCGACGGTGACCGTCCCCTTCGGCGACACGGTCCTCACCCTGGTCGCCACCCCCCTCCAGCCGCTGGCGCCCACCTCGTCGCGGGTCCTGCCGTGGATCGCTCTCGCCGGCGGCCTTGCGCTGACGCTGGCGAGCGTCACCGTGGCCGGGTACCTGACCCGCCGGCGCCGCTACGCCGAGGCGCTCAGCGCGCGCCTGGCTGCCCTCTACGCCGAGCAGCGTTCGGTGGCCGAGACGCTCCAGCACTCGCTCCTGCCCCAGGCCCTGCCGTCGGTGCGTGGGGTGGACGTAGCGGCGCGCTACCTGCCCGGGGCGGAAGGTGTTGACATTGGTGGTGACTGGTACGATGTGGTGCTGCTCGGCGAGGACCGCTTCGCCTTCGTCGTCGGCGACGTGTCAGGCCGCGGCGTCCGGGCCGCTTCGGTGATGGCGTCGCTGCGCTTCGCGGCGAGGGGCTTCGCGCTGGAAGGCCACGGCCCGGCTAGCATCCTGGGTCATCTCGCCAGAACGCTCGACTTCGCATCGGAGGGTTTCTTCGCCACGGTGCTCTGCGGCGTGATCGACATCGGCCGCCGGGAGATGGTGCTCGCCAACGCCGGCCACCTCCCGCCGATCGTCGTCCACGACGGCACCGCCGCCGCCGTCGAGGTGCCTCCCGGGCCTCCGATCGGGATCGCCGAGGGGGCGCCGACCGAGCGGACCGTCGCGCTGGCCGCCAGGGTGGTGGTGGTCGCCTACACCGACGGCCTCGTGGAGCGCCGAGGCGAGAGCCTGGACAACGCCATCGAGCGTCTGGAGCAGGCGGCGTCGGGTCCGTCCGCCAGCGTGGACGACCTGCTGGACAGGCTCCTGAAGGGTCTCGGCGCCAACGCCCCTTCCGACGACGTAGCCGTTCTCGGCATCGGCATCCCATGACGGAAAAAGAGCAACCCTCGACGGCCGAGGCCGAGGTGCTGGAGGCCGGCCCCGTGGCCCGCGTGCGACTCGCCGGCGAGCTGGACGTCTCCAGCGTCGAGGGGGTCCGGCCGGTCATCACCTCGCTGCTGGCAGGCGAGCCAGAGCAGGTCGTGTTCGACCTCGGCGGCCTGGAGTTCACCGACAGCAGCGGCATCGCCCTGCTTCTCGTGGTCGCCAACGCCGTCGAACGCGTCGAGCTGCACAACGTGTCGCCCATCGTCCGCCAGGTCGTCGAGAAGACCGGCCTGGGCGGGGTACTGGTAGTGGCGCAGTGAGAGCCGAGAAGATCTTCCCCTCCGAGCCGGCTTCGGTGCCGGCGGTACGCCGCTTCGTCGCCGCCAACCTTCAGTATCTCGGCGAGGCGGTGCTCGACCGGGTGAGGCTGGCCGTCTCCGAGCTGGCCACCAACGCGCTGCTCCACGCCCGCACGGACTTCGTGGTGTGCGCCGAGGAGGACGGGGGGAGCGTCTACGTGGCCGTCACCGACTCCGGCCCGGGAACCCCCGCCCTACGGGACCCGGCCCCGGACTTCACCTCGCTGAATGGCCGCGGCCTGCTGATCGTCGAGCAGCTCGCCGACGAGTGGGGCGTCGACGAGGAGGGGCCGCGCAAGACCGTGTGGTTCCGGATGTCCACCGCCTGAGCGCGGCGCTCGGCAATGCTCGGGGGGATGCAGGAAGTGAACCTGGAGGGCCAGGTGGCCCTCGTAACCGGCGCCAGCTCCGGGCTGGGGCGGCGCTTCGCCACCACCCTCGCCTCTGCCGGCGCGTCCGTCGCCGTCGCCGCCCGGCGGGTCGACCGCCTGGAGTCCCTCGCCGGGGAGATAGCCGGCCGGGGCGGCCGGGCCGTGCCCGTCGAGCTCGACGTCACCGACGCCGATTCGATAACCGCCGCGGTCGGCTCGGCCCAGGACCGTCTGGGCCTGGTGACCATCCTGGTGAACAACGCCGGCATCCCCGACGCCCAGTACGCCACCCGGATGCCGCTCGAGCTGGTCGACAGGGTGATCGACACCAACCTGCGCGGCCCGTGGCTGATGGCGTGCGAGGTCGCCCGCCGGCTGATCGGCGCCGGCTCGCCCGGCCGGGTGGTCAACATCTCGTCCATCGGCGCCTTCAACTACAGCGGCGGCGCCGCCGCCCTGTATTCGGTCACCAAGGCGGCGGTCAACCGCATGACCGAGGTGCTGGCAGTCGAGTGGTCACGCTTCGGGATCAACGTGAACGCGATCGCCCCCGGCGCCTTCGCCTCGGAGATGATGGACGGCATGGTCGCCCGACTCGGCAGCGCCGCCCTGGCCGAGCGGGTCGCCGACCCCGCCCTTCTCGACAGCACTCTGCTTTATCTGGTCTCCCCCCGCTCCCAGGCGGTCACCGGGACCGTCGTCAAGGTGGACAACGGCCAAGGCCCCCGCTAAGCACCCTCCCGCAGGACCGGCCGACCCGCCGCGGGGTAGCATCCGACGGTGGGCGTAGCGGAGCGCAACAACGTCGTCGTCGGTGGCCGCCCGGATGGCACCCCCATCGTCTTCGCCCACGGCTTCGGCTGCGACCAGAACATGTGGCGCTACGTAGAGCCCGCCTTCCGCCCGTCGTTCCGCACCGTTCTGTTCGACTACGTCGGCGCCGGCCGCTCCGAGCGCTCCGCCTACGACGCCGAGCGCTACTCGACCCTGGGCGGCTACGCCAGGGACGTCGTGGAGATCTGCGAGGAGCTCGACCTCTCGGACGTCGTGTTCGTCGGCCACTCCGTGAGCGCCATGGTCGGCGTGCTCGCCTACCTGGACGACCCAGCACGGTTCAAGGCTCTTGTGATGGTCGGGCCCTCGCCGCGCTACATCGACGACGACGGCTACACGGGTGGCTTCGGCCGGGCCGACATCGACGAGCTGCTCGACTCGCTGGAGAGCAACTATCTCGGATGGTCCACCGCCATCGCGCCTTTGATCATGGGCAACGCCGACCGCCCCGAGCTCGGCGCTGAGCTGACCGAGAGCTTCTGCCGAACCGACCCGGACATCCAGAAGCGCTTCGCCCGGGCCACGTTCCTCTCCGACAACCGGGCCGACCTGGCCAGGGTCGCCGTGCCCACCCTGGTGCTGCAGTGTTCCGACGACGTCATCGCTCCCGTCTCCGTGGGCGAGTACGTCCACCGGCAGATCCCCGGCTCCCGCTTCGTCCAGCTCGACGCCACCGGGCACTGCCCCAACCTGAGCGCCCCGAAAGAGACGATCGCCGCCATAGAGGCGTTCCTCGCCGGGCTGTGACCGGCGAAGCGGAGCTGGCCACGCCGACCGGGACACCGGAGTTCTTCGACGCCCTCCTCGAGGACGACCCGAACGAGTTGTACGAGAACGCCCCCTGCGGCTACCTGTCCACCCGGCCCGACGGCACGATCGTCAAGGTCAACCAGACATTCCTCACCTGGACCGGGTTCCGCCGCGACGAGCTGGTCGGCCGGCGGCGCCTCCAGGACCTGCTGGCCGTCGGCGATCGCATCTTCTACGAGACCCACTACGCCCCGCTGCTGCGCATGCAGGGGATGGTCCGCGAGATCGCGGTTGACGTCGTCCTCAGCTCGGGGGAGCGCCTCCCCGTGCTCGCCAACTCGGTCTTGAAGCGCGACGCCGGGGGGGAGCCCATGGTCGTGCGGACCGTCCTGTTCGACGCGCGCGAGAGGCGCTCCTACGAGCGGGAGCTGGTTGCCGCCCGCCAACGCGCCGAGGCCGCTGAGGCGCGGGCCCGGGAGCTGGCCCAGACCCTCCAGTCCACGTTCATGCCGCCCGTCGCGCTGGACATCCCCGGCCTCGACGTGGCCGGCGCCTACCACCCCGCCGGCGACGGGTCGGAGGTGGGCGGCGACTTCTACGACGTGTTCCCCACCGGCCGGGGCACCCACGCGGTGGTGCTCGGCGACGTCTCGGGCAAAGGGGCGGACGCCGCTGTTGTGACCGCCCTCGCCCGCCACGTCGTGCGCGCCGAGGTGTTCCACCGCCCGTCGCCGGCCGGCGTGCTCGGCGTGCTCCACGAGGCCGTCCGGCGCGCCTACCCGGAGCGTTTCTGCACCGCCGTGCTCGTAGAGGTGGCAGCCGGCGACGACGTCGTGCTGACGGTTTGCGCCGCCGGTCACCACCTGCCCGTGAAGACCGACGGGACCAGGGTGGACAGGCTGGGGGCGGCCGGCACGATCCTGGGCATGCTCGACGAGACCCACCTGCAGGACCGGCGCTACTCCTTGGAGGCCGGGGAGACGGTCGTGCTCTACACCGACGGCGTGGCGGAGGCCCGCCGCGGGAGGGAGTTCTTCGGCGACCGGCGGATCGAAACGCTCGTGGCCGGCGGTGCCGGCAGGCCCGCCGCCGAGGTGGCGGAGGGGCTCGCCGCCGCGGCGATCGACTTCCAGGACGGCCGGCCCCGCGACGACATCGCCGTGGTCGCCCTTCGCCGCCCCAGCTGATAGACAGTGTTCATGACACTTTAGGGGTGGCCCGCGCGCCGAAGTGGACGTAGCGCGACCCGTCGTCCAGCCGGTAGAAGACGAAAGGCATCCACGTTTCGACTCCCTCCGGCCGGGCGACGAAGAGGTCTTGGTCGACGGCGACCAGCGGGTACTCGGTGACCGGGTCGGCCACCAGCGAGGCGAGGGGACCGGTGGCGGTGACCGTGGCGTGCAGCTTCCCGTCCCGGCGCGACACTTCGACCCGGCAGCCGACCCGCTCGTACAACCCGGTGTGGCGGTCCAGGTCGATCGTGGGCTCGACCGCCTCGGCGGGCGGGCGCGGGCGTTCGGGCATCTCCACCCCGGCGAGCTCCCACAGCAGACCGGAGAACAGGTCGCGGTAGAGATCCTGGGCGTTGCCCCCGTTGGTCAGCAGGACCAGAGCGAGGTCCTCGCCGGGCACGACCCGCAGGAACGCCGACTGGCCGATCGTGTTGCCGTCGTGGCCGAACACCTCCCGGCCCCATCCGAAGAGGATCCAGCCGAGCCCCCAGTGGGCTCCGAGGGTGTGCGGGTCGGGGATACGGACCTGGGGTTGGCGCATGGCCCGCGCCGAACGCTCGGAGACGATTCCGCCGCCGCCGCGCAGGTGAAGCGACGCGAAGCGGGCGACGTCCGACGCGGTGGAGCAGACGAGCCCCGCAGGCCCACAGGAGCGGGGAAGGGCCCACACCGGGGCGAGTGCCGGCGGTCCGCCCGGCTCGGACACGTGGCCGGCTGCGGCGCCGAAGCGCAGCACCTCCTCGGGCAGGGTGAAGGTGTGTTCCAGCCCGGCCGGTCGGCAGATCCGCTCGGCGAGGGCGGCGTCCCACGTGCCGCCGGTCAGCACCTCGATCGTCCTCCCGGCGATCACGTACCCGCTGTTGCAGTACGACATGGTGGCCCCGGGCGGGTGGGACAACCCGAGCTGCTCCAGGCCGGCGACGTAGCGGGCGAGGCAGTCGTCGCCCCGGCCGGTGTCGGGGAAATGATCCCCCTCGATCCCCGAGGTGTGGGAGAGAAGATGGCGCATCGTCACCGTCTTGGTGGCGTCGGGGTCGCCGAGGCGCAGCTCGGGCAGCGCTTCGACGGCGGGGGCGTCCAGGTCGAGCCGTCCCTCGTCGACGAGCTGCATGACCAGGCTGGCCGTGTAGACCTTGGTGATCGACCCGATCTGGAACAGCGAGTCGGGGGTGGCCGGCGCCCCGGTCTCGAGGTTGAGGACCCCGGCGGCGGCGGTGACGACCCTGTCGCCGCAGAGCACGGCGAGCGACGCTCCTGGCACCCGGTGGCGTTCGGTCAGCGCCGCCAGCCTCTGCTCCAGGAGAGCCGCCGAGCGGCGGAGGCGGCGCGCCTTCGGGGAGGGAGGGGCGTCGGTGGTGTGCTCGACCGCCCACTCCTCGAGGCGCCGCCCGTAGTCGAGCCGCTGGGACGGCCTCCCGCCGAGGATGAACAGGTGCCCGGCGCCGGGGTAGCGCACCATCTCCACCTCGACCCGGCGGTCCCTGAGCGCGGCGAACCACTCCTCGGCCTGGCCGACCGGGCATCGCTGGTCGGCCTCGCCGTGGAGGATCAGAGTGGGGGTCTCCACCGCCGAGACCCCCGAGATCGGCGACATCTCCAGGAGCCGTCCCGTGTCCTCGCCGACGGCCGCTTCGAGCTCCACCCGGGCGAGGTGCCTACCCAGGTCGGAGGTGCCGGCGAGGCTGACAAGGTCGCTGACACAGCCGCCGGCGATCGCCGCCCGGAAGCGGCGGGTGCGGGTGGGCAGCCAGCAGGACATGTACCCGCCGTAGCTGTAGCCGGCCACGACGAGACGCTCCGGGTCGGCGACGCCCCGCTCGACCAGGGCGTCGACCGCAGCCATGAAGTCGCCCTCGTCCGAGATGCCCCACCCGCCGATCACCGCCCGCCAGAAGGCCTCGCCGTAGCCGTCGCTGCCCCGCGGGTTGAGCGTGAGGACCGTCCAGCCCCGGGCGGCGAGCGTCTGGTGGTAGAGGTGGAACCCGTCGAAGGCCGGGCCCCACGCGTTGTGGGGGCCGCCGTGCACGTCGACCAACAGCGGCTGCGGACCCTCGGCGTCTCTGCTGCGCAGCACCCAGCCGTGAAGAGCGGTGCCGTCGGGAGCGGTGAACGACTGCGGCTCGGGCGCCAGCAGGTCCACGTCGGGCAAGGCGTCGCCGAAGAAGCCGGTGAGCCGTCTCCCTCCTGCCCAAACCTCCCCCGGCGAATCGGGGCTGGCCGCGACGAACACGACGCGCCCGGCGCGCACGCTCAGCCCGCCGATCACCAGGTCCCCGCCGGCGAGCACCTCGGGCGTCCCGCCGCCGGCCGCCACGGCGTAGGCGTGCACCGCGCCGCGCTCGCGGGCGCAGAAGACGACCCGGCCAGCGGC
>DATGKR010000146.1:0-5339 GCA_035294565.1 Acidimicrobiales bacterium | reverse complement strand
TCGGGTGAAGAGGACTTCGCCGCCTTCCATGTCGTCACCATGGGGCCCAAGGTGTCGGCCGAGACGGCCCGCCTCTTCGCCGAGAACCACTACCAGGACTACCTGCACCTCCACGGCCTGGGGGTGGAGATGACAGAAGCGTTGGCGGAATATTGGCACAGGAGGATCCGCGAAGAGTGGGGCTTCGCATCCGAGGATGGCCCGAGCCTCGCCGGCCTGTTCCGCCAGCAGTACCGCGGGGGCCGCTACTCGTGGGGGTACCAGGCCTGCCCCGACCTCGAGGACAACGCCAAGTGCGCCGAGCTGGTCGGCGCCGACCGCCTCGGTGTGGAGGTGTCTGAGGAGACCTCCTGGCAGTTCCACCCGGAGCAGACCACCGCGGCGATCATCTGCCACCACCCGCAGGCCAAGTACTTCGTCGTCGACCGCCCGTAGCCACCGGAAGAGGGGTCAGAGCAGGCCCGAGCTGGCGGCACCGTCCACGCTGACAGCCGAGCCCGAGATGAACGCGGCCGGCGCCGAGCAGAGGAAGGCCACCACTCTCCCGAAGTCCGCGGGCTCACCGAGGCGGTCGCGCGGCGAGCCGAGTTGCAGCACCCGGTCGGTTGCGTGCAGCCCGGGGCAAACGAGGTTCAAGGTGACCCCCGAGGCGAAGACGTCGGCTGCCGCCGTCTTGGCCCATGCCCACAGGCCGGTCCGGGCGAGGTTGGACAGGGCCAGGTCGGGTATCGGTTGTTTCACCGAGATCGAGGTGATCAGGCATATGCGTCCCCATCCGGCGGCCCGCATGTGGGGCAGCGATTCGCGCACCAGGCGGACCGAGGTGACCAGGTTGGCGTTGACCGCTTGGCTGATCTGCTCGTCGGTGACGTCGAGGGCCCGCGCCTGGGGAGGCCCGCCGGCGTTGGCGACGAGGATGTCGAGCCCCCCGAAGCGTTCGAGCGCGGCGGCGACCAGGGCGCCGGGCGCGGCCGGCTCGGTGACGTCGGCCGGCACGGCCAGCACCTCGCCGGGCAGGGTCGCCGCGGCGCGCGCGAGGGTGTCGGGGTCCCTGGCGCACATCACCACCCGGGCGCCCTCTTCGGAGAGCGCCCGGGCCGCGGCCAGCCCGAGCCCCTTCGACGCGGCGGTGACCAGAGCGACCTTGCCGGCGATCCCGAGATCCATCACACCTCCACCACTGTCAGTTCCCGACTCACCCTGTTGAGGGGGACCGGCTCGTCCTCGCCTACAACCACGATGTCCTCTATCCGCACCCCGAAACGCCCAGGCAGGTATATGCCCGGCTCGACCGAGAAGGCGTGGCCCGGAACGAGCGGGGAGGCGTTGCCGGCGACGATGTAGGGCTCCTCGTGCTCCTCGAGCCCGATCCCGTGCCCCGTGCGGTGCACGAACCCCTCCCCGTACCCGCCGGCGTCTATCACCGAGCGGGCCGCGGCGTCGACCTGCTCGCAGGCGACCCCCGGCCGCGCCGCGGCGACGCCGGCCTCCTGGGCGGACTGCAGGAGCCGGTACACCTTCCGCTCGTGGGCCCCCGGGGTCCCCGTCCACACGGTGCGGGTGACGTCCGAGCAGTAGCCGTCCATGGTCCCGCCGAAGTCGCAGACCACCGCCTCGCCGGGGCGGATGGTGCGGGACCCCGGCTCGTGGTGCGGGCTGGCCGAGTTGGGCCCGCTGCCGACGATGGCGAAGTTGATCTTCTGGTGCCCCTCGGCGAGCAGGCGCCGGCCGATGTCCTGCGACACGTCTCGCTCGGAGCGGCCGAGGAGGGGTATCTCGCCGCCGAGCAGCTGGGCGGCGACCCGGTCGGCGGCAGCCGACGCGGCCCGCAGCGCGGCGATCTCGGCCGCGTCTTTCACCGCCCGCAGCGGCCCGGTGAGCGCCGACGCCCGAACCCACTGCGCCCCGGGCAGCTGGGACTGGAGGGCCAGGAGGAACACCGCCCAGGTGCGGTCCGCCACGGCGACGCGCCGTGCACCGCGGGCCAGGGAGGCGACGATGGCCACCGGGTCCTCCGCCTCCCCCCAGGGGCGCAGGTCGAACACCTCGGGCCGTTCGACGACCCGGGGGGCTTCGAGGCGGGGGACGACCAGCGTCGCCCGGGACCCGACCGGGGCGACCAGCATGGTGAGGCGCTCCAGCGGCATCGCCTCGTAGCCGGTCAGCCAGGGCAGGTCGGCACCGACGGAGAGGAGCAGCACGTCGACGTCGGCCTCGGCCATGCGGGACCGCACCCTTTCCATCCGCCGGGCGAAGGGCGCGTTCACCGCCCGTGGACGCTCACGGCAGCGCGGCGGCCGCCTGGCGGGCGTGGTAGCTCGAGCGGGTCAACGGGGAGGCCTCCACGTGGCCGATGCCCAGCTCCTCCCCGGCACGCCGGACCTGGTCGAACTCCTCCGGGGTCCACCACCGCGCCATGGGCAGGTGGGCGGCGCTGGGCCGCAGGTACTGCCCGACGGTGACAATGTCCACGCCGACGCCGGCCAGGTCGGCGAGGGTGGACAGCACCTCGTCGAACGTTTCGCCCATGCCGACCACCAGACCTGACTTGGTGGAGAGCCCCGCGTCCTTGGCCCGGGCGAGCACGGCGAGGCTGCGGGCGTACGACGCCGACGGCCTGACCGCGCGCTGGAGGCGGGGGACGGTCTCCACGTTGTGGTTGAGCACGTCAGGCCGGGCGTCGAAGACGGTGGCGAGCGACCCAGGGTCGCCTTTCAGGTCGGAGATGAGCAGCTCGACAGCGGTCCCCGGCGAGCGGCGGCGGACCGCTTCGACGGTCGCGGCGAACGCCGCCGCGCCCCCGTCGGCCAGGTCGTCGCGGGCGACGCAGGTGACAACGGCGTGGGCGAGGCCGAGCCGGGCCACCGCCTCTGCGACCCGTTCGGGCTCCGTCGGGTCGAGGGGCAGCGGCTTGCGGGTGTCGACCAGGCAGAAGCCGCACGCCCTGGTGCAGCGGTCGCCGTTGATCATGAACGTCGCTGTCCGGTCCGACCAGCACTCGAAGATGTTGGGGCAGCCGGCCTCCTCGCAGACGGTGGTGAGCGACAGTCCCCGCACGATCGACTTCAGCTCGCGGAACTCGGTGCCCATGCGCGCCCGGGCCCGCAGCCACTCCGGTTTGCGGGCCGTTATCTGCAGCCCCCCGGCGGGGTCCACCCCCGCCCGTGCGAGACGCCGATCCAGCATGCGCTCTGCCGGCGCCAAAGGGCCCGGCGCCGGGCTGGTCACCGACTGGGCGTCGACCCGCTCGAAGCCCCACAGGGCGGCGGCCCGCTCGACGACCGCCGCCGCCACGTCGGCCACCTCGGCGGCCACCCCCTCTGCGGCCAGGGACGTCACCGGCTTGTCGGCGATGCCGCAAGGGACGATGTGGCCGAACATGGACATGTCGGGGTCCACGTTGAGGGCGAAGCCGTGCATCGACCGGCCCTTCGACACGCGCACCCCGACGGCGCAGATCTTGCGGGGGTTCGGCCCCTGCGGATCCACCCAGACCCCGGGGTAGCCGTCGAGGCGCCCGGTGCTGGGCAGCCCGAGGGCGGCGAGGACGTCTATCACCAGCTGCTCGATTCGGTGCACGTGGCACGGGACCGAGCCGGGGCCTGCGGGCACGGAGAACACCGGGTAGCCGACCAGCTGTCCCGGCCCGTGGTAGGTGACGTCGCCGCCGCGGTCGGCCTTCACCAGCTCCGCTCCGACCGACGCCGGGTCGGCGAGCAGGTGCTCCGCTCGGGCCCGCACCCCCAGCGTGTACACGTGCGGGTGCTCGAGGAGAAGCAGCCAGTCGCCGGCGCCCCGCGCCCAAAGGCCGCGCTGCACGGCCGCGGCGTCACGGTAGCGGACCCGCCCGAGCCAGCGGGCCCTGAGCAGCCCCCTGCGCGAGGGCGCCTCGGCGCTGCACTCGGCGCTCAAAGCGGCCTTCTGCGCGCGGGCGTCTTGGCGCTGCACTCGGCGCTCACAGCTCAGCGGCCCAGTCCCTCGTCTCGATCGTCTCCTTCAAGAGCCGGAGGAAGGCGGCGGCGTACGCCCCGTCGAAGGCCCGGTGGTCCCAGGAGAGGACCAGGTTGCCGACCGGGTGCACGGCGATCCCGTCGGTGCCGTCGGGCAGCTCCACTGCCACCGGGCGCTTGCGGACCCCGTCGGTGGAGAGGATCGCCACCTGCGGCTGGTTGATCACCGGGACGGTGATGAAAGTGCCGAACGGTCCGGCGTTGGTGATGGTGAACGTCCCCCCGGAGATGTCGTCCATGGTCAGGCGCTTGGAGCGCGCCCTGGCGGCCAACGCCGATATCTCGCGGGCCAGCACCTTGAGGCGCTTGCCGTCCGCCTGGTGGATGACCGGCACGAGCAGCCCTTCGAAGTCCAGGTCGACGGCGATGCCGAGGTTGACGTCGTGGTGGACGATGAGGGCGTCGTCGCCCACCGAGCTGTTGACGTGGGGGAACTCCTCGATGGCGTCGACGACAGCCCGGGCCACGAAAGGCAGGTAGGTGAGGCCGAAGCCTTCCGCCTCGCGGAAGCGGTCCTTCTCGGCGCTGCGGACCTTCTCGACCGCCAGGTAGTCGACTTCGACGGCGACCATGGTGTGGGCCGAGGTGTGCTTGGAGCGGACCATGTGCTCGGCGGTGCGACGGCGGATGTTGGTGAAGGGCACCACCTCGTCGCGCTCGCCGGGCTCCGCCGGCGGGAAGGCGCTCACCTCCGGCGCGGCGGAAGCGGCCTGCCCCGACGGGGCGGCCGGAGCGGCCTGCCTCGGCGGGGTGGCGGGCTGGGGGGCCGGAGCGCCGCTAGGAGCGGGGACCGACGGCGCGCCGCGGCCGTTGCGCTGGTCGATGACGGCGAGAACGTCGGAACGGGTGATGCGGCCCCCAGCACCCGTGCCGCGGATCTGGGACGGGTCGAGGTTGTGCTCGTTGATCAGCTTGCGCACCACCGGGGAGAGGACGAGGCCCTGGCCTGCCTGCGCCTGCCCCGGCGGTGCCGCCTGGGCGGAGGCGGCGACACCAGCCATGGCCGGCTCGGCCTGGGCCGGCCTCGGCGGCGGGCCCGCCTCGGCGGCCTCCGGCTCGGGCGCCGCGGGTTGGGACGCAGGCTCGAGGTCGCTGGCTGGCTGCGCCGGCGCAGGGGCCGGGGCGGGAGCCGCGGCCTCTGCCGCGGCTTCGTCGGCGACCGGCTCCTCGGGCCGGGCGGCGGGCCCGGCCTGCTGGGGTGCCTCGGCGGCGCTGTCGGAGATGACCGCCAGGCGGGTCCCGACGTCCACCGTCTCGCCCTCGGGTACCAGGATCTCCGTCAGCACTCCCGACACCGGGGAGGGGACCTCGGAGTCCACCTTGTCGGTG
>DATGKR010000145.1:0-4686 GCA_035294565.1 Acidimicrobiales bacterium | reverse complement strand
CTCGCCCACCGTGAACGGGCCAGCCCAGCGGTCGGGCACCAGCCGGTAGCGCAGGCCCGCCCCGGGGTGCTCGAAGAGCAGGGCGCACGCCCGGCAGGCGCAGCGCAGCGACCGGGCCTGCACGTCGACGAGGTGGCGGTGGGCTGGTCCGACCGGCTCGGCGCACAGGTCGCAGCGTTCCTCCGCCCCGGCGGGGGGGGCGGGGCGGCGGCGGCGGATCCGCTCCAGGGAGGCGAGGGCCTGGGTCACGGCACGGGCGAAGCGTTGTTGCGGCGCCCGCGGAACGCCACGGGCTGCCCCGTGTCGGGGCAGTCGACCACCACGCTCAGGGCGTCGGGGGCGGCGGCGTCGACCGCGTCGCGCACGACTTTTTCCACCTGATCCCGGTGAGCGGCGCGGCCCGGGGCGAGCAGCAGCCGGATCTGCACCCGCCCCTCCTCCTCGTCGGCCTCCACCACCCGGGCGTCGTCCACGCCGAGCAGCGGCGGTAGGGCGTCGAGCGCCTGCTGCACCCGCTGGCGCAAACCGGTGGGGTGCAGGCCGTGGAGCATCAAAAGGGCGCCGACCAGCTCGTCGCCGGCGACCCGCTCCACAAGCTCGGGGCCGCAGGCGTCGACGATGCGGGCTAGCCCCTCCCCGTAGAGGTCGGTGACGACGCGCACCAGCTCCTCCGCCCACTCCCGGGCCTCGGGCTCGGCGAGCCCGCCGAGCTGGTCGAGCAGGCGGTCGATGCGCTCGCCGGAAGCCTCGAGCCCGGGCACGCTAGCCCTCGTCGAGGGTGGCCACCCCCGTCGGCGAGTGCACCTTCTCGATCACCTTCCCCCCACCGAGGTACATGTGAACCCCGCAGGGCAGGCAAGGGTCGAAGCTGCGGACCGAGCGCATCACGTCGATCCCCTTGAAGTGCTCGCGGTCGTTCTCCTCGAAGATCGGCGTGCCCTGCACGGCGTCCTCGTACGGACCGGGCGTGCCGTAGCTGTCGCGGGGGTTGGCGTTCCACGGGGTCGGGGGGTAGGGGTGGTAGTTGGCGATCTTGCCGCCCCGGATGACCATGTGGTGCGACAGGACACCGCGCACCGCCTCGGTGAACCCGCAGCCGATCCCCTCGTCGGGGACCTTGAAGCTCTCCCAGGTCTTGGTGTTGCCCTTGCGCAGCTCGGCCAGGGCCCGCTCGGTGAAGTAGAGGGCGCACGCCGCGGCGTAGGCCTGGAAGTAGGTCCGGGCCCGGTCCCGCTCGATCGTGTTGGACCACTGGGGGACCTTCCACTCGAGGGTCACCTCGGGCTTGAGCGCCGTCTTGGGCAGGTTGATCTGCACGCTGGTGCCGGTCGCCTTCACGTAGCCGATGTCGACCAGCCCCGACAGCGCAGTGGACCACAGACGGGCGAGCGGGCCGCCGCCGGTGTCGAGCGCCAGATGGTCGTTGCCGTCGAACCAACGGGGGGACATCACCCAGCTGTACTTGTCGTCGAAGTCGCGCTTTTGGGGCTGGGGGTTGGTGTGCTGGTTCCAAGGGTGGCGGCGGTCGACGGGGTTGCCGAGCGGGTCGCGGGTGACGAACATCTCCTGGTCGGTCCAGTCGTCGTAGTAGGAGTGGCCGAGCAGGATGCGGATGCCGAGGTTGATGGCCACCAGGTCGTTGGTGACCAGCTTGCCGTCGACCACCACGCCAGGGGTCACGTACATGGCCCGTCCCCACTTGGTCATGTCGCGGTAGTCGAAGTTGCAGACCTCGGGGTCCTGGAAGCTGCCCCAGCACCCGAGGAGGGTGCGGCGCAGGCCAACCTGCTCGTAGCCGGGCAGCGCCTGGTAGAAGAAGTCGAACAGGTCGTCGTGCATCGGCACCACCCGCTTCATGAACTCCACGTAGCGCATGAGCCGGGTGAGGTAGTCGGTGAACAGCTGGATCGTGGCGTGGGTGCCGACCCCGCCGGGGTAGAGGGTGGAGGGGTGGACGTGGCGGCCCTCCATCAGGCAGAACATCTCCCTCGTCCAGCGGCTGACCTGCAGCGCCTCGCGGTAGAACTCCCCCTCGAAGGGGTTGAGCGAGCGCATGATGTCGCCGATCGTCCTGTAACCGTGGTCGGCAGCGTGGGGCGCCTCGGTGCGGTTGGCCTGCTCGAGCACACCAGGGTTGGTCTCGCGGACCATCTTCTCGCAGAAGTCCACGCCGACCAGGTTCTCCTGGAAGATGTTGTGGTCGAACATGTACTCGGCCGCCTCGCCGAGGTTCACGATCCACTCGCCGAGGTGCGGCGGCTTCACCCCGTACGCCATGTTCTGGCAGTAGCAGGAGCAGGTGGCGTGGTTGTCACCGCAGATGCCGCAGATCCGGCTGGTGATGAAGTGGGCGTCGCGGGGGTCTTTGCCCTTCATGAACACCGAATAGCCGCGGAAGATCGACGAGGTGGAGTGGCACTCGACCACCTTGTTCTGGCCGAAGTCGATCTTCGTGTAGATGCCGAGGCTGCCCACGATCCGGGTGATCGGATCCCAGGCCATCTCGACGAGGCCGGTCCGTTCGGTGCCGACCGTCGTGGGTGAGGTCTTGGTGGCCATTTTGCCGTTCTCCTCCTAGCGCCAGTTGCCTTGGTAGCCGGACAGCAGCTTGCGGCCCGGTGTACGCCACTTCGGTTCGTCGTCGAGCGTCTTGGCGGTGATGTGGCGGAGGCTGCGGATGACCCGCCCGTAGGCTCCGCTCGCCGCGGTGGACACCCTCGCCCCGGGGGGCTCGTCCATGAAGGGCATGAACTTGTCGGGAAAGCCCGGCATGGTGCAGCCGATGCAGATTCCGCCCACGTTGGGGCAGCCGCCGATGCCGTTCACCCATCCCCGCTTGGGCACGTTGCACTTGACCACCGGGCCCCAGCAGCCCAGCTTGACGATGCACTTGGGGGAGCCGTACTCGTCGGCGAAGTCGCCCTGCTCGTAGTAGCCGGCCCGGTCGCAGCCCTCGTGCACCGTGCGGCCGAACAGCCACACCGGGCGAAGCGACTCGTCGAGGGGTATCGGCGGCGCTTGGCCGGTCGCCTGGTAGAGGAGGTAGAGGATCGTCTCGGAGAGGTTGTCCGGGTGGATCGGGCAGCCCGGCACGCAGACGATGGGTATGCCGGCCTTGGACTTCCAGCCCCAACCGAGGTAGTCGGGGACGCCCATCGCCCCCGTCGGGTTGCCCGACATGGCGTGCATGCCCCCGTAGGTGGCGCACGTGCCGACGGCGAGCACGGCCAGCGCCTTCGGCGCCAGGCGGTCCAGCCACTCGCTGGTGGTCATCGGCTGGCCCGTGTCGGGGTTGTTGCCGAAGCCGCACCAGTAGCCCTCGCTCTTGATCGCCTCGTTGGGGATCGACCCTTCGACCACGAGCACGAAGGGCTCCAGCTCGCCCCGGTCGGCTTTGAAAAACCACTCCAGGAAGTCGTCGGCGCCGCCAGTCGGGCCGCACTCGAAGTCGATCAGCGGCCAGTGGACGGCGATCCTCGGCAGGCCGGGCAGGGCCCCCAGGGCGATCTCCTCGATGCTCGGCTGCGTGGCGGTGGTGAGCGCCACCGAATCGCCGTCGCAGCTGAGGCCGGCGTTGATCCAAAGGACGTGCACCACCGTTTCGTCCGGCGGCGCCCCGTTGGTCGTGGCTGCCATTCGTCCTCCCTCCCGTTGTCGCTCGCGTGCGGCCCTCCGGGGGGCGCGCGGCTCAAGCTACGCCCTTCTCTTCAGGCCGTAAATGAGTGCGTTTTGCGACTATCCGGCCGGCTGCGGGGTGGTGGTGCCTTTGCGCCGCGGCGGGGGTGTGCCGTCGGTGCCGCGGCGGGGGGTGTGCCGTCGGTGCCGCTCCGGGCACCCGCGAGCACGACTCGCCAGCTGGTCGCAACCCGATTGTGGTCAGTTATGTACTCAATAGCGTGCATAACTGACCACAATAGGGTGGAAGAGCAGCGGCGGCGGCCGCCACGCGGCGCGGGACACAGCGGCCGCCACGCGGCGCGGGACACAGCGGCGGGCGCCCCGGGCCTCCACGTCCTAGACAGGCTGCTCGGCCGCCTCGAGGTGCAGGTGGAGCCGCACGTCGGGGTAGATGCGCAACGCCCCCCACGCCGGCGGCTCGATGTCGAACTCGCGAATGTCGAGGACCTGCTCGCCGGCCACGGTCATCCTCCGCCCGCCGGAACCAGGAGGCGCAATGGGCGGCCCGATGGTGACGGTCACCGCGCCGCTCACCCCCCGGGTCACGCCCCGCAAGGTCAGCTCCCCGTCCGCGTGGTAGCAGTTGCCGTCGCCGAGGCGGCGCGCCGAGACCAGGTCGAGGGTCACCTCGGGGTGGCGCCGGGCACCGACGCGCTGCATGAGCTCCGAGTCGTAGATGCGGTTCCCCGAGCTGAGCGAGGCCATGTCCAGCTCCACGTGGGCAGTCGGGGGCTCCTCGACGATCACCAGGCCGTCCCGCAGCGCCGCGCTGACCCCGCCGCGCAGCGATGTCGTGGAGAAGGCGATCGGCCCGATATTGGAGCGCGCCTCGACGATCAGGCAGGACCGCTCCGCGGCCACCTCGAAGCTGGCCCGCTCGGCGCCGATGCGCGCCCCGCTCGGCCGCAGCGCACGAGCGTTGCGGTACCAGTAGCGCTCGAGGACCGTGTCGAGGGTGCGCCGCTCCCCTGCCACGACCGACATCCACTGCTCGAGGACCTCCCGCCC
>DATGKR010000144.1:0-16139 GCA_035294565.1 Acidimicrobiales bacterium | reverse complement strand
CCCGCTGGTCGAGGACAGCGACCTGGTGATCCTGGTCGCCACGTCCGAGCTGCAAAGTTCCACCGCTTCGAGCCTCGGCAGGGTGTGCGAAGACACGGGCGTTCCGGTCTTCGGCCTCGTGGTGGGTCGGCCGCTCGAACGAGCGAGCGCCGTGTCGGCCCTTCGCGGCCAAACGAGCATGCTCGTGGCATCCGAGACGCCATCCGACCTGGCGGACATACTGAGCGACCTACGAGCTTGACGATCCGGATCGAGCGCCCCTGAAAGGAGCCTGGTGGACCACGAGCCGGAAAGGGTGACCCTGCGACGACTCCGGAGCATGAAAGCGTCCAGCCAGAAGATCGTGGCGGTGGTCGCCTGGGACTACCAGATGGCCCGCCTCGCCGATCGGGTGGGCGTCGAGATCGTCTCCGTCGGCGACTCGGTCGGCGTGAACCTCTGGGGGCACACCAACCCGTTCGAGGTGACGCTCGAGGAGATGCTGACGGTCTGCCGGGCCGTGCGCCGAGGCGTCACGCGTGCCATGGTCAGCTGCGACTTCCCGTTCGGTCCTCTCCAGGAGGGGACGAGGTCGGCGGTCGCCACCGCTGTCCGCCTGGTGAAAGAGGGAGGGGCGGACATGGTGAAGCTCGACGGCGCCGCCGACTTCCCCGAGGCGGTGGAGGCGATCACCAGAGCCGGCATCCCGGTGTTCGCCCAGTTCGGCATCACCCCCCAGACGGCGCTCCGCCACGGGGTTGACTATGCGAGCGCCTCCCGCCCGGGCGCCGAAGTCCCAGAAGCCATGGCCGACGACCTGGTCCGTCAGGCCAGGACCCTTGAGGACGCAGGGGCCGCGCTGCTCGACTTCACCAACTCGGGGCCGGTCGTGGGGCCACGGGTGGTCGAAGCGGTTTCGGTCCCGGTCCTGGGAGGCTTCGGAGGCGGCCCCTGGCTCGACGGGCGCATACGCATGGCGAGCGCTGCCATCGGGTACTCGGCCTCGGCCGTGGACTCCCCTCCCGACACCTACGCCAACGTCGGCCGGGCTGCTTTCGACGCCCTCGGGGCCCTCGTCGACGACGTTCGGTCCGGACGGCACATCCGGGGTCAGCAGCCGGCATGACGACCGGGCCGTCCGCCTTCGCCGTCGCGAACAGAGGTATGCGACCTTGCCGCTGACCGACGTCGACGGGATCCGCACGGCCTACGAGGTGATCGGTTCCGGGCCGCCGCTCTTGATGCTCTCGCCGGGGGGCTTCAACGCCACGATGACCAACTGGTCCTCGTTCGGGCGCTACGAGCGGCTCAGGATGGTGGAGAACCTCTCCACCCGCTTCAGCTGCGTGATCTTCGACAGGAGGGAATCCGGCCGGTCCGGCGGCCGTCTGGAGGTGCTCGGCTGGGACTCCTACGCCGCCCAGGCCAAGGGTTTGCTCGACCACCTCGGCTTCGCCGGCTCACACGTTCTGGGCGGCTGCGCCGGGTGCTCGGTCGGGTTGGCCCTCGCCCGGCGCCACCCGGCCGCCGTGCGTTCACTGGTCCTCTTCTCGCCCGCAGGAGGCCCCCGTTACCGCCTGTCCCAGCAGGCCCGCTTCGCCGTCCATCTGGCGTTCCTCGCCGCCGAAGGGCCGTCCGCCGTCGTGGATCTGGCTCGTTCGTCAGGTGCGTCGTTCTCCTCCGACGCCCGCGTCGGCCCCTGGGCGCCGGTGCTGCGCTCAGACCCCGGCTTCGCCGAGTCGTACTCGCGTCTGGAGAGCGGCGTGCACGCGAGGATAGTGGCGGGCTCCGCCCGCACGATGTTCGACCGCGACACCGTCCCCGGCGCCGAACCCGAGGAGCTGATGAACCTGCAGGTCCCGACCCTCATATTTCCCGGGGATGACGACTCGCACGCCCCCTCGGCCGCCCGCTACCTGCAGGAGTGCCTCCCCCGGCAGACCTATGTGGAGGTGGCCGTCGAGGACCAAGGCGAAGAGCTCGTCCGGGAGCGGACGCTGAGCTTCCTGTCGCAGGTGGACGGTTGACGGCAGGGCAAGCGTCAGGCGCCGAGCAGATCCCCCTGCTCGAGCCTGGCGATCTGATCCAGACGGTCCTGGTGGCGTCCGCCTCTGAACGGCGTCGCCAGCCAAATGGCGAGCAGTCCCTCGGCCGCCTCCGGCTCCACGACCTTGGCGCCCACGACCATGACGTTGGCGTCGTTGTTCGCCCGGGCGATCTCGGTGATGAAAGGAGTGTGGCACAGGCTCGCCCGGATCCCCCGGATCTTGTTGCAGGCGATCACCTCGCCCGAACCGCTCCCGCCGACCACCAAGCCGAAGCGGGCGGAGCCGCCAGTGACCGCCCTGCCGACCGCGGCGCAAAGGCGCGGGTAGTCGACGACCTCGTCGTCGCGGTCCACCCCGAGGTCGAGCACCGTGTGGCCGCAAGAGACCAACCACTGCTCCAGGTGCTTCTTCATCGTGACCCCGTTGTGGTCGGCGGCCACCGCGAACACGAGCCCTGGTGCCTGCGGGGCTCCCCCCGGCGGGCCGGTCATCTGCCCTGGTCCCGCAGCAGGCGGTCCAGCCGGGGGTAGACCCGCCGGACGTTCTCCTCGTAGACGGCACGCCGGGCGTCCTCGGGAAGCCCGAGGCTGTCGACGTAGCGGCGGGTGTCGTCCCAGCCCGAGCCTGTCTCGGGGTTGACGCCTCGCACCGCGCCCAGCATCTCCGAGCCGAACAGCACGTTGGCGGGACCCGCCACCTCCATCAGCAGCGCGACCCCCGGCCGGTGATAGACGCACGTGTCGAAGTAGACGTTCCCCATCAGGTGGCTCTCGATCGGCGGAAGCCCGAACCTGGCGGCGAGCCCCTTGTAGCGCCCCCAGTGGTAGGGAACGGCACCGCCTCCGTGGGGTATCACGAACCGCACCCCGGGGAAGCGGCCGAACAGGTCGCCTTCGAGCAGCTGCATGAAGACGGTGGTGTCGGCATTGAGGTAGTGGGCCCCGAGCGCGTGGAAGTTGGGATTGCAGGAAGCCGACACGTGGATCATGGCGGGCACGTCGAGCTCCTCCATCGCCTCGTAGAGCGGGAACCACGACGAGTCCGTCACCGGCCGGCCGCTCCAGTACCCGCCGGAGGGGTCCGGGTTCAGGTTGAACCCCACGAAGCCCAGCTGCTCCACGCACCGGCGCAGCTCGCCGACCGAGGGCCCGAGGTCCCCCGAGGGGGTCTGCGGAAGCTGGGCAACCGGTGCGAACCGCTCCGGGAACAGCGTCGACACCCGGTGCACGAGGTCGTTGGACAGCCGTGTCCACACCGCGCCCGATTCGGCGTCGGGCACGTGATGGCCCATCCCAGACGCCCGGGGGGAGAAGAGGACCATGTCGATACCCCTCTCGTCCATGACGCGCAGCTGGTTGCGCCCGATGCAGTCCACCAGCTCCTCATCCGAGATTTCAGGCAGCTGGGGTGCGCTGCCTGACCCCTCGAGCGCCGCAAGCTGGCGCCGCCGGAACTCGGCCAGCTGCGGAGGTTCGGTCGTGAAGTGCCCGTGGCAGTCTACGACCAGCAAGCCCGGTCCAGCTCCTCTTCCGCCACGTAAGTAAGCCCCTTGGCTGCCAGTGCGTCGCGCATCCGGGACACGTCCAGGCTGATCTCGCCCGTCGCGTACCTTTGGCGGCTGGACGATTCCTTCGCCTCCCGCAGGAGCGACGCCTCGAGCACCGCCTCGGCCCGGTCTCGCTCGACCACGACCACCCCGTCATCGTCTGCCACCACCACGTCACCGGCCCTCACGACCTGGCCGGCGCACACCACCGGGAGGTTGACGTTGCCGAGCGTCTCCTTGACAGTTCCCTGCGCCGACACGCACCGCGACCACACTGGGAACCCCATGCGGGTCAGGGCGGCCACGTCCCTGCAGCCGGCGTCGATGACCACCGCCCGCACCCCCCGGGCGTGCAGGGCGGTCGCCAGCAGTTCGCCGAAGTACCCGTCCTCGCACGGCGACGTCGGCGCCACCACCAGCACGTCGCCGTCCGCGGCCTGCTCCACCGCCACGTGGATCATCCAGTTGTCCCCAGGCGGGACGCTGACCGTCACCGCCGCCCCCGCCACCCTGGCTCCGGCGAAGATCGGGCGCAGCCGGGACCCCAACAGACCCGAGCGGTTCTGCGCCTCGTGGACGGTGGCGACCCCGCACCGGGCGAGCCCGGCGACCACGTCGGGCGCCGGACGGCGGACACCGGTGACGACGACGCCCGTCGCCGGCAGACCGCTCGGGTCCGGCGCGCTCAGGAGGTCAGCCACGGAAGCAGAGATACGTGGACCACGCCCTCGTCCACCTCGCCGCCCACCGCGCGGATGGCCCGGTCCACCTCCCCGAGACCGAAGGTGTGGGTCGTGAGGAGGTGCAGCGGGAAACGCGACGACGCCAGCTGGGCCAGTGCGAGCTCGCAGGCCCGCCAGCTGTGACCCCTCGCGCTCTTCAAGGTCACCGCCTTCTCGGTCATCTGCTTGATCGGGAAGTCCGGGAACGCGGCCATCTCCCCCTGCACCACCATGGTCCCGCCGCGACGGCGCAGGGCGTCCATCCCGACGAGCACCGGGGCAGTGCCCGCGCCGGCCGTGCAGTCGAGCACCACGTCGACCCCCTCGCCACCCGTGAGCTCCCGCACGGTCGCGGCCACGTCGACGGACCCTACGTCTATGACATGGTCGGCGCCGAGGGTCTTGGCCAGCTCCAGGCGGGCGCCGTCGCGGCCGGTGCCGGTGACAACGATCAGCGAGGCGCCGGCCTGCTTGCATGCGACGACCTGCGCCAGCCCCTGCTGGCCGGGACCCTGGATGAGCACCGTGGAGTCGTAGCCGACCCCGGCGTCGAAAAGGGCCCACTCGATCCCGTTGGACATGGGCGTGACGATCCCTGCCAGCTCCGGCGTCACGCTGTCGGGAACCCGGTGCAGCACGGCGTTCCACGGAAGGTACAGGTACTGGGCGAAGCCTCCCCACAGATTGAACGGGTTGCGCGACGAGGTGTAGCCGTACCGGCGGGCGTCGGGGTTGGTCCTCCAGTCCGTCGCCTCGCAGTGGCGGTACTCCCCGCGGTGGCACCACGAGCACCGCCGGCACGGAACGTAGTGCTCGACGAACACCCGGTCGCCTTCTGAAACTCCCTGGCGCGAAGCGAACTCGCGGCCCACCCGGGTGAGGACCCCCACGTTCTCGTGGCCCATGATGACCGGCTCGTCGAACGGCGGCTTGGCGTACATCTTGACGTCGGTACCGCAGATCCCGGCGACCTCGACCTTCATGACCGCCGAGTCAGGCGGAATGTCGGGCATGTCGAACTCCCGCAGTTCGGTCGTCGACGGGCCCGTGCGAACTGCCGCCAGAACCTTGTCGGACAAAGCGTTTCCTCCCCTGGGAGCCTCGGCGCTGACCTAAAGGTATGCTATCAGACATTATCAGCAGTCTCGGCTTGCGCTGCCGGGTGGAGGAAGGATCCTGTTGGCCGATCGACCGAAACTGACGATCGTGACCCGCACCCAGGGGGCCAACCGCGCCCTCAAGGACGGCCGGGTCCGCCCGGAAACCGTCGGGCTGGACTTCGTGGAAGTGCCGGTGCTCGTCGACGCCTTCAGGCGCATGGTCCGCCAACTCGAGTTCGACGTGTGCGAGATGGCCGTCACCACCTACCTGTGCGCCCGGTCGTTCGGGGCGGCCTTCACCGCCCTCCCGGTGTTCCTCTGGCGGGGCCTCCACCACGGGGCGATCCAGACGCATCCGGCCGCCGGGGTGTCCGCTCCGGGGGATCTCGAAGGCCGGAGGGTGGGAGTGAACCGCGGTTACACGGTCACGACCGGTGTGTGGGCTCGGGGCATCCTCGCCGACGAGCACGGAGTCGACCTGGAAAGGGTCACCTGGGTCCTGTCGGGCGACGAGCACGTGGCGCAATATCGGCCCCCGGCCAATGTGGTGCCCGCACCCGAGGGCCAGAGCCTGGCGGAGCTGCTCGCCGCCGGGGACCTGGCGGCCGTGATCGGCGCGGACATCGCCTCACCCGAGGTGACCCCTCTCATAACCGACCCGGAGCGGGCCGCGATGGAGGCCCTGGCCCGGCGAGGCTTCTACCCGATCAACCACCTGGTGGTCGTGCGCGACGACGTCCTTCACACCACTCCGGGAGTCGCGGCTGACCTGTTCGATGCGTTTGCCGAGGCCAAGCGGCTCTACGTCGACGAGTTGGGACGCGCAGACGAGGGTTCGCTGATCGGCTCCGACCGGCTGAACCGCGCCATCATGGGCGTGGTCGGCGGTGATCCGCTCCCGTACGGGTTGGCGCCCAACCGGGATATGCTCGAGAAGCTGCTCGACTACGCCATCGCCCAGAGGATCCTGACCGAACGCCCACCCCTCGAAAGCCTGTTCGCCGAGGGCACCGGGGCGCTCAGCGCGTGAACCGCCGCTACGCGCAGACCCGGCCAGGTCCAGCGGTCGGGCCGCACGCCGGGCGGAGGGTCGGGCCGCGTTGACGGCCGGCGGAGCGGGTTCCGGGCCGCCCCGCCGGGGCGGCGTCACCTTCGCAGTACTCGGCCTTGGGGAGGCCGGAGGCGAGATGGCCAGGGACCTCTTGGCGTCTGGCGCGGTGGTCCGGGCTTTCGATCCGCGCCCGGACAGGCCGCCACCTCCCGGCGCGCTGCCCTGTCGCGACGAGGCCGACGCTTCGACCGGCGCCGACGTCGTGCTGAGCGTCAACAGCGCCCACGACTCGCTCGCGGCGCTGCACAGCGGCGTCGCCGGCCTGCTCCCCGGTGCCGTCTGGGCGGATCTCAACACCGCCTCCCCCCGGCTCAAGCGGGAGCTGGCAGCGTCCGCCGCGGAGGCGGGGCGCTCCTTCTGCGACGTGGCGCTGATGTCCCCCGTGCCGGGAAAGGGGATCCGGACCCCGATGCTGGTCTCGGGTCCGGGCGCCGAAGCATTCGCTGCCCGGATGCGGCCGTACGGCACCCCCGTAGAGGTGGTGCCCGGGCCCGCGGGCGCCGCCGCCGAGCGAAAACTGCTGCGAAGCGTGTTCTTCAAAGGCATGGCGGCCGCGGTGACCGAGGCCCTCGCCGCGGCTCGCGCCGCCGGCCTCGAGCCCTGGATGAGGAACCACCTGCGAGCGGAGCTGGAGGCCACCGGCGCCGACGCGGTGGACCGGATGGAGCGCGGGAGCATCGTGCACGCCCGACGCCGAGCCGACGAGATGGCGGCCGCCGGCGAGCTGCTGGACGACCTTGGGGTTCCGGCGCTGGTGTGCCGGGCCAGCGAGCAGTGGTTGCGGATCCTGCAGCACGGCGCGGGCTAGCAAGGGTGCCCGTCCAGCCGCTATTGTATGGTCATACCATTATTCCCTTCGGGATACGGACCCAAGGAGGTCAAGTGGCCAAGTCCGGACGCGTTTTCCTGCGTGACATCACCTCCGAGAACTACGGGCTCTCGGAGTTCCGCCGTCGGCAGCTCGCCGCACCGAGGGTGCGCAACGACGAGGTCGTGGTCGACGATGCGAAGGTCGGTCACTCAGGAGATTCCGAGGAGTCCCGCACCTGGTGGCGGCTCGGACCGGGGGACGACCCGTTCTTGACCCAGACGGTGCAGGTGCACTTCGTGCAGCTGCCGTCGGGAACCTCCAACCACGGCCACGGCCACCAGAACGAGGCGGTTTTCTACATCCTCGAGGGCCGCGGATACGAGATCCACGACGACCAGCGCTACGACTGGTCCAAAGGCGACCTGGTGATCGTCCACACCGACTCGGTGCATCGCCACTTCAACCCCTACGACGAGACGGCCACGGCGCTAGTGGTGAAGGCGAAGGCGGCTTGGATGTACCTGGGCCTGATCCAGCAGGGCCGCAGCGGGCCGCCCGAGGACGCCGACCGCTTCGGCGAGCGGCTCGAGTGGGGGCAGCTTTGGACGCCGGGCGCCGCCGCTCGCAAGAAGGTCGTCAAACCCGAGGACACCACCTGGGAGGACACACCCCTCGGCCGGGTGAGGGTCATGTCCTCCCCAGAGCGCACCGACGTGCGGACCTTCAGCATGGACGTGTTCGAGCTGGCCCTCCCCGCCGGGGGCCGCAGCGGACGGCGCTGGCACATGGCCGACGAGGTGCTCTACGTAATCTCGGGATCGGGATACAGCCTGCACTGGGAGGTCCAGGCCGAGATCGCCGAGAAGTACTACGCCCGCATCGCCAAGGAGCCGACGCGGCACGAGTTCAAGGCGGGTGACACCGTGTACGTGCCGCAGAACACGGTGGCCCAGCACTTCGCGTCCGGGGAGGGCGAGGTCCGCCTGCTGTCCGCGCAGAACAGGATCTTCAAGCTGCTCGGATACGACTCGGTGGTGTTCCTCGACGAAGACAGCTCCGAGCAGGGGGTAGGCACCGCCTCGGCTGTCTCGGCCTGAGCCGGCAGCGGGGAACCGCCGGGGGCCTCAGGTCTCTGCCAGGACTCGCTGGGCGACGGCGAAGGCGCGGTTGGCCGCCGGAACCCCGCAGTAGACGGCCGACTGGAGGAGGACCTCGCCGATCTCGTCTTGGGACAGGCCGACCCGGCGCGCCGCGCGCAGGTGCAGCTCGAGCTCGTCGAAACGCCCGAGGGCGACCAGCATGGCCAGGGTGATGCACGAACGCGTGCGGCGGTCGAGCCGCGCCCGGCTCCAGATGTCGCCCCACGCGTAGCGGGTGATCAGGTCGACGAACGGGGCCGTCAGCGCCGACGCGTCCTGCTCGCTGCGCTCGACGTGGGCGTCGCCGAGCACAGCGCGCCTCGCGGCCCGTCCGCGATCCAAAGCTGTCCCCACCAGGTGGTCCAGCGCCGCCGACGTGAAGCGGTCGGGCTGCTCGAGGTTGAGCAGGTGGGCTCCGGGGGAGACCACCTGGAGCACGGCGCCTGGGATCGCCTCCGCCAGCGCCGCGGCGTCCGCCACGGGGACGACCGGGTCGTCGACTCCTGCCAGCACCAGCGTCGGCGCGGCGACGAATGCCACGTCGTGGCGCAGGTCGGCTTCGGACAGGGCCTCGCAGCACCAGGCATATCCGGCCGCGTCCACTTCTTCGAACATTGCGGCGGCCTCGGCGCAGACTTCGGGACGTCCAACCTTGAACTGCGCCGTGAACCACCGCTCGGCCAGCTTGACGGCGACGCCGGACATGCCTTGACGGCGCGCCATGCGGGCCGACTCCCGCCAGACCTCTTTGTCCGGCCAGTACGCGAGCCCGCTCGCCACCACCATCCGCTCGACCCGCCCGGGGAACTTCGCCGCGACCCACAGGGCGACCGCAGCGCCGAGCGACAGCCCGACGACCGAGAACCGTTCTGCGCCGACCTCATCCGCCACGCCGAGAAGGTCTGTGCCGAGGTCGTCGACCGTGTAAGGGCCGTCCGGGGCCCGGGCGCCGCGGTGCCCGCGATGCTCGTAGCGGACGACGCGGAAGTACGCCGAGAACGCTCCAACCTGGGGATCCCATGTCCTCGCCGTCATCCCCGGCGGGTTGACGAGCACCAGGACAGGGGCATCACGCGGCCCGTCAGCCATGATCGAGCGCTTCGGGGTCAACACGCGCTCCGGCCGTGGTAGGCGAGGGCACGATCGATCCACGCGTCGCTCGAGCCCAGATACCCGGACGGGTCGAGGAGACCGTCAAGCTCCTCGGATGACAACACAGGCGACACCTTCGCGTCAGAGAGCAGCGACGACCCGAATGCGGCGGCCGAAGCATCGGTCGCGCGGCGAGCAGCCTCGCCGACGGCCTCCCTGGCCGCCGCGCGACCGAGACGGGCGGAGAGCGCCAGGCTGACCCGCTCAGACATCAGCTGCCCGGCGAGGCTGCGGACGCGCTCTGCCATGGCCCGCTCGTCCACCTCGAGGCCGGCGACGGTCTCCGCTGTGCGAGCCACCGCCCCCCCGGCCAGCGACAACAGATCGCCCAGCGACTGCCATTCGACCGGCCAGGAGACCAGATGGCGTTCGTGCTCGCCGGCCAGGGACCGGAAGTACAGCCCGACGAGGGCCTCGGCCCGGCGGGCCGCCGCGCCGACGGCCGCGGCCCCCACCGGGTTGCGCTTGTGGGGCAAGGTAGAAGACCCGCCGCGGCCGGACGCTGCCGGTTCGAAGGCCTCGCCGACTTCCTCCTGCATCAGCAGCGCCACGTCGCCGGAAATCTTCTCAGCGGTGCCAGCGGCGAGGCCGAGGGCGGCGGCCAGGCCAGCGACGGGCTGGCGCGACGAGTGCCACGGCATCACCGGCTCCGGCAGCCCCAACTCGGCGGCGAAACGAGCCAGCACCGCGGGTCCTCTTTCGCCGAGAGACGCCAGCGTTCCCGCAGCGCCGCCGAGCTGGACGGGGAGGGCGTCCAGCGACATCAGGAGGGACGCTCGGCAGTCTGTCACCCCTACCAGCCAGCCGGCGGCTTTCATGCCCAGGGTGATGGGCAGAGCCGGTTGGAGCAGCGTCCGCCCGACCATCACCGTGCGCCGGTGCCGCTCGGCGAGAGCAGCACACCCTTCGGCGAGCCGAGCCAGGTCGGCGGCGACGATCCGGCCGGCCCGGCGCGCCACCAGAACGGCGGCCGTATCGAGGATGTCCTGGCTGGTGGCCCCCCAGTGCACCCATTCCCTTCCCTCGGCGCCGACGACCGAGGAGAGGCGTCCCACTAGGGGTATGACCGGGTTGCCACCGCCGCGCGCCTCCGATCCGAGAGCGCCGGCATCGAATCTGTCAGGGTGGCATGCTGCTGCGATCGCCTCGGCGGCCGCCGCGGGGATGACGCCGAGGCTCGCCTCGGCGCGCGCCAGGGCAGCTTCGGCGTCGAGCATGGCCGTCAGCCAGGCGCGGGAACCGGTGGCAGCCAAAAGCTCGGCCGTTGTGACCACAGGGGAGAAGAGGTCGTCAGTAAGCAAAGAACACCGTCTCCTGCGGCCCTTGGAGGTGCACGTCGAAGCGGAAACGCCCGCCGGTCCCGCTGGCGACCAGCGTTTGGCGACGCTGCGGGGGGACGAGCGCGAGGATGGGGTCGGAGGCGTTGGCAGCCTCCTCGTCAGGAAAGTAGATCCGGGTGACCAGCCGTTGTAGCAGCCCGCGGGCGAACACGGAGACGTCGATGTGAGGCGCCTGGTCGCCGATGGGGGCTGGCCTGGGAACGACCAGGCGGTACGAGCCGTCGTTCGCGGTCATGCACCGCTGGAAGTGAGGCGCATTCCAGAACTCGAGCATGGCGTCAGGGACGGCCAACCCGGTACCGTCGTAGACCACGCCGCTGATCTCCGACGCGCCAGGGTCGCCTGGGGCGGCAATGGCGTGGTGCTGCATCCACTCGAGCCCGAACCGGAAAAAAGGGCCGACCGTCTGGGAGGGCGTTTCGTTCACGAGAGGGTCCCCGTGGCGGTGACCAGACGACTCCCGACGACGATGTCGAACCGGTAGCCGAGCGCCCACTCCTCCTCGGTGGTCTCCCAGTCGAAGGCGGCCACCAGGCGCTTGCGGGCGCGCTCGTCACGCACAGAGTTGTAGATGGGGTCGAACTCGAGGAGAGGATCCCCGGGGAAGTACATCTGCGTAACCAGCCGCTCTGTGAACACCCGCCCGAACACGGAAAAGTGGAGGTGGGCGGGACGCCAGGCGTTCGGGTGGTTACGCCAGGGGTACGCGCCGGGCTTGATCGTCACGAACCTCCACGTGCCGTCCGCCCCGGTCAGGCAGCGCCCGGCCCCGGTGAAGTTCGGGTCGAGAGGAGCGGGGTGGCGGTCGACCTCGTGGGCGTAGCGACCGGCGGCGTTGGCCTGCCACAGCTCCACCAGCTGGCCGGCGATCGGGCGGCCGTCGGAGCCCAGGAGCCGGCCGGTGACGTTGATCCTCTCCCCTATGGGCTCACCGGGGTGCTGGCGGGTCAGGTCGGCGTCGCCGGGCGCGACCAACCCCTCACCGAAGACGGGGCCGCCGAGCTCGAGCAGGCCCGGCTCGAGCAGGACCAGCGGCTGCTTCGGTGCGCGCGCCGAACTCGACCGGTACCCGGGCGAGTCGTATGGAGGATCGATCCGAAGCGAAGGATTCCCTCCCGCTATGGTCATACCTTTCCAGCCTCGCGCAATCGTCTCAGCGCGGCCAGCTCCACTTCTGTGGGCGGCCCGGTCATCCCTACATCGGGAGCAACGCGCAGCGGCCACCCTGTGGACTGCCTCACCTCGTCGACCCGAACCCCAGGGTGGACGTCGGTCAGCACCAGCTCGCAGGTCTCCGGATCGGGACGCAGAACGCCGAGATCCGTTATAACCATCTCCGGGCCCCCGCCCCGCAGACCGAGCCGTCGGCGGTCCCCCGGGCCGTCGCCGAAGCCGACCGAGGTGCGGAAGTCCAGGCCCGCGACGAAGCTGCGCCGGCTCTGGCGGATCATCACCAGCACCCTCCGGCACGCCGCGGCTATCTCGGGGGCCCCACCCGCGCCGGGCAGACGAGTCGCCGGCTGGTCGTAGGGACCGATCACCGTGCTGTTGAGGTTGGCGAAGCGGTCGATCTGGGCGGCGCCCAGGAAGCCGAGGTCGATGCGGCCGGGTTGCAGCCAGTAGGCGAAGATCTCCGGGACGGAGACCACGGCGTCCGCCGTTTCGGCCAGTTCGCCGTCGCCGATCGACAGCGGCAGCCGAGTCGGCTTGGCCCCGATGCATCCGGACTCGTAGATGAGCACCAGCTCCGGCGAGTGGGTGGCGCGGGCCAGGTTGGCGGCCGTCGAAGGCGCGCCGATGCCAACGAAGCAGTTCTTGGCACCTTTGAGCGCCCGGGCCGCGGTCACGGCCATCATGTCCTCCAGCGGGGTGCTCAACGGGCTGCCCCGCCAGCGTCCATAACGTTCTCTTGCATCCAGCCGACGAAGCGCTCCCGGTCGCGGCTCACCGCATCCCAGGCCTCGTAGAACCCGTTGTCCCGGGAATAGAAGCCCGCCGCGTACGAAGGTCGGGCGCCCCCTGGCGCATGAGCGACGGCGGTGATCACCCACGACGGGATGATCACCCCGCCCGGGCGCAGCTCGAGCCTTTCGACCACCTCCTCCACCGTCACCAATGACCGCGCCGATGCGAGCACTGTTTCCTTCTGCACGCCAGTGATACCCCAGAGCTGCACGTTGCCCTCGCGGTCGGCCTGCTGGGCGTGGACTATTCCCACGTCGGGATTGAGCGCAGGCACCGCCGCCACCTGCTCACCGGTGAAGGGGCACGCCAGCGTCGCCACCGTCGCCGTGACCCGCTCGAGACTGGTGCCCGAGTAGCCCCGCAGGACGCCGAATGGGAGACCCGAGGCGCCAGCGACGTACCGGGCGGTCAGCCCCGCGTGGGTGTGCTCCTCGATCTCGAGCGGCTGCGGCCAGGAGTTCTCGATCGCGTCGCGGAAGCGGTGCAGGGAGCCCACGCCGGGGTTGCCCCCCCAGGAGAAGACGAGCCGCTCGGCGCATCCCATGCCGATCATCTGGTCGAAGATCAGGTCCGGTGTGAGACGGACGAGGGTCAGCCGCCTGCGGCCCTGCCGGATGATCTCGTGACCGGCCGCGAAGGGGATCAAATGGGTGAACCCTTCGAGGGCGACGATGTCACCGTCGCGGACCAGCGCCTGCACCGCTTCCGCCAGCGGCACGATCCGACCACTTCGTGACGTAAAGGGCGACTCGAACAATGGACGAGGCTCCTTTCGCAAAGTCGTAGGTGTGCATCGACGCGCAGCTTGGTCCTGCCAAGCTGCGCCTGCCAAGTCGATCCCTGGTCCTCTTGTCGCCCCCCACGAGTCCTGCCTGGCAACACGACGGGCCCGCGCCGGGCTGCGCGGCCTCTCGCCCTACCCGCGAAGTGATAGAAGCCGTTCGGCTGGGTACCGACCGAGGAGTGGCAACCAACCTGAAGGCCGCACACGCCGGGCGGTACGCCGCCTTGGCGCGCCTGCTCGTGAAGCACCGCGGTGCCGCCGAGGGGCCAGAAGGAGGGGCCACCGTCGAGGACGCTGATGAGCTCGCCGGCGAACTGGTCCGGATGGGGCCGACCTTCGTCAAGTTCGGCCAGCTCCTGTCCACCCGCGCCGACCTCCTCCCCACCGTGTACCTGGAGGCTCTGTCGAGACTGCGAGACGACGTGGCGCCCTTCCCCGCCGACGAGGCAATATCCGTCGTCGAGCAGGAGCTGGGCACGAAGATCTCCAGGGCCTTCAAGTCCTTCAACCGCCGGCCCCTGGCTGCGGCCTCCCTCGGCCAGGTGCACAAGGCATCCTTGCGGGACGGCCGGCGGGTCGCCGTCAAGGTGCAGCGACCAGACGCCCGCCAGCGGGCTTTGGAGGACATGGAGGTCATCGCCGAGCTGGCGGGCTTCGTCGACGACCATTCCGCCCAGGCGGCCCGAGTCGGCTTCGCCGACATGGCCGAGGAGTTCCGACAGGCCCTCCTGGACGAGCTGGACTACACCCGCGAGGCGGCGAACCTGCGCCTGCTGGCCGAGCAGCTCGCAGGCTTCGACCGCATCGTCGTGCCCCTCCCGGTGGATGACCACACGACCGCCCGGCTGCTCACGATGGACCTCGTCGAGGGAACGAGTGTGGGGGTCGCGGCCAACCCCGCCAACCGGTCCGGGGCCCCTAGCCCCGAACTGGCAGAGCAGCTGCTTGGCGCCTACCTGGACCAGGTTCTCGTGCACGGCTTCTTCCACGCAGACCCACACCCGGGCAACGTCTTGTTGACGCCGGACGGGCGCGTCGGCCTCATCGACGTGGGGATGGTCGCCCGCCTTTCTCCCCACGCCCAGGAGGAGCTCCTCCGACTGCTGCTTTCAGTCTCATCGCGGGACGGCCGCGCGGCCGCCGACACCCTCGAAGCCCTCGGCACGCGCCTGGACGGCTTCGACGCGGACCAGCTGCAGAAACGGGTCGGAGACCTCGTTCTCCGCTACGGGTCGCGGAGCGTGTCGGACACGCCCGTCGGGCGGCTGATAGCCGATCTGGCCTTGGCCGCGTCGCAGTCTGGGCTGAGGCCGCCATCGGAGCTGACGATGCTGGCGAAGACCCTGTTGAACCTCGACGAGGTCGCCCGCGTGCTCGACCCCGACATCCGGATCGACGAGATAATCGAGAGGCACGCCGCAAGGCTGACGCGCCATCAGATGCTGCAGGCCGCGTCGCCGGCCAAGATGATGCGCTCGACCCTCGAAGCAGCCGCCTTCGCCGAGGCGCTACCGGGACGCCTCGACAAGGTGCTCGGATCCCTCGCGGAAGGCAGGCTGACCTTCAGCCTCGAAGGCCTCGACGAGGCGGCCCTGATGCGGGGGGCGCAGAAGCTCGCCAACCGGGTGGCCACCGGCGTCCTGATCGCCGCCTTCGTGGTCGCCGCGGCGCTGTTCGCCTCCTCCGGCAAGGGGGACGTCGTCGGAGGGTACCCGGCTTTGACCTGGGTTTTCCTGGGACTTGCCGGCGTCGCGGCGCTGTGGCTGGGGGTGAGCGTCCTGCGCAGGGACCTCCCGGAGCGGCGGCCGCGACCCTGAGCCCTCCAGGCTCAGCCCTCGGAGCCTGCAGAACCTCGAGATCCCCGGCCGCCCTGTGTTAGCTTCCCCTCAGTGGCAACCGGGGGGATGTCCCTAAACGAGGTCACCGTTGCTTTCGGTGGGCTGACCGCGCTGGAGGACGTGTCCGTTGCGGTCGATTCAGGCGAAGTGGTGGGGGTTATCGGCCCCAACGGCGCCGGCAAGACCACCCTCTTCAACGTCGCATGCGGTTTCGTACGGCCCCGGTCGGGACACATCCTCTGGGAAGGCAAGCCCCTGAGCAACCACAAGCCGCATCAGCTGGCATCCCTCGGGATCTCCCGCACGTTGCAGGGAGTGGGACTCTGGCCCCGTCTCACCGTGCTCGAGAACGTGATCGCAGGTCTGCATGTTGCGGCCAAAGCCGATTTCGGCTCCGCCCTTTTGGGCTTGCCCCGCTCCTCGAGGGACGAGAGGCGACTCTCACAACGCGCCCGGGACGCCTTGGAGAAGCTCGGGGTTGCCGAGTGGGCCGGCCGCCTGCCGGGAGAGCTCCCCTACGGCGTGCAGAAGCGGGTGTCGCTGGCGCGGGCTCTGGCCGGCGAGCCACGGCTCCTCCTGCTGGACGAACCGGCCAGCGGACTCT
>DATGKR010000143.1:0-14038 GCA_035294565.1 Acidimicrobiales bacterium | reverse complement strand
TCGCCAGGCTGTCGGGCGGCAGGCGGTAGGCGTCCTGCGAGCGGGCCGTGTCGGAGAGGGCGGGGTCGATCTCGACGACGCCCACCGTTTCCAGCCAGCCCAGCCGGGTGAGCGCTTCGAGGGTGGGCCCGCCCACGAGCTCGGGGCTCCGGGAGGCGGGGACGGCGCTGAGGGTGCCGAGGCTGTACACGCCAAAGATGATGCCCAACGGCACGCGTCGAGCCCCGGCGGGGGGGTGAGCCGGCCCGGCCGTAAGACCCGCCGGCGACAAGCAGGTGAGCGCACCTGGGGTGGCGAAATACAGCGAAGAAAGGCAGGATATGGGGTAACTAGTCATTGGGAACCAACCTGCAAGGGAGGAGCGGTGCGATCCAAGGTGCTCACGGTTTTCGCGGCGGCCGCGGTGGCGGGCGGCCTGGCGGCGGCTGCGCCGGCCAGCGCCAGAACGCTGCCTGGAGGTGACCGGGCCCAGGCGGCCACAGGCACCCTCATCCCCGCCCACAAAGGCGAGGTGCTCCCCCTCAAAGGCGGGACGGTCGACAGCCTCAACTGGTCCGGCTACGCGGTGACCGGCTCGGGGATCACCGGGGTGGACGGCACCTTCGTCGTGCCCACCGCCGGCCTGGACCCCCCCGGCTTCGCGGCGACGTGGGCGGGCATCGGCGGCTACAGCACCTCCGACCTCATCCAGGCCGGCGTCGAGGAGGACTCGGTCGGCGGCTACAACGCCTGGTACGAGATGCTCCCCGCCTCGGAGACCCCGCTGAGCGGCTGCACCGGCGACTCGGCCTGCACGGTCAACCCCGGTGACGACATCACCGTCGACATTTCCAACACCGGCGGCAGCAACTGGAAGATCTCCTTGACCGACGCCGGCCACTGGAGCTGGTCGAAGACGGTGAGCTACTCGTCGTCGGAGTCGTCCGCCGAGTGGATCCTCGAAGCGCCGACGCTGCTGGTCGCCCAGACCCTCCTGGCCAACGTCGGCACCGTCCACTTCGGCCCGACGTCCACCTACACCCAAGGCGGCTCCAGCCACACGATCGCAGAGGGGAACCCCACCCAGATCGACCTCGGCCTCGGCGTCGTCAACGAGGCGACGCCCTCCGCGCTGGCCTCCGACGGTGAGTCGTTCAACGACTGCGCCTACGCCCAGTCCTGCCCGACGCCGTGAAAGCCCGACGGGTCGTGAGCTAGCGGCGCCACAGCGCCGTCAACTCGCGACGCTCGGCCCGCGGTAAGCCGCGCGCGGCAGCGCCGGCCCTGTCAGACTTCCCCCGTGGACAACGACAACGGCGCTGTGCTGGTCACCGGCGGCGCCGGCTACATCGGCTCGCACACCGTCCGTCAGCTGCGCCGACGCGGCCAGAAGGTGGTCGTGATCGACACGCTCGAGCTCGGCGACCGCGACGCCATCGCCGACACGCCGCTCTTGGTGGGCGACGTGGCCGACTCGGAGCTGGTGACCAACACGATCGCCGCCCACCGGGTGACGTCGATCGTCCACTTCGCCGCCTACAAGTCGGCGGGGGAGTCTGTTGAGCGCCCCGGCCGCTACTTCGTGAACAACGTCGCCGGCAGCGCCCGGCTGCTCGAAGCGGCGAGACTGGCTGGCGTCAAGGCGTTCGTTTTTTCCTCGACATGCGCGGTCTACGGCACACCCGAGGCTGCGCCGGTCGCGGAGGACGCACCCGTGAGACCCGAGAGCCCCTACGGGGAGAGCAAGGCGGCGGTGGAGAGAATGCTCCGCTGGTTCGACGTCTGCCACGGCCTGCGCTCGGTGAGCCTGCGCTACTTCAACGCCGCCGGCGCGGCGATGGACGGATCGCTCGGCGAGGACTGGACGTGGACGACCAACCTGATCCCGGTGGCGATGAAGGCCCTGCTCGGCGCCGGACCGCCGCTGCGGGTGTTCGGCGTCGACTACCCCACCCCCGACGGCACGGCGATACGCGACTACGTCCACGTCGACGACCTGGCCGACGCCCACCTGCGGGCCCTCGACTACCTGGCCGCGGGCGGGGACACGGTCGAGCTCAACCTGGGGACCGGGTCGGGGTCGTCGGTGCGGGAGGTGCTGGCAGCGGCGGAGCGGGCGGCGGGCCGGCCCGTGCCCTGCGAGGACGCCCCCCGCCGTCCGGGCGACCCGGTGGCCCTGTGGGCGGACAACCGCCTCGCCCTCCGAACGCTGGGCTGGTCCCCCAGGTACGGGCTGGACGACATAGTGGCCTCCGCCTATGGATGGCACTCCATGATGGCTCACGAGGATCGGGACAAAGCACGGCCGGCGCGCTAGGAAGGGTTTCCCGGCCGGGAGGGCGAATGAAGTTTGGAACGGACCCGACCCGTCAAAGAATGCTCAGGTGGCGATGGTCTCGACGTTGTTGAGCGTCTCGCCGTTCGCCGTGCTCGTCGCCGACGACACGGCCGGCGTGCACACGGTTAACCAGCGCTGGGTGGACCTGTCGGGGCTGGCACCCGGCGAGTCGCTCGGCCACGGGTGGCTCGCCGCCGTGGAGTCCCCCAGCCGGGACGCCCTTCGCGACGACGTGGTCGGCGTGGCCCGCAGCGGCGCCGGGCGGCGCAGGGACTACCGGGTGGTGGGCCCGCACGGCCCGCGGTGGGCCCGCTGGTGGATCGACCGCCACGAGATCGACGGCTCCCCCAAGGTGGTTCTCACCGCGCTGGACATCCACGACGACCAGTCCCAGCAGGCCGACCTGTACCACCTGGCCACCCACGACTCGCTGACGGGCCTGTCCAACCGGCGGTTCTTCACCGAGTGCGTCGAGCACGCCCTGCGCCGGGCGCAGCGCAGCGGCCAGCCGGTGTGCCTGCTCTACATCGACCTCGACGGCTTCAAGGAGATCAACGACGGCGCCGGCCACACCGTCGGCGACCGGGTCCTGGCGGCCGTCGCCGGGCGGCTGCGTTCGGCGGTGCGCGCATCGGACACCGTCGCCCGCCTCGGCGGCGACGAGTTCGCCGTGCTCGTCGAGGGCCTGGCCGGCGAGCATGCCTCCAAAACCGTCCGCGACCGGGTCCAGTCGGCCCTCGAGGTGACCATCCAGCTCGACGAGCGGGCGTGGCCGGTGAGCGCGTCGGTGGGAGCTGTTGTCAGCCGGGGGGAGGCGGCGAGCGCCGGGGAGCTGTTCGAACGGGCCGACCAGGCGATGTACGAGGCGAAGCGAGGAAGGGCCGGCGCCCCCGCCCAAGTTGCCCTGCTCGACGGCATCGGCGGGGAGGAGGAGGCCGGCGAGGCGCTGCGGCGGGTGCTGCGGGGGCTGTTGTCGGGCTGAGCGGCCGGCGGGCGCTGCGGGGGAGCCCCTTCGGGGCCGGATGGCCCTACCAGCCGGGCAGGTCCGACGCCGGCGCCCAGAAGCTGTGGGTGCCGCTCGACACCCGCTCGGGGAGCCGCACGGAGGCGACCGGCCCGTCGGCCAGTCGGGCGGCGTCGAACACCCCGCACTCCGAGAGGTCCCGGTTGGTGTCTACGGTCAGCGTCACCAGGTAGCCGTCGTCTTCGGACCTGCTGCCCCGCCGGGGGGCCATGGCGGTTTCGCTGCAGTAGACCCCCTCGGGGAACCGGTACTCCTCGATGGCGCCCGTGTCGGTGTCGTGGTGGACCACCCCGGTCATGAGGAACCAGCCGGGACGGTTGACCGTGGCGTACACGTGGCGGTGGCGGCGACCGCGATGCCGGCCGTTGATCATCCCGAACTCGCTGAAGCGGTCGGTGAGGTGCTCCTCCTTGGTGGCGCCGGTGACGGTGTTGATGCGCCATCGGTGCAGGGTGGTCGCGAGAACGTCGGCGGCCAGGAAACGGAAGATGCGCTGCGGTGGGCCTCCCGCCGGGGCGTCGGCGGGTTCGGGGCGGCGCTGGTAGAAGCCGTCGACCACCACCTCGTCGCCGTCCTCGTAGGCGTTGGCCCAGTGCAGCACGTAGGTCGGCTCGAACTCGAACCACCGGACCGGGCCCGAGCCGTCGCGGGGCAAGAGACCCAGTCGCGAGGGCAGGTCGGGGTGGAAGCGGGTGGCGTACAGGCCCCGCTCGAGCAGCTCGCGGTCCCAGAACAGCGGCAGGTCGTTGAGAACGGCGAAGCGCTCGGTGAAAGCCAGGTCGTGGGGCAGGCGGGGGCCGGGCAGCTACACCGGCTCGTACCGGGTCAGGCGTCCTCTGGCGTCGACGGTGCCGAAATGCAGGTAGGGGGCCGTGGTGGAGTAGTTGAAGAAGAGGAGCTCACCGCTGTGCTCGTCCACCCGGGCGTGGGCGGAGACGCCGACGTCCGACGGGAAGCGGCCGCCCCACGAGGCGCGGCCCAGGTCGGCGAGGGTGAGCGGGTCCAGCTCGTAGAGGTCCCCGCACTGCCAGAAGCTGGAGAGCGCCATCCCGGCGTGGACCACGACGTCGGTGGAGGAGGCGTCTTTCATCCGCCCCCTCGCCCCCCAGCCGTCCTCCCGTAGCGACAGGGCGGGGTTCTCGGCGATCCCGGCCCACAGGGCCCGCCCGGCCTCCCGCTCGGCCAGCAGCCCGGCGGTGCGCACGAACCGGTTCCGGTAGGAGGCGCGTCCCTCGCGGAAGGTGACGGCGTGGATCATCCCGTCCCCGTCGAAAGGGTGGTAGCGCTCGATCGGCGGCCACAGCGGGTTCTCGGTGTTGCGCAGGTAGACGCCTTCGAGGTCGGCGGGCAGCTCGCCGGTCACCTCCAGGTCCCACGCGTCGAGCTCAGCGGTTTGGGGGCGCCACGCCCCGCTGCGGTAGGGGTGGTCGTCGTCGGCCGGGAGGCCCGACGGCCACCGCTCCACCACCCGGACCTCCACGTCAGGCGCCGCCCCCGGCGCTCACCGGCGCGGCAACGCCGCCGGCCCCTCCGGGGTCCGAAACCGCAGAAGCTGACACCAACCCCACCTCCTGACCGCAGGGAAGGCTACAACCCCCGGGTCGTCGGCGTCGGCTCGCCGTGGAACGGGACGGGTGCTTGCAGGGATCCGGCGTCGGCGGGCGAAGCTCCCTTGCATGGTGGACGAACCCGCTGAGCAGGCGGGCCGCGGTCTCAGCCGACGTCGGTTCCTTCTGGGCGCGGCCGGCACCCTGGCCGTGGGGGCGGCGGCGCCGGCGGCGCTCGCCGCGGCCAAGGCGGCGGGTCCCGCCGGTCCCCCCGCCGCCGCTGGAGGTGCCGCCCAAGCCGCCGCCCTGGCGGCTCTCGGGCGCAGCCACCTCCGCTGTCCCGGGTCGCTGCCGTTCCCCCACCTGGCTCCCGGCACCGACACGATGCCGGGCATCGAGCACATCGTGGTACTCATGCTGGAGAACCACTCCTACGACAACATCTTCGGGATGCTCGGCCGCGGGGACGGCTTCACCCTCGGCGCCGACGGGCAGCCGACCGCCACCAACCCCTACCCCGACGGCCAGCTGCAACTGGCGTTCCACATGCCGACCACCTGCCAGCTTCCGTCGAGGCCGAGCCAGGAGTGGTACGCCAGCCACACCTCCTACGACGACGGCCGCAACGACGGCTTCGTGCGCACCCCGATCACCTACGGGAGCAGCGAGATCGTCGGCGGGGTGGCCATGGGCTACTGGACCGGCGACGACCTGCCTTTCACCTACAGCCTGGCCGGCGAGTTCCCCGTCGGGGACCGCTGGTTCTGCTCGCTGCTCGGCCAGACCGATCCCAACCGCCGCTACCTGATAGCCGCCACCTCGGCGGGGATGACCGACGACATCGCCGTGTCCACCAACCCCGGCGAGGCGGGGGTCCTCGCCGACCTCACCCTGCCCGTTCCCGCCGCCGGCACCATCTTCAACCTGCTCGACCTGCACGGCATCTCCTGGGAGAACTACGTGGCCAGCTACCCGACGGGCGCGACGCCGGAGCTGTTCCCCACCGACGACGCGGCGAGCGAAGCGCTGCACCACCAGCCGATCGACCAGTTCTTCGCCGACGCGGCGGCAGGCCACCTGCCCGCCTTCACCCTGATCGACCCCGACTACGACACCCAGTCCCAGGAGAACCCGCAGAACATCGTGGTGGGCGAAGCCTTCCTCGCCCAGGTGGTCCAAGCCCTCGGCGAGTCGCCCTCGTGGCCGACGACGCTGTTCGTGCTGGTCTACGACGAGCACGGCGGCTACTACGACCACGTCCCTCCCCCTCCCGCGCTCGCCCCGGACCTGATCCCGCCCGTCGTGGCGCCCGGCGAGCCGACCTACGACGGGTTCCACCGCTACGGGTTCCGGGTCCCGGCGGTGGTCGTGTCGCCCTACGCCAAGCGCAGGTACGTGAGCAGCGTCCTCCACGACCACACCTCCGTGCTGGCCATGGTCGAGCGCAAATGGAACCTCCCCGCCCTCACCTACCGCGACGCGAACGCCAACGACCTCACCGACTTCCTCGACATGAGGGCCCTCGCCCGCCAAGACCCGGTGTTCCCCCGCCTGCCCAAGCTGGCGCCCCCCGGGGACACCCCCTCGGCCTTGGCCTGCTCGGTGAACGGGCCGGGCACCATACCGCCCCCCGGCAGCGTGGAGGGCTAGCCGGCGCCGCGCTCTGATCAAATCAAAGGGTGGGCGTGCCGGCTGCCGGGCAGGTTCCACCGAGCCGGCCCAGTCCGGCTGGGGCGTTCCCCCTTCGCAAGCAGATCCGAAGCGGAGCAATATCGTCGGCGGTGCCGGCAGTGCCAGTCATCCCAAGATCAAGCGCCCAATCATCCCAAAAGTAAGCTGCATCCTTGTGCCGAGGGATCCGGAGCTGGCCGCGCAGATCAAGGAGCGGCAGTGGTTCCATTCCATCGACCTCGGCGACGGGTTGGTCACCAAGGGCCTTCCCCCGAGCAAGCTAATAGCCCGTTCCTTCCCCGATGTGGCGGGCAAGTCGGTGCTCGACATCGGGGCTTGGGACGGCAAGTACTCCTTCCAAGCGGAGGCGGCCGGCGCCGTACGGGTCGTCGCGCTCGACCACTACGTCTGGCGCCTCGATTTCCGAGGGCGCCAAGCCTATTACGACGACTGCGAGTCCAAGGGCCTGCTGCCCGATCCCGAGATGGTCGACCGCGGCTTCTTGATAGAAGACGGAAGCCTGCCGGGCAAGCTCGGCTTCGACATGGCGCATCGCTACCTCGACAGCCGGGTGGAATCGGTAGTGGACGACTTCATGACCATGGACCTCGAGGCGCTGGGCACCTTCGACGTCGTGCTGTACCTCGGCGTCCTCTACCACATGGTGGACCCGATCGGCGCGCTCCGGCGGGTCCGGCGGGTAACCGGGTCCCTCGCCGTCATAGAGACAGCCGCTGTCCACGTCCCCTACTACGAGGGGTGCAACCTGGTTGGCTTCTACGCCGCCAACGAGCTCGAGGGCGACTACAGCAACTGGTTCGCCCCCACCGCGACGGCGCTCGAGGGCATGTGCCGCGCGGCTGGCTTCAAGAGCGTTGAGATCGTGGCACGAAGCCCCCGCCTTGCCGTGCCAGGGTGGAGGCTTCGCTCGGCTCTCCACGGCCTGCGCCAGAGCGGGCGCATGCGCCCGGTCCGGGGCCGCATAGTCGCCTACGCCCACGTTTGACCTGACGCGAGCCGAGCCCGCGGCGGCACGGCAACCGGTGTCAGCTGCTTGCGGAGCGTCGCGTCAGCGGCCTCTGCCGGCCGGCGGACCACCGGCGCTCTACCGAGGTCTCGTAGGTGGCCAGGGGCGCGTCGAGCCCCCTACGAAGAAGCCCACCGATCCGCCCCCGCGGTCGACGAGCGCGCTTGCAAAAGCCAAAAGCCATTTGCCCCGGCTGCCTCGACGATCACACAGGCCCTGCGGATTGAACCACCGGTCTGGTGGCCGAGTCCGGCTGGGTCGTTGCCCTCTTCACATGCAGTTCCGAAGCGGAGCAATATCGTCGGCGGTGGCGTCAGTCCCAGACCTGCTCGGCCCCGACCTCGACGTCGTCTTCTGCGGGATCAACCCGGGGACGGTGTCGGGAAGGCTGGGCCAGCACTTCGCCCGGCCGGGGAACCGGTTCTGGAAGGTGCTCCACCTCGCCGGTTTCACCGACCGGCTCCTGCGCCCCGACGAGCAGTGGGCGCTGCTCGACTACAAGCTGGGTGTCACCAATCTGGTCGAGCGCGTGTCGGGCTCGGCGGCGGAGGTCTCGACCGCCGAGCTCCGGGCCGGCGCGGCCACCTTGGCGGAGAAGGCGGCCCGCTGGAACCCCAGGTGGGTGGCCGTCCTCGGCGCGGAGGCCTACCGCAAGGGGTTCCGCCGGCCGAAGGCGCCGATGGGACGCCAGCCCGAGACGATCGGCCGAGGCTCGGGCCTGTGGGTCCTGCCCAACCCGAGCGGGCTGCAGGCGCGCTACCAGATCCCCGACATGGTGACCCTCTACGGCGAGCTGCGGCGCAACCTGTAGACCGCGGCCGGCCTTCGGCGCCAGCCCGCCGCCGGGCGGTTCAGCGTCTCAGCTCCAGACCGGCGAAGTCGCCCGACGCCCGCCACTCCTCGAGGAGGCGGAAGAAGGCGAGCGGGCCGTGACCGTAGGAGCTGCCGATGAAGCTCTCCTCGCCGGGGCGCCCCTCGTTGTTGTAGTAGCCGGGTGTGCACTGCTCCTGGAAGGACCGCACGTTGCGCGCCGCGGATCTGAGCTCGGCGAGCCACCGCTCCTCCCCTTCGACGGTCGCCTCCACCTCGCGCACCCCCATGTCCAGCGCTGAGCGCACCAGGTGGGCGGCGTGGCGGCTCGCCTCGTCCAGCAGGTGGGGGTAGTTGACCGTGAACCCGCCCTGGGCGTGGCCGAGGACGAACATGTTCGGGAAACCGTGCACGTGCATGCCGTGCAACGACCGCATCCCCGCCGCCCAGTGCTCGGAGAGGCGCACCCCGCCGGCGCCGACCACGTCGTAGCCGCAGCGGCGGGCGTAGGAGGTGCCCACCTCGAAACCGGTGGCGAAGATCAGACAGTCGAGCGGGTACTCGCTGCCCGCGGCCACCACCCCGGCTTCGGTGATCCGCTCCACCCCCTCACCGTCGGTGTCGACGAGGGTGACGTTGGGGCGGTTGAACACCTGGAGGTACTCGTCGTGGAAGCACGGCCGTTTGCAGAAGTACCGGTACCACGGTTTGAGGGCGTCGGCCACCGCCCGGTCCCGCACCACCGCGTCCACGCGCGAGCGGATCTGGCCCATCTTCTCGAAGTCGGCCAGCTCGATCGGGCTGGCGCCGCCGGGCGCCGCCCCGGCCTCCGGGGCGCCTGCTGGGTCGCGCCTCCACGCCACCAGCTTGGCGATGATGTCGGTCCAGCCGTCACCCACCAGGTCCTCCTCGGCGAAACCCCCGGAGGTGAGCAGCGTGAAGTTCTCCATGCGCGCCCTCTGCCACCTGGGCGCCAGCGACGCCGCCCAGGCGGGGTCGGTGGGGCGGTTGGCGCGCACGTCGACAGAGGACGGGGTGCGCTGGAAGACGTAGAGGTGGCCGGCCCACTCGGCGAGGTGCGGCACCACCTGCACCGCGGTGGCGCCGGTGCCGATGATCCCCACCCGCTTGCCGGCGAGCTTGCGCAGCCCTCCCGTCGAGTCGCCGCCGGTGTAGGCGTAGTCCCAGCGGCTGGTGTGGAACGAGTGGCCCCGGAAGGTCTCGATGCCGGGCACGCCGGGGAGCTTCGGGCGGTGCAGAGGCCCGTTGCCCATGATCAGGAACCGCCCGCGCAGGTTGTCCCCGCGGTTGGTGGCGAGCGTCCAGCAAGAGCCGGAGGGATCCCAGCGCACGCCGGTCACCTCCGTGGCGAGGCAAGCCTCGTCGTAGAGGTGGAAGTGCCGGGCGATGCGCCTGCAGTGCTCGAGGATCTCCGGGGCGTGGGCGTACTTCTCCGACGGGACGAAGCCGGTCTCCTCCAGGAACGGCAGGTAGATGTAGGACTCCACGTCGCACTGAGCCCCCGGGTAGCGGTTCCAGTACCAGGTGCCGCCGAAGTCCCCTGCCTTGTCGACGATCCGCACCGAGTCGACCCCCGCCTGCTTCAGGCGGGCACCGGCGATGAGGCCGGCGAGGCCCCCGCCGATGATCAGCACCGTCGACTCGTCGTCGATCGGTTCCCGCTCGAAAGGCGGGCTGTAGGGGTCGTCCAGGTAGGCGGCGAGGCCGCCGGTCGGCTCTATGTACTGGTCGTTGCCGTCGGGGCGGAGCCGCTTGTCGCGCTCGCGCTGGTAACGCTCCCTCAGGCCCTCCACGTCCAAGGCAACCGCCAACGCGACCTCCGGTATCGCCCAGGCTCCGCTGGTTGATCCCACGCTACCAAAGGGCGTTCGGGAAGAGCCGACCGCCTGGTCACCCGGGGAATCGGGGTTCGCTGGGGCGTGCGGCGCCGCCCGGGGGCCCCTCGGCACGTTGCCCACAGGCTACAGTCGGCCCGAGTGGGGAGGTTCGGGACCCGGAGGTGAGCACCGCGCGGACGGCGGGGGCACGGGCATCGGCCGGGGGCGGCTCGCCGGCGCGCGGCGGCCGGCGCCGCCGGGCGAACCTGACCGTCGCCGCGCTGGTCGCTGGCGCGGCCGTCGGGGGGGCGCTGTCGGGGGCGCACCCGGCGGGAACCCCCGGGTTGGACAACCTCTACGCCGCCGCCTGGGCTGCGCTCATCACCCTGGCGGCGAGCCGGGCGAGCCGCGAGTCGCTGCTCCTGCTCTCGGGGGCGGCCGTCGCCTTCTCCCGCTCGTGGATGTGGGCCCCCGCCGGCGCGGCGCTCGCCGCGGCGTTCGCCTCCTCGCTGCAACGCCGGCCCCGGGTGCGCCTCGGCGCCCTCGCCGGGGCGCTCGCCTCCCAGGCGCTTCTCCGCTGGCCGCCGCTCGGCTTCCACGGTCTCACCGCCCTTCTCGCCGCGGCCGCCGCCGCCCCGGTGATCCTCACCGGCTGGCAGAACTCGCGCCGGCGAACCCGCCGGATCGCCCTGTGGGCCGCCGGGTCGCTGGCCGGGCTGGCGGTGCTGCTGTCGGCCCCGGCGTTGATCAGCGACCTGCTCGGCCGCGGCCCCGCCTCCGACGGCGTCGCCCTCGCCAGCAGCGCCCTGCACAACATGGAGAAGGGGCACAGCACCACAGCCAGGGGGGAGCTGGCGACCGCCGCCGAGGACCTGACCGACGCCCGGGGACTGTTCGGCGGATGGTGGGACGCCACCGCCTACGCGGTGCCCGGCGTCGCCGAGCAGCAGCGGGCCCTCGCCGACGGGACCCGCTCGGGGGCGACCCTCGCCGAGGCGGCCGAACGCGACTCGCGCGGACTGGACCTGCAGGGGCTGCGCTACGCCGGGGGGCGGATCGACCTCGGCGCCGTCGAAGCCCTCCAGGCGCCCGTCGCCCGCCTCGACGCCGCCATCGGGACCGCCCAGGCGCAGCTGCGGGCGACGCCGCGCCAGTGGCTGCTGCCCCCGATCAGCTCCAAGCTCACCCACCTCGGCGCCGACCTGACCAGGGCGGGGAAGGCCACCGGCCTCGCCGAGACGGTGCTGCGCGCCGCGCCGGGCCTGCTCGGCGGGAACGGCGTGCGGCGGTACTTCGTGGCGTTCATGACCCCCGCCGAGGCGCGGGGCCTGGGCGGCTTCATCGGCGCCTACGGGATCCTCACCGCCGACGCCGGCTCGCTGAAGCTGACCGCGTCCGGCCAGGCGACTGCGCTCACCGCCTCGGCGCCGCCGGGGCTGCGCCTGCCGGGGCCGGCCAGCTACGCAGCCCGCTACGGCCGTTTCGACCCCCAGGACCACTTCGAGGACGTCACCTACTCCCCCGACCTGCCGACCGTCGAGCAGGTCGTCGCCGGGCTGTACCCCGAGGTGGGCGGCGCCCACATAGACGGGGTGCTGGTCCTCGACCCCTACGCCCTCGGCGCCCTGCTGCGCCTCACCGGGCCGATACCGGTCCCCGGCCTGGCGGGGCAGCTGACCTCGGCCAACGCCGCCCAGGTGCTGCTGCGCACCCAGTACCTGACCGGCTCGGTGAGCAACCACCAGCGCCACGACCTGCTCCAAGCGGCGCTTCGCGCCGGGTTCACCCGCCTCACCACCGGGACGCTCCCCTCGCCCAAGGCGATCGCCTCCGCCCTCGCCCCCGAGGTGCACCAGGGGCGGCTCATGTTCTGGAGCAGCCACCCCTCCGCCCAGCGCCTCGCCGAGAAGCTGGGGCTGTCCGGAGCCTTCCCCCGCCCCGCCGGCGGCGACCTGCTGGCGGTCACGCTGGACAACTCGGCCAACAGCAAGATCGACGCCTACCTGCACCAACACGTCGCCGACCAGGTTTCCTACGACCCGGGAAGCGGCCAGGTGGCGTCGAAGGTGACCATCAGCCTCCGCAACGACGCGCCCGGCTCGGGCATGCCCCTCTACGTGATCGGCAGCTTCGCGGGCAGCGGGCTCCCGCCGGGCACCAGCTACCTGTGGGTGACCATCTACAGCCCCCTGGCCCTGTCGAAGGTGTGGGTCGACGGCCAGCCGGCCAGCTTCTCCGGCCCGCTCGCCGAGAACGGGGTGTGGGCCTACAGCGGCTATGTCACCATCGGCCCCGGCGCGACCACCACCGTCACCGCCCTGCTCGCCGGGCGGGTCGCCCCCGGCAGCTACCGGCTGGTCACCAGGCTGCAGCCGCTCGCCAACCCCCAGACGTTCACCGTCAGCGTGCGCCCCACCGCCGGCTGGGCCCTGCGCGGCCCCGCGACGTGGACCGCCGGCACCGACATGGTCCAGTCGCACGCCTGGGCGTTGTCGAAGCGCTGAGGCGCGCCGAGGGTTCCCCCCGACGCGCGAGCCAGGCCACCGGGCGTGGTTGACCTGCGGGAGGCGGGAAGGGCCGGCCCGGATCGGTGTCGCAGGCTCAGCCGCGGCGTCCCCGGCGCATCGCGGTCGGCTCGCTTCACAAGCTTTTCGACGTGACCACCGGCGTTGGCTCCCGGCGCCAGGCGAATGTTCGCCCGGCCCAGCAATAGGTAATAGGCCGGGAGGTCGCATGGCGCGGCTTCGCCGGGAGGTCCCGCGGTGCGGCTTCGCCGGGTGGTCCCGCGGTGCGGCTTCGCCGGGAGGTCCCGCGGCGCGGCTTCGCCGGGTGGGCGTCGAAGGGCTGCGAGTGGGGACGGCCCGGGGGAAGTCCGGGTCCCATGGTGTTTGTGGGCCCGGCCGGCCGCCGTGGGACAGGCGGGGACCCCTAGGCGCCCGCCCTGCGGGGAACCCGCAGCACCGCCGGGACGCCGGCCTGGCGGCCGGCTCGGGCGCCCCCCGCCTGCCCCACCGGCCGGGCTGGCGAACCTTGGCATGAACTGTGGGGGTGGCAGCCGGCGCTGAGGGCGGGTTCGACGGTGCTGAACGCCGGGTCGATGCGGTGAGCGGCCGGGTCGACGACGCTCAGACGGTGGTTTCTAGGCGGGCAGGGGGTGTTGTTGTGGTGGCCGGGTTGGGCCGGCATCGACCGCTGCCGCCCGACGGTTGCCGCCGCCGGGCGGCGGGGTTGGGCGTTGGATCACCTCGGCGATGAGGCGCTCTGAGTGTCCGGGGGCTGTCTGTCGGGGTGGCGGGGCCGGTCAGGAGGTGTCTTGGAAGCTTGGTGGGTTGGGAGGCTCGTCGGGGAGTCCCGGCCCGGGAGGCTCCTCGGGGAGGCTCGGCCGGGGCTGGTCGAAAGGTCCTGGTCGTGGGGGGTCGTCGAAGGGTCCTGGGGGTGGGGGGGTCCAGTGCCAGTGGCCGGGTCCTCCGGTGAGGGTCGCTCCTTGGTAGGTGCGCTGGTCGTGGTGGAAGGCGCACTCGCGGGCAAGCTCGTCCAAGGTGGTGTGATGGGTTTGTTCCCATTCGGGGATGTGGTCCACCTCGAGCCCCTCGGTGCTGTCGCATCCAGGGACCACACAGCGCGGGTCGCGCACCCTAAGAGCGGTCATCTGCAAACGGGTGGGTTTTCTCCCCAGGTGAACGACTTTTCGGATGTCCACCCCGTTTTTTATGACCGCGGCGATAAAAGAGTCTTCCATCAGTTGGCGGGCGACAGCGACGGGCACCGGGCCGAAACCTTCCACATAGCACACCTCCCCCTCCA
>DATGKR010000142.1:0-2663 GCA_035294565.1 Acidimicrobiales bacterium | reverse complement strand
GTGGGGACCGGGGCGGCCGTCGAGTGCACGGCGTCGTCGAGGAGGGCGTCCAGCCAGCGGACCGAGCGGGCGTCTACGCCCGCGACGTCCAGGCCGTCGGGCAGCGACAAGTTCCCGAGTCCCAGGGCCGCCCTCATCAGCTCGCCCGCGGGCGCCGTTCCGGTGCGGCCGATCCGGTCGAGCAGGGCCTCGATGCGGTCGGGCCTGATCTCCACCCACTCTCCGCGCAGGCGGACGAGCTCCTGCTTGGCCGCGGCCGCCCGGACCAGGACGGCCAGGTCCGCCTTGGTGAGGCGACGTCCCCCGAGCGCCGCCTCCCATTCGAAGTCGACCAGGACGTCCAGGCCGAGGCGATCGCTAGTGACACCCGAGGTGCTAGAAGAGCTGCGCGCCCGGGCTCGAAGGCCCAGGCGGGTAGGCGCCGACCACCACGAAGGGAGCAACACGGCGATGCCGGCGTCCTCGAGCGGCGCGGCCCGCTCCCGCAGGAGGGTCAGCACGGCCCGGTCGTCGAGGGCCACCCGGTCGGGCACCTCGGCGTCGAGCACGCCGGCGAGCTCGGGGGCGAGGCGGGCGGTGCGCGCCAGCGCGGCCAGAAGGTCGTGCATGGCGCCCTCGGCGAAGGGAGACCCACCGGTCCACATGTCACGGAGGGGGACTACAAGGCTGGGCTCGTCGTTGTCCTGGGCGAGCAGCTCGACGGCCCACTCCCCGCGGGGTCGGGCCGGCTCGCGGACCCGCAGGCACAGCCGGGCGCGGCCGCCGACGACGGCGCCCGAGCGGACCCACGCGCCGACCCTCGCCGCGAGAGCAGCGAGCTTGGCCCGGTCCACCCAGTCGGGCAGCCACGGATCTGCCGACACGAGCGAGCGGGCCCACGCCTCGGGGACGGTCGGCCGGCCCGAACGCCTGCCGGCGATCGACGCGCCGGCGTCGACCAGGCGGTCGCGAACCAGAGAGTCGGTTTGCTCCGCCAGCGCAGCGGCCACGAGGGCGTGGCCCTCGCCAGGGGGCGCGGCGCGCAGCAGGGGGGCGATCAGGGACCGCTGCGCGGCGCTCGGCAGGGGCCACCACCAGGAGCGGTAACGGCCGGTGGCGTTGTCGGCGGCGAGCGCCGGTACGACCCGGCCTGACGCGACGAGGGCGGCGGCGACCGCCCTGATGGCCTCTTCGGGGGCGCGCCCGGCCGCCTCGGTCGACCTCTCCGCGCGGGCCACCCGGCGATTATGGCCGAGCCGCCCGGAGCAGTGGGGAACCGTCCCGGGCACGGTTAGCCTCGGGGCCATGAGCTCGCCGGTGATCGACCTGTCAGGGCGGGTTGCCGTGGTGACCGGCGGCAACTCGGGTATCGGCCTTGGCATCGCGCGGGGGATAGTCCGGGCGGGAGGGTCGGTGGCGGTCTGGTCGCGGCGGGCGGACCGCAACTCGGCTGCGGTGCGGGAACTGGAGGAGCTCGGCGGCTCGGCGTTCGGCGTCGAGTGCGACGTCACCTCGGAGGAGCAGGTGGTGGCGGCGATGCGCTCGACCCTGGACCGCTTCGGCCGGCTGGACTGCCTGGTGGCGAACGCCGGGACGTCGAGCCGCCAGCCGTTCGTCGACATGTCCGCCGAGGAGTGGCACAAGGTGCTGCGAACCAACCTCGACGGGGCGTTCTACTGCCTTCGCGAGGCGGCGAGGGTCCTCGTCGGGCAGGGCGACGGTGGAGCCCTCGTGGGGGTGTCGTCGACCAGCTCCGTCCACGGCGCCCCCGGCCAGGAGCACTACGCGGCCAGCAAGACGGCGATGCTGGCGCTCATCCGCTCGCTGGCCGTCGAGCTCGCCCGTCACAGGATCCGCTGCAACAGCCTGGTGCCCGGGTGGACCGAAACGGAGCTGACGGAAGGGGCCCGCCAGCACCAGAAGTTCCTGGACAACACGACCAAACGAACCCCCGTGCGGCGTTGGGCGACGCCGCGCGACTTCGAGGCCGTGGGGGCGTTCCTGGCTGACCCGACGATCGACTTCCACACCGGGGACAGCGTGGTGGTGGACGGCGGTTACACCGTTTTCTGAGCGCTCCAGCGGCGTGCTGGGTGCTTCGATGGCTCTCCGCGCGCTCGGCGCGCGGCTTTCTGCGCGCTCGGCGCGCGGCTCTCCGCGCGCTCGGCGCGCGGCTTTCTGGGCGCTTCGGCGGGGCGCAGGTAGGCTTCGGGCATGCTCGACGTCCTGATCCGAGACGGCACGGTGATCGACGGGACGGGGGCGCCGCCCAGACGAGCCGACGTCGGGATCAGCGGAGGGCGGATAGTGCAAGTCGGCGCCCTCGACGAGCCAGCCCGGCGGACCGTGGACGCGAGCGACCTCACCGTGGCGCCCGGTTTCATCGACCTGCACACCCATTACGACGCCCAGGTGTTCTGGGATCCGGCGCTCACGCCGTCGCCGCTCCACGGGGTGACGACGGTGATCAGCGGCAACTGCGGCTTCACCATCGCCCCCCTGTCGGCGGACCCAGACGACGCCGACTACCTGATGCGGATGCTGGCCCGGGTGGAGGGCATGCCGCTCCAATCGCTGCAGCAGGGAGTTCCCTGGGACTGGGCGACCACCGCCGAGTTCCTCGACCGCCTGGAGGGCAGGCTGGGGCCGAACGCCGGCTTCCTGGTCGGCCACTCGGCGCTGCG
>DATGKR010000141.1:0-8252 GCA_035294565.1 Acidimicrobiales bacterium | reverse complement strand
GGGCTTTGGGCCGGGTTGACCCGGTGCCAGCGGCGCTCCGGGCGGTCCCCGGCGGGCACCGGGACGATCTCGACGTCGGCAGCTGCCCCCCGGGGCGGGGGCGCCGCCTCCGGGGGGGACCAGCCCCTCTGGGCGACCCGGACGGCGGCAGCCACCTCGGGCGAGCCCATCTCGGCCAGCACCGCCTCGAGAACCGCCGCCCACTCGCCGGCGCTCGGCCTTCCTGTGGGGTCCGCCAGGCTCAACCCTCTGGCGCACAGGCTCCACACCGGGTCGCCCGGGCGGAGCCCGCCCCGGGGCGGGAGGGCCACCTCGACGCGCACCGGCCCGCCGTCGCGCTGGCGGGCCTGGATGGGGAAGTTCGCCGCCCCCACCACCCGCAGGAACACCAGCGCCAGCGAGTAGCGGTCCGAGGCCGGGGTGGGGTTCTCCCCCGCGCCGACCGCCGGGTCGTTCCAGTTGGGGGTCATCGCTCGGCGTCTTGCACGCCGCCCGAGAAGCTCGCCGCCGGGGAGGTAGAGCTCGCTGTTGTCGCAGTCGATGACGAAGACCTCCGGGACGCGTTGCAGGGACCACAGGATGTTCTTCGTCGAGAGGTCCCCGTGGGCGACCGCGGGCGTGGCCGACTCGAACACGGCCAGGAGCCGCGCGAGGGCGTAGACCAGGCCCACCCGCTCGGCGCTGCCAGGGCTCGGCAGGCGCAGGCCGTAGGCGGCCTCCCGGTGGGCCGGGTCTGCCGTCAGGTAGCTGAGCGACGCGAGCCGGCTGTTGCCGTCGCGGTGGCGCAGGGCGAAGCGCCGCGGGGCGCGCGGCAGCAGCAGCCCGAGCGCCTCGCCGGAGGCGCCGGTGACGACAGAGCATGGCCACGCCGAGGCGGCGCCCACCACCGCCCCCGGGCCGGCGTCGAGCGACGACGGCCAGGCGACGAGCTCCTCCAGGTGGGGGCGGTCTGCGGGCTGACGGTACTCCTTCAGGACGAGATGCGGCTGGAGGGGCAGCTGGAAGACGCGTCCCTCCCCCCCCTCGGCCAGCATTTCGCCGACTCTCAGGGCGCCGCGGGGGACCGAGCTGTTCACGAGGCGCTGACCCCGAGCAGGTGGCCGACACCGAAGGTCACGCCTGCGGCTACCACGGCCACGGCGAGCTGGCGGAGCGCCGCGCCGGCCACCGAACGCCCGGCCATGGCGCCGATGAGACCGCCCAGGGTGAGGGCGGAGGCGGCCCCGACGGCCACTGAGAGGACCACGGCGAGGGTGTGTGAAGCGAAGAACCATGGGAAAAGGGGCAGCAGGGCGCCGACGGTGAACGACACGAACGACGCCACGGCCGCTTTGAGAGGGGAGCCGGCCTCCTCCGGGTCGATGCCCAGCTCCATCCGGGCGTGGGTGTCGAGAGCCAGCTTCTCGTTGGAGGACAGGATCCGGGCGACGGTCATCGCGTCCCCGGGGTCCAGCCCGCGGGCGCGGTACATGGAGGCGAGCTCGCGCAGCTCCGCCTCCGGCGCGTCGGCAAGCTCCTCGCGCTCGACTTGAAGCTCGCGAAGCGCCAGCTCCCTCTGGGCCCGGACCGATACCAGCTCCCCGGCGGCCATCGAGAAGGCCCCCGCCAGCAGGCCCGCCACGCCTGCCAGGCGTACCGTCGAGGCACCAGCCTGCGCGCCGGCGACGCCGAGCACGAGCGACACGTTGGTGAGCAGGCCGTCGCCCGCGCCGAGCACCGCAGCGCGAGCCCCGCCGCTGGTGACGTCCCGGTGGCGGGTGTTGCTGTCGGGGTCGCGTCCGGTAAGCCACAACCGCGCGGCGCTCAACTTGGCGTGCACGTGCCCAGGCTAAACGTCGCCGGGCGGCGCCCGGCACCGTTTAGCGGCCCTAAACGATCGCCGTGGCGTGGCCCTCCCAGTACTTGTCGCGCAGCAGCCGCTTGTAGAGCTTCCCGGTGGGCAGCCGGGGGAGCTCCTCGACGAAGTCGACGGTACGCGGGCACTTGAAGTGCGCCAGGTTGACCCGGCAGTAAGCGATCAGCTCCCGTTCCATCTCCGGGCTCGCCTTGGAGGGGTCGGCCAGCTGCACGACCGCCTTGACCTCCTCGCCGAGGTCGTCGTTGGGCACGCCGATCACCGCGGCGTCGAGCACGTCGGGGTGGCTCACGAGGAGGTTCTCCGTCTCCTGGGGGTAGATGTTCACCCCGCCGGAGATGATCATGTAGCTCTTGCGGTCGGTCAGGTAGAGGTAGCCGTCCCCGTCGACGTGGCCGACGTCGCCGACGGTGCTCGTGGCCCCCCCGTCGCGCCTGCTCTCCGCCGTCTTGGCCGGATCCTCGAAGTACTCGAAGTTGGTGGCCCCTCTGAACCAGATGGTGCCGTCGACGCCGGGTGGGCACTCGTTGCCCTCGTCGTCGAGGATGAGCAGCTCTCCGAGGATCGGCCTGCCGACGGTGCCGGGATGGGCGAGCCATTCGGCGCTGTCACACCAGGTGAAGCCGTTGCCCTCCGTCGCCGCGTAGTACTCGACGAGGATCGGGCCCAGCCAGTCGATCATCGCCCGCTTGACCGGCACCGGGCACGGGGCGGCGGCGTGGACGATCACCTCGAGGGAGGAGGTGTCGTAGGACTTGCGCACCTCCTCGGGGAGGCGCAGCAGCCGGCTGAACATGGTCGGGACCATCTGGCAGTGCGTGACGCGGTGTCGCTGCACCAACCTGAGCCACTCCTCTGGGTCGAAGTGCTCCATCACCACGACCGTCGCGCCCAGCCTGATTGAAACCGACACCGAGGCCTGAGGAGCCGAGTGGTAGAGCGGCGCCGGGTTCAGGTAGGTCATCCCTTCGCGCATGCCGAACGCGCTCTGGAGGAACCGGCTGAGAGGCAGGGCGTCGGCCGGCTCGAGGTCCGGCAGCGGCCTGAAGATGCCCTTGGGACGGCCGGTGGTGCCCGACGAGTAGAGCATTGCCGTCCCGAGCTGCTCGTCGGCGATCGGCTCGACGGGTGCCGAGCCGACGGTGTCCTCGTAGCGCTCCCATCCGGGGGCGGCGTCCGTCACCCCGGACACGACCCGCCGCTCCAGCTTGTCGCAGGAACGGGCGGCCCGCTCGGCTACCTCCCTCTTCGCCGCCGAGGTGAACAGCACCCGGGAGCGCGAGTTGTCGACGATGTAGGCGACCTCGTCGGGCGACAGGTAGGCATTGATCAGGGTGTAGTACAGGCCGCAGCGCTCGGCGCCGCTCTCGATCTCGAGCATCCGCGGGTTGTTCTCCATCAGGACCGCTATGTGGTCGCCCCGCCGAAGCCCCGCGTCGCGCAGGAAGTGGGCGACCTGGTTGGCACGGCGGTCGAGCTCACCGTAGGTGACGGTCTCGCCGCTGGCGGCCATGACGATCGCTGGTTTGTCCGGGTTCTCCGCGGCGTGGCGGCCTGGGTACACGGCTTCCCCTCCCGTTCGGGTGCGCGGGCCAACCTAGCGCGGCCCGCGCCGACCTCTATCATCCCCTGCCGTGGGCGACCTGCCGGTCCTCGACAGCGCGGTGGATCCGACGTCGCAAGCCTTCCGGGCCAACGACGAGGCGCACCGGCGGCTCGTCGACGACCTCGGCGTACGGTTGCGAAGGGCTGCACGGGGGGGGTCCGAAGCCGCCCGCGAGCGCCATCGGGCCCGCGGGAAGCTCCTCCCGAGAGAGAGGGTGGAGCGCCTGGTCGACGAGGGCAGCCCGTTCCTCGAGCTGTCCCCGCTCGCCGCCGAGGGCATGTACGACGGGGACTGCCCCGCAGCGGGGATCATCACCGGGATAGGGATGGTCGCCGGCCGGCGCTGCATGGTGGTCGCCAACGACGCGACCGTCAAGGGCGGCACCTACTACCCGATCACCGTGAAGAAGCACCTGCGGGCCCAGGAGGTCGCCGCCGAGAACCGACTGCCTTGCCTCTACCTGGTCGACTCGGGCGGCGCCTTCCTCCCCGCCCAGGACGAGGTGTTCCCCGACCGAGACCACTTCGGGCGGATCTTCTACAACCAGGCGAACATGTCGGCCGCCGGCATACCCCAGCTGGCGGCCGTCCTCGGCTCCTCGACGGCGGGCGGGGCGTACGTCCCGGCGATGAGCGACCAGGCGGTGATAGTCGCCAACCAGGGGACCATCTTCCTCGGCGGCCCTCCCCTCGTCCGCGCGGCGACCGGCGAGGTCGTGAGCGCCGAGGAGCTCGGCGGCGGCGAGCTGCACGCCCGCCGCTCGGGAGTCACCGACCACCTCGCCGCCGACGACTCCGACGCCCTCGCGACCCTGCGCTCGATCGTCTCCACCCTGCCCCCGCCGCCGGCGCCGCCGTGGCCGGTGGCCGCCCCCGAGGAGCCGGCCGTCGACCCCGGCCAGCTCTACGGTGTGGTCCCGCCCGACAACCGCACCCCCTACGAGGTGCGTGAGGTGATCGCCCGTATCGTCGACGGCAGCCGCTTCTTGGAGTTCAAAGCCGAGTACGGCCCGACGCTTGTCACCGGGTTCGCCCGGATCTGGGGCCACCCGGTCGGCATTGTCGCCAACAACGGGGTGCTCTTCTCCGAGTCCGCCCTCAAGGGCGCGCACTTCGTCGAGCTCTGCGATCAGCGGGCCACGCCTCTCGTCTTCTTGCAGAACATCACCGGCTTCATGGTCGGGCGGGACTACGAGGCAGGCGGCATCGCCAAGCACGGCGCCAAGATGGTCACCGCCGTGGCCTGCACCCGGGTGCCCAAGATGACGGTGGTCATCGGGGGCAGCTTCGGGGCGGGGAACTACTCGATGGCGGGCCGGGCCTACTCCCCCCGCTTTTTGTGGATGTGGCCCAACGCCCGGATTTCGGTAATGGGCGGCGAGCAGGCAGCCTCTGTCCTGGCGACCGTCGCCGGACGCGAGCACGACGAGGCGTTCAAAGAGCCGATCCGCCAGCAGTACGAGGCTCAGGGCAACCCCTACTACTCGACCGCCCGCCTGTGGGACGACGGGGTCATCGACCCGCTCGACACCCGCCGGGTGCTCGGCCTGGGCCTTGCCGCCGCCGGCGACGCCCCGCTGGCCGCACCCGCCTTCGGGGTGTTCCGGATGTGACTGTCGAACTGCCAAAATCTGTGCTGGTCGCCAACCGGGGGGAGATCGCCCTTCGGTTGGGCCGGACGCTCCGCCGCCTGGGGATCGAGACGGTCGCCGTCTACACGCCCGAAGACGCCGGGTCCCCCCACGTGGCGGCGTCCGACAGGGCGCTGAGGATCGGGTCCTACCTCGACGTCGAGCAGGTCGTCGACGCCGCCCGGCGGGCGGGCGCGGCTGCGCTGCACCCCGGCTACGGGTTCCTCGCCGAGAACCCCGCCCTGGCGCGGGCGTGCGAGGCGGCGGGGGTCGTCTTCGTCGGCCCGTCGGCGGCCGCGATCGAGCTGATGGGCGACAAGATCAACGCCAAGCGAGCCGTGGCCGCGGCGGGGGTCCCCGTCGTACCGGGACGCGACGAGGCCGGCCTCGACGACGAAGCGCTGGCCGCGGCGGCGCTGGAGGTGGGCCTGCCGGTGCTGCTGAAGCCGGCCGCCGGCGGCGGCGGCAAGGGCATGCGGCGCGTCGACGACGCGTCCCAGTTGCGAGAGGCGATCGCCGCGGCGAGGCGCGAGGCGCTCGGCGCCTTCGGCGACGCCACTCTGCTCGTGGAGCGCTTCGTGCGCCGCGCCCGCCACGTCGAGGTGCAGGTCTTCGCCGACGCGCACGGCACGACGGTGGCGCTCGGGGAGAGGGAGTGCACGCTGCAGCGCCGCCACCAGAAGATCGTCGAGGAGGCGCCGTCCCCCCTGCTGTCCCCCCGGTTGCGGTCCCGCATGGAGGCCTCCGCCGTCGAGTGCGCCAGGGCATGTGGCTACGTGGGCGCCGGGACCGTCGAGTTCGTCGTCGCCGGCGACGCCCCCGAGGACTACTTCTTCATGGAGATGAACACCCGCCTGCAGGTGGAGCACCCCGTCACCGAGATGCTCTTCGGCGTCGACCTCGTCGAGTGGCAGGTGCGCGTCGCCTTCGGGGGGCTGATCCCCACGCCGGTGCCGTCACCTTCGGGCCACGCCGTCGAGGCACGCCTTTACGCCGAGGACCCCGCCCGGGGTTTCCTTCCCGCCTCGGGGCGCGTCCTCGCCGTCTCGCAGCCGGCGGGCGAGGGTCTGCGGGTGGACTCGGCGCTCGCCGAGGACGTCTTTGTCGGAACCGGTTACGACCCGATGGTCGCCAAGGTCGTGGCGTGGGGAGAGGACCGGGCGGCCGCCCTCGCCCGCCTCCGCCTGGCACTCGGCTCCACCCACGTGCTGGGCTTCGCCACCAACACCGGTTTCCTGCGCCGCCTCCTCGCCCATCCGGACGTGGAGGCCGGAGAGCTCGACACCGGCCTCGTCGAACGGGAGGCCGCCAGTCTCCTCGGCGACCCTGCGCCGGCTCCGGTGGTCGCTGCCGCCGCGCTGCTGATGCGAGCCGGCGGCGCGACTCGCGCCGTCGGGCCGTGGGAGCTGACCGACGGCTGGCGGCCCGCGGGCGCGGCGCCCGTCCGGGGAACCTGGCGGGTGGGCGGTTCCCGCGTCGAGGTGACCACGGGGGAAGGCTGGTGCGAGGTGGACGGACGGCGGATGGACGCACGCGTGCTCTCGACGGAGGGGCGCTGGGCGCTGATCGAGGTGGACGGCGAGGCCAGGCGCTACCTGTTCGCCGCATCCGGCGACGGCCTGTGGCTCGGCTGGGGAGGCGACACGTGGCGGCTGTCCCCCGAGACCGCCTCGGCCGGCCGGAAGGCCGGGGCCACAGCCGGGGACGGCAGGGTCGCCAGCCCGATGCCCGGAAGGGTGCTCGCCGTGCACGTCGGCGCCGGGACGGCCGTCTCCGCCGGCCAGGCGATCGCCACGGTGGAGGCGATGAAGATGGAGCACGTAGTGGGCGCCCCCTTCGAGGGAGTCGTCGCCGAGGTGGCCGTCCGCCCCGGCGACTCCGTCTCCCTCGACCAGGTCCTGGCCCGCGTGGAGCCCGTCCCGGGGGGCGCCCCCGAACCGTCGACCTAAGGTGAGCCGGCAATGGCCACCTTCGAGCAGGGCGAGATCCGCATCGAGTACTGGGAGCACGGCTCGGGGTTCCCTTTGACCCTCTTCGCCCCCGGGGGCATGCGCTCGGAGGCGAAGCTTTGGGGGGAGACCGCGGCCGACCCGTCCAAGCGGCCGCCGTGGATCGACCCGCGCAGCGACCTCGCCGGCGACTTTCGGGTGATCTCCATGGACCAGCGCAACGCCGGCGCCTCGCGGGCGCCGGTACGGCCCGGCGACGGCTGGAAGACCTACACCTCCGACCATCTCGCCCTGCTCGACCACCTGGGTGTGGATCGCACCCACCTGATGGGCGGCTGCATCGGCTCCTCCTACTGCCTGTCGCTGATCGAGGAGTCGCCGTCCCGGGTGGCCGCCGCCGTCCTGCAGAACCCGATAGGCCTCACCGCAAAGAACAGGCGCGCCTTTCACGAGATGTTCGACTCGTGGGCAGCCGAGCTGCGGGCGTCGAGGGACGACGTGACCGAGGAGGCTCTCGACGCGATGCGGGAGAGCTTCTACGACGGGGATTTCGTCTTCTCGGTCGGCCGGGACTTCGTCGCCCACTGCCCCGTCCCGCTGCTCGTACTAGCCGGCAACGACCTCTACCACCCCCGCGAGATCGCCGAGGAGATCGCCTCGCTCGCGCCAGACGCCGAGCTCGTCTACGACTGGGCGGGCGAGCACGACCGGACCCGCGCGAAGGTGAGGGAGTTCCTCCTGGCTCGCACTCCCCCGGCTTGATCCGCAGGCGGGTTCTCGTCTCGGGCCGGGTGCAGGGCGTCGGCTTCCGTCAGCACTGCGCGGCGGTCGCCGGGCGCGCCGGCGTCGCCGGCTGGGTCCGCAACCGCAGGGACGGGCGGGTGGAGGTGGTCGTCGAAGGACCCGCGGACCGGGTCCAATCGGTGATCGCCTGGTGCAGGTCCGGCCCGGCGCTCGCCGATGTCGAGGCGCTGGAGGTCTTCGAGGAGCAGCCGATCGGGGAGAGCGGCTTCCGGGTGGCCGCTACGGTCTAGGCACCCCGGTCGGCGCGGAAAGGCGCCGGCCGCCCGCTCAGCCGGCCCGGCGGCGGAGGCTGTCGAGCAGCGTGCCGGCGAGCGAAGCCCGGCAGACCAGGAGGTCCGGCAGGTACGGGTGGGGGCGGTTGTACTCGAGGGGCGACCCGTCGATGCGCGAGGCGTGCAGCCCGGCGGC
>DATGKR010000140.1:0-12153 GCA_035294565.1 Acidimicrobiales bacterium | reverse complement strand
GACTGCGGCGGCGCTCGGCCACCTGCGGGCATCGCGGGGACGGGCCGTGTACCTCTCCTCGGTCAGCGCCTCGCACACGCCGCCGTGGCCCGGGCTCGGCGCCTACGTGGTCAGCAAGGCCGCCTTGGAGAAGCTCGTGGATGCGTGGCGGACCGAGCATCCCGACGTCGGGTTCACCCGCCTGGTCGTGGGCAACTGCGCCGGGGGTACCGGGGAAGGCGCGACCGGCTTCGCCGACTCGTGGGACTGGGATCTCGCCGCCGAGGTCGGCCCGCTCTGGACGGCGCGGGGCTACCTCGGTGACACGTTCCTCGACGTCGAGGACCTCGTGGGCGTCGTGGACGCCGTTCTGCGAGCGGGACCGACAGCCAGCATCCCGTCGGTCGTCGTCACCCAGAGCGAACGCAGTTGAGCGGTCCCGCCGCGCGAGTGGACCGACTCGGCGCTGCCGGTCGGGCGCCGGCTTTGACTATGACACTCGTGTCAGGTTGAATCGTGGTGTCCGCCGAGATCGTGCGGACGAGATCTCCGAACGATGAACCGTCGCGACGCCCACCACCGACACCCGCCGGCGAGCGGACCAATGGAGGGAGCCGGCGCGCCCCGCCGGCAAGGCCGACCCGCACAACAAGGCGGCGCGCCCCGCCGGCAGCCCGGCTCTCCGAGAACGTGTCGCGAAACTCGCGTGGAGAGAGCGGACGGCCGTTCGAATCGCACTCCATTGGCATGGAAGAGCCTTTGAATGACAAGGGAACGACCGTCCGCTCTCTCCCAAGCTCCACTTTCGCGACACGTTCTGAGGGCGGCATGCTCCTAGAACAGTCCCCCGAGCAGGAGTCCTTGAGGGAAACGACCTGCCGCTTTCTCGCCAACGAGGCTCCTCTGGCAGACGTCCGAAAGCTGCGTGAGCACCCCGACGGCTTCGAGCGCAGCTTCTGGCGGAGAGGTGCCGACCTGGGCTGGGTGGCTCTCCTCGCCAGGGAGAGCGCCGGCGGCGGCTCGGTCAGCGGGCAGGGCCTGGTGGACCTCACGCTGATCGCCCACGAGTTCGGCCGTCACGCCGCGCCCGGGCCACTGGTGCCCACCAACCTGGTCGCCGCCGCCCTGTCCACCGGGGCGGGAGGCGCCCACGAGGCGGTGCTCGCCGGTTTGGTGGAGGGGAGCGCGATCGGCGCGTGGTGCGCGGAGGAAGCCCCCGGCGGGCGGCTCGAGATCCTGGTCGACGGTGGGAACGTGGTCGTCAACGGGGTGGCCCGGCCCGTGGAGGCCGCCGCGCAGGCGGAGCACCTGCTGGTGGCCGGGCGCACCGGCGGCGGGACGACCCAGGTTTTGGTGCCGCGATCCGTCGAGGGCGTGACCGTCGAAGCTCTCGACGGCGTCGACCTGACACGCCGGTTCTACTCGGTGCGCTTCGACGGTGTCCGGCTCCCGCTCGACGCGGTGGTCGGAACGCCTGGCTCGGCGGCCGCCGACGTCGAACGCCTCTTTCGGGTCGCCGCCGTGATCGCCTGCGCCGAATCGGTGGGCGCCATGGAGCGGGCCTTCGAGATGACCGTCGCCTGGGCGTTCGACCGCTACTCGTTCGGGCGTCCTCTGGCCTCCTACCAGGCGCTCAAACACCGCTTCGCCGACATGAAGTCCTGGCTGGAGGCGGCGCACGCCATCACCGACACCGCCGCCGCCGCCGTCGCCGTGGGGCGGGCGGACGCAGCCGAGCAGGCCAGCGCAGCGAAGGCGTACGTCGGCCAATACGGCACGGAGCTGCTCCAGGAATGCGTGCAGCTGCACGGAGGCATCGGGGTCACCTTCGACCACGACCTCCACCTGTTCCTGCGGCGCGTCACCCTCGACCGCATGCTGTTCGGAACGCCCGCCGACCACCGCGCCCGGCTAGGGGAGACCGCCGATGGGTGAGACCCTAGAGGCGTTCCGGTCCCGGGCGCGGGAGTGGATACGGGCGAACCTCCAACCGAGGACGCCGCTGCCGGGCGCCGGCACCCTCGGCGAGGACGACGAGCTATCCCGAATGTCGCGGGAGAGGCAGCTCCAGCGGATGCTCTTCGACGCCGGTTTCGCCGGAATCTGCTTCCCCGAGGAGTACGGCGGCCGGGGCCTGTCGCGCGCCCATCAGGAGGCCTTCAACGAGGAGCTGCGCGGCTACGAGTGGCCGAGCCGGATCCAGGTGCCCACGTTCACCCCGTGCGCGGCGGTTCTCCTCGAGTTCGGCACCGAGGAGCAGAAGCGACGGCACATCCCCGCCATGCTCAAAGGGGAGGAGCTGTGGATGCAGCTCCTGTCCGAGCCGACCGGCGGGTCCGACGTCGCGGCGGCGCAGACGACGGCTGTGCGCGACGGCGACGAGTGGGTGCTCAGCGGCTCCAAGATCTGGACGACGGGGGCGTGGTGGTCCGACTGGGGGCTGTGCCTGGCCAGGACCAACTGGGAGGTGCCCAAGCACCGGGGGCTCACCGTCTTCATCCTGCCCCTGCACCAGCCCGGCATCGAGATCCACAGGATCGAGATGCTCGACGGGAACAAGGAGTTCTGCCAGGAGTTCATCTCCGACGTCCGGGTGCCCGACAGCGACCGCGTCGGGGAGGTCGACCAGGGCTGGACGGTGGGGACGAGGTGGATGTTCCACGAGCGGATGCTCTACAACTCCCCCCTCGTCACCCGGCCGCCCGACGCCCCCCACGGGGGCGTCACCCGGTCGCCAGGGTCAGTAGCCCGGGCGGTCGGTCGGCGGGAGGACCCCCGGGTCGTCGACCTCGTCGGCGAGGCGCGGATGCTCCAGCTCGTCGGTGCCAGCCTGCAGGAACGCCTGGCCCGGGGGATCCGCAGCGGCCGCATACCCGACCAGGCGGCGGCGGTCGGCCGGCTCTTCAACGGGCTCGCCGTCGCCCGCACCAGGTCCATCGCCTTCGAGATCGCCGGACCCGCCGGCGCCGCCTGGGGGGCGGCGGACGGCGACGCTGCCGGGGCCGGTGTGGAGTTCCTGATGCGCCAGGCGCCGTGCATCGGCGGGGGCACGACCGAGATGGCCCGCAACGTGATCAGCGAGAGGGTCCTCGGCATGCCGAGGGAGCGCACCCTCGACCGGGACGTGCCGTTCAGCCAGGTGCCCCGGGGTCCGGGCCAGGGCCCCGGCGAGGTCCCCCGGTGAGAGCCTCGACGGGCTGGCACGGGCGGGCGTCGGAGCCGGCTGTGCCAATCGACTACAGGGTCGACGAGAACGACAAGGAGGCAACATGACTTTGTTCGACGCCTTCCGCTACGACGGCAAGCGTGCCCTGGTCGTTGGGGGAGCCACCGGGATGGGCGCTGCCGTGGCCGAGCTCGCCCTCGACGCCGGCGCCGAGGTGGTGGTGATGGACATAGCCGACACCTCCCTCGAGGGGGCCAGGTTCATCCGGGTGAACCTCGCCGACAAGTCCTCGATCGATCAGGCGGTCGACGAGTGCGGCGCCCCTGTGCACGCCCTCTTCTCGTGCGCCGGCGTCGCCGACGGCACACCTGGGATCGAGAAGATCAACTTCATCGGCCACAGGCACCTGATCGACCGTCTCCTCGACGCCGACGCCCTGCCGAGAGGGTCGGCGATCGGTTTCATCTCCTCCGCCGCCGGGCTCGGATGGGAGTCCAACCTCGACGCCCTGCGGGAGTACCTCGACACCCCCGACTTCGACTCTGCCGCCAAGTGGATCGAGGACAACGGGCACGCCGACTACCTCTGGAGCAAGCAGGCCATCTGCGCTTACGTCGCCCGCCAGGCCTACCCGTTCCTGAAGCGGGGGATCCGCATCAACGCCATCTGCCCCGGGCCGACGGACACCCCGCTCGCCCAGGCCAACAAGGAGCTGTGGCTCGGATTCGGCTCCGACTACCGCTCCGAGACGGGGATCGAGGCGTCCACGCCGATGGAGCAGGCCTACCCGCTCGTGTTCGTGTGCAGCGACGCCGCCTCGGCCATCAGCGGGATCACGATCATCAGCGACGCCGGCTACATCAGCTCGGGTATCACGGGGTCGTTCCCGGCGGCGACGGACATCGCCCGCTTCCTCACCGGGAAGCTGACCTGAACCACGTGGGGCGCGCCGGATGCGTTGGGGTGACGTCGCTGACCTGCTGGACATCCTCGACGTGCGACCGGCCGGCGACCTGCGATATTTTAGTGTCACCAGAGGTGACAGCAACGGGAGGTCCGTGGTGGAGGGCAGCCAGATGCTCGCCCAGGCGGTCGTCGCCGCGGGTCGCCACTCCCCGGCCCGCCGGCCCGTCTCGGCGCACATGGTGTTCCTTCGGGCGGCGAGCACCGAGTCTCCGCTCGAGTTCGGGCTGACCGAGCTCAGTGCCGGGCGGACGTTCACCGCGCTGCGTGTCGACGTCGGCCAGGAGGGCCGGCTGCGCGCCAGCGGCACGCTGCTCCTCGACGCCACCGCGCCCGATGTCGTGAGACACAGTGTGGAGCCGCCTCCGGTCCCCCCGCCCGAGAAGTGCGAGCCGGTCGACATGGGCGTCTCGGGCAGGGAGATCAGGGTGGCGGAAGGCGCCTACACCGGCGACCCCGAGGCCCCAACCGGGCCGCCGGTGATCGACGCGTGGGTCCGCCACGACCGCCTCCCCGACGACCGGTGCCTGCACACCGGCCTCCTCGCCCAGTTCACCGGCCACATGTCGATAGCGGCGGCCCTCCGTCCCCACCCCGGGAGAGGTCAGGACCAGGCGCACCTGGCGCTGTCGACGGCGGTCAACGCGATCACCCTCTCCCTGCACTCCCCCGTCCGGGCGGACCGGTGGATGCTCTACCACCATCATTCGACCTTCGCCGGCGACGGCATGACGCACTCGGAGTGCCGCGTGCACGACGAGGACGGAGCTCTCCTGGCGTCGTTCTCAGCCGACTGCATGGTGCGCGGCTTCGAGATTCCGGTCGGGACAAAGGCACCCGAGGTGCTGCTGTGACCCTCACCTCGGGGAAGGGGCCGTTGACGGCGGCGCCGGCGGGGCGTTTCGTGCCTGCGATCCCTCAACCTGTGGTGTACGTCGAGCCGTTCCGCAGGCGGGTGCGGGGCGTCGCCGGGGGCGAGGTGGTCGTCGACTGCGAGGCGGTGGTGCTGGTGCACCGCCCCGGGGGGCCTCCCGAGTACGCCTTCCCCGCCGAGGCGGTCAGCTGCGCCTGCAGCGCGGTGCCCGAGCTGGAAGGCTACGTGGCGGTCGCCTGGGACGACGCCGACGAGTGGTGGGAGGAAGAGCAGCGGGTGTTCCTCCACCCCCGCAACCCCTACCACCGGGTCGACTGCGTGCCCACCCGCAGGCGGCTCCGGGTGGAGGTAGCCGGCGTGGTGGTGGTCGACACCTGCGAGACAGTCGGCGTGTACGAGACGTCGCTCGAGCCGCTGCTCTACGTCAGCCCGTCGCGACTTCGCGACTGCGAGCTGGTGGCCTCCTCGAAGACCACCTACTGCCCCTACAAGGGAACGGCGACCTACTGGGACGCCCACGCCGGCGGCAGGGTGGTAGCCGAGGCCGCGTGGTCCTACGAGGATCCGCTCCCCGAGGCGGAGGCGGTGAGAGGCCTGGTCTGCTTCGACGGCGCCCGGGTCGGCGTCGAAGCGGAGATCCCGCGGCCGGCGGTCCCCCCCGTCCGTCAGTCCTGACCGTCGCCGCGCGCCTCAACGCGCAGTCCAGCCTCCGTCGACGACGATCGTCTGGCCCGTCACGTAGCGTCCGGCGTCGCTCGCCAGCCACAGCACCGCCCCGGTGAGGTCGTCGACGGACCCTTCCTTGGGAAGGGGGGTGTTGCGCTTCAGCCAATCGGAGCCGCGCTCGCTGTCGAAGAGGTCCCCGGTGATCTCGCTGCGAAAGAAGCCGGGGGCGAGGGTGTTGACCCGGATGGAGTGCCTCGCCCACTGAACGGCGAGCTCGGCGGTGAGGCCGGACAGCCCCCGCTTCGCAGCAGCGTAGGAGGCCTGGGGGATGCCGGGCACGCCGACGATCCCGCCGATGGACGAGATGTTGACGATCGAGCCCCGGCCCGCCGCGACCATGTGAGGGAAGGTCTCCTGGCAGAGGCGGAAGGGGGCGACGAGGTTGAGCGTCAGGGTCCGCCAGACGTCGTCGAGAGCCTCGTCCTCCGCCCTGTCGTGGCTGAAGATGTTGCCCGCCGCGTTGACGAGGATCTCCGGCGGGCCGAGCCCGTCGGCCACCCGGGAGACGACGGCGCCGAGGCGCTCGACGTCGTTCAGGTCGAACGCGACGGCCAACCCCCCGATCTCTTCTGCCAGCGGATCCAGGCGCTCCCGGCGTCGGGCGACGACCGCCACCCTCGCCCCGGCTCCGGCCAAGGTCCGGGCGATCCCCTCGCCGAGACCCGACGACGCACCGGTGACGAGCGCCACCCGGCCGGTGAGGTCGAAAAGCGTGTCCACCAGGGCTATTCGAGCTCCTCCACCGTGTCGGGGCCCAGAGCCGCGACCCCCGCGCCGGTGCCGACGTACACGACCTCGACGTCCTCGGCGACCACCGGCCGGCCTCCGATCATGGCAGAGGCCACCGCGGCAACGGCCATCGCGCCGGCGGCGAAGTCGAAGGCCAGGTGCAGGCCGTTGGCGAAGGATCCCTGGATCAGGCGGGGGAAGAACGAACGGCCGGTCAGGTAGGCGACCTGGCGGGCGGGGAGGTGGGACAGAGCGCCTAGAGGCCCGAGGAGCTGCTGGACCGGGTTGTAGCCGAGGAAGGCGGAGAAGAGGCTGCCGATCGGCGGTTCGTGGGCGACGATGCGCGCCGCGGACGGGCTGACGCCTGCCGCGGTGAGACCGGAGAGCATGTGCCCGGGGAGGCTCGACGCGAGGCCGAGGGTGACGATCGTGAAGAAGAGGCCCATCGACAGGACGGTCGCCGAGTTGAAGAACGTCACGGTCATCCCAGCCCCAGCACCGCGCCGCTGCGGCGGGAGGCTGTTCATGATCGCCGCCTGGTTGGGGGCGAAGAACAGCCCGTTGCCGAGAGCGAAGACGAAGATGAGCAGGGCGAACCACACGTAGCCGAAGTTCATGGGCAGCAACTCCAAGAGCAGGAAAGCCGCGCCGGCCAGGCTGACGCCGGCGACCGAGAGGCCCCTCGCCCCGAGCCGGTCCGCCAGGACCCCCGACACCGGCCCCATGAGCAGCAGCCCCAGGCTGAGAGGCATCATGTATATGCCCGCCCAAAGCGGGGTGACGCTGAAGCTGTAGCCGTGCTGGGGAAGCCAGATCCCCTGCAGCCAGATGACCAGCATGAGCTGCAGCCCGCCGCGGCCGAGGGCGGCGAGGAGGCTGGCCAGGTTGCCGGCGCTGAACGCCCTGATCCGGAACAGGCTGAGCTGGAACATGGGCTCGGGCACCCGGGTCTCGATCCACAGGAAGATGCCGAGCACGGCGATCCCGCCGAACACTCCCGCCAGCACCCACGGGTTGGTCCACCCTGTCGGGTGGCCCCCGTAGGGCAGCAGGGAGTAGACGATCCCGGTGAGCAGCGCCACCAGCCCGACGGCGAGGGCGGCGTTGCCGAGCCAGTCGACCTTCACCTTGGACCGCGCGCCGGTGTCGCGCAGGTTGCGGTATCCCCAGACGGTGCCGGCGATGCCGAACGGCACCGACACTAGGAACACCAGCCTCCACTCGATCGGACCGAGAAGCCCCCCGAGGATCAGCCCGACGAACGAGCCGCTGACCGCCCCCACGCCGCTTATGCCCATCGCCCGCCCCAGCTCGCCCGGCGGGAAGACGTCGGTCAGGATGGCGTTGGCGTTGGCGAACAGGAAGGCGCCGCCGACCCCCTGGAAAACACGCATGAGGATGATCCACAGCGCGCCGGCCGGCCCGGAGAGGAACGTCACCGACAGGAGGATGGAGAAGACGGTGAACACGGCGAAGCCGAGGTTGAACATCCGCGCCCGCCCGTAGATGTCACCCACCCTGCCGAGGCTGACGACCAGCACCGCGGTGACCAGCAGGAAGCCCATGAACATCCACAGGAAGTAGGAGATGTTCGACGGTGTCAGAGGGTCGAGCTTGATGGCCCGGAAAATGTCGGGCAGGGAGATGAGGAGTATCGACTGGTTGATCGTGACCATGAGCAGGGCGAGGGTCACGATCCACAACGTCGGCCACTTCCGCCGCTCGGCCACCTGTGCTCGTGCGTCGCTCGCCACGAGGAGGTGAACTTACTCTGCCCGACCGCCGGACAGCCCGGTGGGGGGGAGCAGACGGAACCGAACCCTGGCGCCGGGCCGCGCCTGGGCGCACTTCGGCAGGTCCCGTTCGGCCACCACCGCCACCACCGGGTAGCCGCCGGTCGTCGGATGGTCGGCCAGGAGGACGATCGGCTGGCCGTCGGGGGGTACCTGGACGGCTCCGGTCACGGCCCCCTCGCTGGGCAGCTCCCCCTCCCGCAGCCGTGCCAGCGGCCGGCCGCTGAGGCGCAGCCCGACGCGGTTGCTGTCGGGGCTCACCTGGTAGGCAGCTTCGAGCAGGGTCCGGGTGGCGCACCACTCGTCGCGCGGGCCCAGGTGCGCCTCGAGGACGATGTCGTCCCCTGGGGCGGGGTAGGGGGCCATGTCGAGCGCGGCCGGGGGGCCTTGCGGATCCCCGACCGGCAGACGGTCCCCGGCTCGCAGCGGGGGAGGCCCGAGACCGGAGAGCAGGTCTGTCGACCGGCTGCCCAGCACCGCTTCGACCATGAGGCCGCCCGAGACGGCCAGGTAGGAGCGGACGCCGCGCTCGGCCGCCCCAACCCTGAGCACCGCCCCTGCCGCCACCTCGAGGGGCACACCCCAGGCGGCCGGCCGGCCGTCGACGGTCACCGGCGCCGGCGCGCCGGTGACCGCCACGTGACAGGCGGCCCCGGCCCGCACCGCCACGCCGGAAAGGGTGGCCTCCAGCACCGCCGCCTCCTCGGCGTTTCCGACCAGGCGGTTCGCCAGCTTGAAGGCGGGCTGGTCGAGCGCCCCCGATCGCGGGACTCCGAGGTGCGCCAAACCAGGCCGGCCCCGGTCCTGCACGGTCGTCGCCGGGCCGGCGGCGACGATGTCGATCCAGCGGCTCAGGGGCCGGCCTCGACGAAACGGACTCGCACCCCCGGGCCCAGCAGCGCCGGCGGGTCCCGGTGGACGTCCCACAGCTCGAGGTCGGTCCGCCCGATGAGGCGCCACCCTCCGGGCGAGGATCTCGGGTAGATGGCGGTGAACTCGCCGGCCACCGCGATGGAACCGGCGGGCACGGCCGTCCTCGGGGTCTCGAGGCGCCCGACGGCCAGGCGCGGCGGCAGGCCGGTCATGTAGGCGAAGCCGGGGCTGAACCCGCAGAAGGCGACGGTGTACTCGAAGGAGCTGTGGGTGCGCCCCACCTCGGCGGGGGTCATCCCCCACGCCGCTCCGACAGCGGGCAGGTCCTCGCCGTCGTAGACGGCGGGGACCTCCACCACCGGTCCGTCGCTGCCAGACTCGGGGACCCACGTCCACCCGGGGAGGGACCTGGCGAGGCTCCCCGCCGAGGCGAGCCCGTCGAAGAGGACGGTTCTCGCCCCGGGTACGACGTCGTCGGCGTGGAAGTCGCCGGCCGCCCGCCGGCGGAGGGCCTCGGCGTAGAGGGCGCGGACCTCCGCCTGGCCGGCCACCTCGACCAGGAGGGCCCGTGTCCCGACAGGAATCACCTTGCAATACGATCCTTCAGGGCTCATGGACCTGAACAGCGACCTCGGTGAGGGCTTCGGCGCCTGGAGGATGGGCGACGACGACGCCCTTTTGGGGGTGGTCACGAGCGCCAACGTCGCTTGCGGGTTCCACGCCGGCGACCCGACGACGATGCGGTCCGTCGTGGACCTGGCCTGCCGGCTGGGCGTGGCCATCGGGGCGCACGTCTCCTACGACGACAAGCGCGGCTTCGGCAGGCGAGACATGGCGGTCGACCCCGCCGAGCTGGCCGACGACGTCCTCTACCAGATAGGCGCGCTCGACGCTTTCGCCCGCGCTGCGGGTTCGCGCGTCGGGTACGTCAAGGCGCACGGCGCACTGTACAACCGCGCAGCTGACGACGATTCGACGGCCGAAGCCCTGGTGGCGGCGGTGCGCGCCTACGGCGCCGACCTGGCACTTCTGCACCTGCCCGGGTCGGCCGCGGCCAGGGCGGCGGAGCGGGCAGGGGTCCGGCCCGTGGCCGAGGGGTTCGCCGACCGCGCCTATGGCCCCGGCGGCCGGCTGGTCCCCAGGTCGGAGCCGGGCGCCGTCATCGACGACCCGGCGACCGTCGCCGAGCGGGCGGTGCGGATGGCCACCGAGGGCGAGGTCACAGCCGTCGACGGCTCGACGATCCCGCTGCGGGTCGAGTCGATCTGCGTGCACGGCGACACGCCGGGGGCGCTGCGGCTCGCCCGTTCCGTCCGCGCCGCCCTCGAGGCGGCGGACGTCCCGGTCGGGCCGTTCGTCGGGCGGCCTCACCGGTAGCCGGTCGTCTCGGCGAGCTCGGCCGCCTCCCGCATCAAACGGAGCACGAGCGGGCCGAACGCCTGGAGCTTCTCGTCGTCGCCGGCCCGCTGGTAGCCCTGCTCCAGCACGACGCCGAGCTTCCACTTGGCGAGAATCAAGTAGTAGTCGAGGTCGTCCACCTGGCGCCCGGAGACCTCGGAGTAGTGGGCAGCGATCCGCTCCTTGGACGGCATGCCGTACAGGTCGGCGTAGCCGGCGCCGGTCAGGGATGGGTCGGCCGTGTCGTCGGGCCACCCCTGCAGCACCCAGCCGAGATCGAGCTTGGGGTCGCCGACGGTCCCCATCTCCCAGTCGACGATCGCCGCGAGCCGCGCCGGCGCGCCGTGGGCGAACATGACGTTGGCGAACTGGTAGTCGCCGTGCATGAGGCCGGGGACGAAGTCGAGCGGGCGGTGCGCGCGCAGCCAGGCCGCCGCGACGTCGAAGCCGGGCAGCTCCCTGCCCTTGATCCTCTCCAAGAACGCTGTCCAGCGGTCCACCTGCCGCTCGTGGAAGCCGTCGGGGCGCCCCAGGTCCCCCAGCCCGCGCGCATTCCAGTCAACTTTGCCGAGCAAGGCGATGCCTTCCACGAGCTGGTACGCCAGGTCCTGGCGGGCGTCGAGGTCGGAGGCGAAAGGCTCGGGCCAGCGGCCGCCCCCCTGCATCGGCGACCAGCCGTCGACGAAGCCCATCAGGTAGAAGGGGCGCCCCAGGACGGAACTGTCCTCGCAGAGGGCGACGGCGGCGGGGTGGGGGACGTCCGTGCCGTCCAGGGCGTGGATGATGCGCCACTCGCGCAGGATCCCCTCGTCGCGCGCGGCGGGGGCGCCCGGAGGGGGGATGCGCAGGGCGGCGTGCAGGTCTCCGCGGCGCACCTCGTGGATCTCGTTCTGCGTCCCGCCGGAGAGCAGGTTGCAGTGGAGCGGTTCGCCGCGGCCGGGAAGCGCCTCCCTGTCCAGCCACGCCGTGAGCCCGGCGGTGTCGAGGCCGCTCACCAGTTGCCGACCTCGTGCTCGAGCTGCCGGGAGTACTTCTCCCGTGCGGCGTCGATCCGGGCGGGGATCCAGCCGGTGGGCCATATCCCCTCCACCGGCCGGTGGTCGCGCAGGACCTGCCTGGCCACGGTGACCTTGTGCACCTCGGTAGGCCCGTCGGCTATCCCCATCACCGCAGCCGCGTGGAGCATCTGGAAGAAGGGCATCTCGTTGGTGGTGCCGAGGGCGCCGTGTACCTGCATCGCCCGCCAGGCGATGTCGTGGAGGACGGTGGGCATGACGGCCTTGACGGTGGCGATGTCCTTGCGTACCCGCTTGTAGTCCCTGTACCTGTCGATCTGCCAGGCGGTGTAGAGGACCAGCAGCCGGAACTGGGTGAGCTGGGCATAGGAATCGGCTATGTACCCTTGGACGAACTGTTTGCTGGCAAGCGGACCGCCGGCGGTTTCGCGGCTGAGGGCGCGTTCGCACATCATGTCCATCGCCTTGCGGGCGAGGCCGATGGTGCGCATGGCGTGGTGGATGCGTCCCCCGCCGAGGCGGGTCTGGGCGATGGCGAACGCCTGGCCCTCCTGGCCGAGGAGGGCATCGGCCGGGACCCTCACGTCCTCGTAGTGGATCAGGGCGTGGGACCCGTTGTTGATCGCCTCGCCGGGC
>DATGKR010000139.1:0-56159 GCA_035294565.1 Acidimicrobiales bacterium | reverse complement strand
GAGGTGCTCCAGAAGCTCGATGAGCGGGGCCTGTCGCTCCGCTCGAAGGACTGACGTGACCACGCTGCCGGCGAGGCCGAAGAAGGGGCGGCGTTTCGGCGGGGATTCAGCGCACCAGAAGGCCATGGTGGGCAACCTGGTCGCTTCCCTCGTCGCCGCCGAGGCGATCGTGACCACCGAGGCCAAGGCCAAGTTCCTGCGTCCGGTCGTGGAGAAGTGCGTGACCAAGGCGAAGAAGGCGGCCGCGGCGGAAGACCCGGCGGTGGCCGTCCACCTGCAGCGCCAGGTCGTTGCGCTGATACGCGACAAGGACATGGCCCACAAGCTGTTCGCCGAGATCGGCCCTCGGTATGCCGACCGGGCCGGGGGCTACACGAGGATCCTCAAGCTCGGGCCGCGCCACGGTGACAACGCCCCCATGGCTCGCATCGAGTTCGTCTAGGCGCTGAGCCTCTTTTCCGAGCACGCGGGGGAGCGGTCACCGGGAGCCGTCACCGCATCCCCGACCCGACGGCTGCGCATGGTCGTCGCTTACGACGGGCGGCCCTTCCACGGCTTCGCCCTGCAGCGAGGAGTGCCGACCGTGGCCGGAGCCATGTCCGCCGCGCTGGAACGCTCCCTGCGCCACACGGTGGAGCTCACCTGCGCCGGACGGACCGACGCCGGAGTGCACGCTTGGGGCCAGGTCGTCAGCTTCGACGCCCGCGCCGACGCCGATCCCGCCATGTTGCAGCGCTCGCTCAACAAGGCGCTGCGGCCGGCGGTGGTGGTGCGCCGCGCCGAAGTGGCCCCGCCCGGTTTCGACGCGCGCCGCCAGGCCGTTTCCCGCCTCTACCGCTACACCATCCGCAACGACCCGGTCGGCGATCCCTTCACTGCCGGCACCGCCTGGCACGTCGCGCGGCCGCTCGACCTGGTCTCTATGCGCCTGGCGTGCGACGCCTTCGTCGGCGAGCACGACTTTTCCGCCTTCTGCCGCCGGCCGGCGCCGGAGGCCTCGCTGGTGAGGGTGGTGAGACGCGCCCGGTGGGTCCGCGCCGAGGACTCGATGCTCAGGTTCGAGATCGAGGCGTCGTCGTTCTGCCACCAGATGGTGCGCTCAATAGTCGGCACCATGGTGGAGGTCGGACTGGGGAGGAAACGCGCCGGGGAGATGACGTCGGTCCTGCGCTCGGGTTCTCGCTCCGCGGCCGGCCAGCCCGCCCCACCGCACGGCCTGTGCCTCTGGGCGGTCGCCTACCCCGGTGAGGGTGTGCTCAGCTGACGGTCTCCACCTGGTAGCCGGCGTCTTTCAGCGCCCGCACCACCTCCTCGTGGTGGGAGAGGTCACGCGTCTCGACCGTCACCTGCACCTCCACCTCGGCCACGTGCAGGCCACGGCTCGAGCGGTGGTGCTCGACGTCGAGCACATTGAGGCGAAGGCGGGCCAGCTCGGCTGTCAACGCCGCCAGCGCACCGACGCGGTCGGCCATAACCACCCGCACGGTCAGGTACCTCCCCGCCGCCGACAGGCCGTGCTCGACCAGCTTGGTCAAAAGCAGCGGGTCGACGTTGCCGCCCGAAAGGACCGCGACGACCGGTCCGCTGCCGGGGACGCGCCCGGAGAGGACCGCCGCCAAGGCGGCTGCACCGGCGGGCTCGACGACCGCCTTGGCCCGCTCCAGCGACACCAACACGGCTCGACTGATCTCCTCCTCATCGACCGTCAGCATCCTGGCCACGAACGCCTCGGCGTGGGCGAGGGTCAACTCGCTGCAGCGGGCGACGGCGATGCCGTCGGCCATGGTCGCCACCCTCTCCAAGGTCACGGGCCGGCCCGCCGCCAGCGCGGCGGCCATGGTCGGCGCCCCCTCGGCCTCGACGCCGTACACCGCGGGCCGTCTCCCGGTCGGGGCGGCCAGAGCCACCGCGGCGGCGATGCCCGCCACGAGGCCGCCGCCGCCGACGGGGACGACGACCGCCTCGGCTTGGGGCGCCTCTTCGAGCAGTTCGAGGCCGATGCTCGCCTGCCCGGCGATCACGTCGGGGTCGTCGAAGGGGGGCACGAAGGCGGCGCCCGTTTCCTCGGCGAACGCGCTGGCGGCTGCGATGCAGTCCTCGACGGTCTCGCCTTCCAGGCGTACCTCAGCCCCGTAGGAGCGCGTGGCCTCCACCTTGGGGAGAGCGGCTCCTCGGGGCATGAAGATCGTCGACATCCGCCCGGTGAGCGAAGACGCAAGGGCGACACCCTGGGCGTGGTTGCCGGCCGAGGCGGCGACCGTCGGCCGTCCCGGTTCCATCTGGGCTATGCGGTTGTAGGCGCCGCGTATCTTGAACGAGCCGGTCCGCTGGCGGTACTCGGGTTTGAGGAGGACCGGGCGTCCGGCCAGACGGGACAGCGAGTCCGACGGCTCGACCGGGGTCGGACGCAGAACCGGGCGAACCCGTTCCCGGGCGGCGAGGATGCTGTCGAGACCGACGAGTCGGGGCTCGGCGCCGCTCACCGGCGCTGCGAGGCGGCCTGCGCGGCTGCCTCGCGGGTGGCCCGCCACAGGGCCAGCTGCCGCTCTGCCGCCGCTGTGTTCTCCAGGTCCCGGGCCCGGGCTTTGCGCTCGTCGTCCCGTAGCCATTGCAGCCACACGCCGAGGATGCCGCCTAGCAGGAGAACCTCCCCGATCAGCCACAGTACGGTGGCCCCGGTGCTCAGGTCGGAGAGGCTCACCCCTGGCCAGGTTGGCACGGCCCTCGTCTGGAGCTCCAGGCCGACGATCGTGAACACGGGGACGGCCAGGAGCAGATACAGCGTCCGCGGCCAGCTACCCATGCGCCGTGGGCGCAGGTCCATGTCTGCCGGCGCCCAACAGAAGAGCCAGCCGATCAGCGCCGAAGCGCCGAACACAGCCTGATCTACGGCGCGGCTATGCGCAGCGTCGGCAGAGAGACCACTGAGGAACAGGACGAGCAACCAAGAAGCGAAGAGCAGCCAGAGCACCAGGGGACTGGTGAGCACCCGGCCGGCCTGGTGCTCCAAGGCGCCCTGCACCCGGGCGCGCCACGCCTCGGGGAGGGCCTTGACGACCAGCGTCAGGGGGAGCGCCGAGGTCAGGAGGATCGGCGCTAGAAGGCCGCTCAGGACGTACTGAGCGGTGTAGGCGGAGAAGCTCTTCTCGGCCATGGACGGCAATCCCGAGAAGAAGGTCACGGCCAGCAGAGCCTCGGCGACGGCGAAGGCGTTCGTGCGGCGGGCATCCCACTGTTCCCCACGGCGGCGCAGGCGCCGGACGGCCCACAGGTAGACGGCGGCGGTCAGGGCGATCAGGATCGCCGGTCCGGGCTCGGACGAGGCCCGGGTGAAGAACTCCATCGGGAGCCAAGGATAGCGTCGGGCCCCGTTTTGGAACCGGCGCCGGCTGTTGTGTAGAAAGGAGACCGGTGACGACGATCTCGGCGGCGGGAGCCGCCCCGACCAGCCCCGCCCTCCGGCAAGTGGACCCCTCGATGTACCGGCCCAAGCTGCTGCAGGTCGGGGTGATCACCTGGCTGGCGTCGGAGCTCATGTTCTTCTCCGGGCTTTTCGCCGCCTACTTCAGCCTGCGGGCGGCGACCCACCCCTGGCCGCCGAAAGGCGACACGCTCGACGTGCCGCCGGTCCTCGTAGCGACCATCCTGCTCGTGCTCTCATCGTTCACCATGCAGTACGGGGTGTACCGGGCAGCGCGCGGCTCTAAATGGGGCTTCATCGGCTGGACTGCCCTGACGTTCGCCCTCGGCGCGCTCTTCGAGGGCATGCAGATCTCCGACTACCTCGGCCGACCGTTCGCCATCTCGAGGGACGGGTACAGCTCGGCCTTCTACACGCTCACCGGGTTCCACTTCCTCCACGTAGCGGGCGGCCTGATAGGCATGGTCATCGTGTCCGTCCGGGTGCTGACCACGCCCCGCTTCGGCCACCGGACGATGCCGGCGATAGAGATGCTCTCCTACTACTGGCACTTCGTCGACGTGGTGTGGATCGCACTGTTCCTCGTCATCTTCGTCCTCAAATGACCGACGCCGCCCTTCCCTCGAACAGCGAGCGCCGGAGTGCCGCGAGGAAGCGGCGCCTCGTCGCCGGGCCCGCCGCCCTCCTCGTGGCCGCAGCGGTTGTCTTCTCGGTCCTGGCCCTGACCAGCAGCCCGGCACGCGCCCAGCAAGCGCTGGTGAGCACCAACCCCCAGGACATCGCCAACGGCCAGGTCCTCTACGACGAGCATTGCGAGAGCTGCCACGGCTACGAGGGGCGCGGCGGGGTGGTCCAGGGGGCGCCATCGCTGATCAGCGTCGGGGCCGCAGCCGCGGACTTCTATTTGAGCACCGGTCGCATGCCTCTCAACTCCCCCGACAACCAGCCACTGCTGAACCGCCCGTTGTTCACCAAGCAGGAGATACGCGACCTCGTCGCCTACGTGAACGCCCTCCCGGTTATCACCGGCACGTACAAGTTCGGCCCGACGATCCCGACCGTCCTGCCGCTCTGCAAGGACGAGACGAGCACCTCGGCGGCGACCAACACCAACCCTGACTGCGTGACCCTCTCCGAAGGTGAGCAGCTCTACCAGGTCAACTGTGCCGAGTGCCACCAGGCGGCCGGCTCGGGCGGCATGCTGTCGAAGGGTGATGTGATCCCCACGCTGCGCAACGCCAGCCTGCGGATTGCGGCAGAAGCCCCGCGGGTCGGGCCCAAGCCGATGCCGATCTTCGGTCCCAAAGAGCTCTCCAACCAGCAGCTGTCGGCGATAGCGCAGTACGTCCACTACCTGAACCACCCCGACTCGCCGGGCGGTTTCGGGATTTCCTACTTCGGCCCGGTGGCCGAAGGGTTCTTCGGCGTCCTGGTGGGTTTCGTGGTGCTGTGGTTGGCCCTGCGTTTGACTGGAGCCAGACGATGAGCACAACACGCGACTGGACCGAGCCTGGCCAGGTCGGCCACGGCCCGGCGGAGACAGGTGGCGAAGGCCAGCGCCGGGTCCCAGCGGGACGGAACCCCCGCCACTTCGGGATAGACCCGGGCGAGCCGTGGCCCGACGACGTGCCCGTCGACCAGGACGACGGTCACTGGCGCTACCAGGACGACCCCAAGGGCGCCAGGCGCGCCGAACGCAAGATAGGCGCCTGCTTCATCTTGACGCTCCTCGCCTCCATGGGACTCGCCGCCGTCTACGTCGACGGGGCCAACACCCAGCTGGCGGGCGTCTGCTGGGGCCTGGCCTTCCTCGGTCTCGGCGTCGGCTTCATCCTCTGGGCCCGCGACCTGATGCCCGGCCATCAGGTCACGGCCAGCCGCGGCCACCACTCCGTGAGCCCCGAAGAGGAGCGCGTGGCCGTCGCCGAGTCACTCAGCCGGGGCACCGACGCGATGGCGCGCAGGCCGTTCATACTCAAGACCCTGGGAGCGGTCGGGGGGGTGTTCGGCATCGCCACGCTGTTCCCGCTCGCCTCGCTGGGGCCCCGGCCCAAAGACAACCTCGCCTACACCTCCTGGCGGAAGGGCATCAGGGCGGTGACCTTGGACGGCGAGCCGGTGCGACCCGATGACATGCCCCCGAACAGCATCATCACCGTGCTTCCCGAGGGCCACATGGACGACGCCCTCGCACCGACGCTGCTGATCAACGTCGGCAGCGCCCCCTTCCGGGTGGTGCCCGCCAACCAGGGCTGGAACATCCCCATGGACGGCGGCGGCGGCATCGTGGCCTTCTCGAAGATCTGCACCCACGCAGGGTGCCCGGCCGGCCTCTACAACCAGCAGACCTTCCAGCTGATGTGCCCCTGCCACGAGTCCACCTTCGACATACTTCTCGACGCCAAGCCGGTGTTCGGCCCGGCGCCGCGGTCGCTGCCACAGCTTCCCATAACGGTCGACGGCGACGGCTACATCGTCGCCCAGAGCGACTACCAGCAGCCGGTCGGGCCGGGCTACTGGGCGAGGGGGTGAGCCCGCGATGAGCACCACCGCCGAGCGGGCCGCCGCCCAGCGCCGCTTCACCCTCGGCAAGAAGGCACTCGACGAGGTCGACGACCGCTTCGGCTCGTCCAAGTGGCTGGTCAGCGTCCTGGACAAGATCTTCCCCGACCACTGGTCGTTCATGGTCGGCGAGATCGCCATGGACTCGCTGATCATCTTGATCTTCACCGGGATCTACCTCGCCCTCTTCTACGTCCCCTCCCAGAAGGACGTCGTCTACGCGGGCGCCCCGGGACACGTTTACGCGCCGCTCGTCGGCCAGCACGTCTCGGAGGCGTACGCCTCGGTGCTGAACATCACCTTCAACGTGAAGTTCGGCCTGATCATGCGCCAGGCCCACCACTGGGCGGCGCTCATCTTCCTGGCGGCCATCTTCTTCCACATGGGGCGCATCTTCTTCACCGGCGCCTTTAGAAAGCCCCGGGAGATCAACTGGATCATCGGCCTGCTGCTGTGGCAGATCGCCTCGCTGGAGGGGTTCACGGGCTACTCGCTGCCCGACGACCTGCTGTCGGGCACGGGCCTGCGGGTCATCTACTCGATCATCGAGAGCATCCCGTTCAACATCGGCACCTGGCTGGCCTACCTGCTGTGGGGCGGCCGCTACCCGGGGACGGTCTTCTTCGAGCGGATGTTTGTCATCCACGAGTTCATCTTCCCGCTGCTGATCGTCGGTCTTCTCACCGCCCATCTGATGATCCTGTGGCGCCAGAAGCACACCGACTTCCCCGGTCCCGATAAGACCGAGACCAACATCAAGGGGACCCGGTTCTTCCCCACGTTCGTGCTCAAGTCGGGCGGCCTGATGATGCTCGTCGGCGCCGTCACCTTCTTCCTCGGCGGCTTCGTGCAGATCAACCCGATCTGGCTCTACGGCCCCTACACGCCCTACACGGTTTCGGCCGGCGCTCAGCCAGACTGGTACCTCGCCTGGCTCGATGGTGATCTGCGCCTGTTCCCCCACTGGGAGTTCCGGTCGTTCGGGGTGGAGATCCCCAACCCGTTCTTCCCGGGCCTGCTGATCCCGGCGATCATCTTCGCCATCATGTTCGCCTGGCCGGCGATAGACCGGCGGATCTACAAGGACTACGGGTCCCACAACCTGCTGGACCGGCCCCGCGACAAGCCGTTCCGCACGGCTCTCGGGGTGGCCGCGATCGTCTTCTTCTCCGACCTCACCCTCGGGACGGGGGCGGACATCATCGCCAACGACACCCACATCCCGTGGGAGCGCCTGGTGGAGATCCTCCAGATCGGGCTCATCGTTGGGCCGGTTGTCGGCTTCGCCATCGCCTACCGGGCGTGCAAGTCCCTCCAACGGACCGACGCCCATCCCATACAGCGTCCGCTCGGCGGGATCATCTACCGAACGGCTGACGGGGCCTACCACACGCTCGGCGAGGACCACGGCGACGGGCACGCCGGTGCCGTTGAGCACGCAGGAGGCAACGGCCACGGGGACCACCCTCGGGCCTCGGAGGACGCACGTCGCACGGAGGGGACCGTCCCCGCCAAGCCCCAGGACTGAACCGGCCCGACAACCACCTGCCTGTCTGTCCCGTCCCGACGACCTTCTGGGATGGGGGGAGCCGCCCCTCCAGGCACGCTGTGCTGGGGGGGCGAGGGCGCATCCCCTGTTGGGCGTCCGTCCCCCAGGGGGATCGGAGGGGTTGTCAGGGCGGTGGAGGGGGGAGGATGGGCAAGCTGCAGCTGGCGGTAGAGACGACAGCTTCGAGCGAAGCCCCCTACCTATTCACCCCGGCACCCACACTGCACCGCACCGCCCCCTAATCCAGGGCCGCGCCGTCGGCGGCCGCCTCGCACGGTCGTCTCGCGGGCGGCGCCGGCTTCGTCGGATCTCGCCGGTGGGACCCTGGTTCAGGACGTGTGCTCGGAACCGCCCGTCACGGCCGGCTGCTCCCCGTGGCCGGCGTGGAAATGAGGCTGGGTGGCGGCGGAGGGAACCTCGTGGCCGGCGAGGATCTCCTCGGGGTCGGCGCCGGGGAGCACGTCCTCGCTTCGATCGGACTCCGTCACCCACCCGATGATCGCCCCGATGGCGATGATCCCCCCGATGTAGGCGTACCAGATGCCCCAGATGCCTCCGAGGGCGGCGGTGAACATACCGGCGCCCAGGCCTGCGGGCCAGATCGAAGCCGACGGGAAGTAGTCGACCACCCCGGCACCGTCCTCCGGGGTGGCGTCGAAGCGGTCCTCGGGGCGGGGAATGCGCCGCCGGCGGAAATACTGGGCGAGGAGGTAGGCGCCGAGCAGCAGATAGGCAGCGAACGAGAAGACCAGCATGGCGATGCCCGACCGCTCGAAGGCGTGTCCGTGAACCTCGACTAGCGCCCAGTAGAGCGCGGCGATGATCGCGAGGAAGACGAACGCTCCGAGGGTGGTGCGCGACTCGACCTTCATGTCAGTGGCCGACCTTGGTGAGCATGTCCGGGTGGTTGGCGTCCCAGACCGGTCGCTCGGAGCGGATCGGCGGCAGCGCCTCGAAGTTGTGGTCGGGCGGCGGCGACGAGCAGGCCCACTCGAGGGTCTGGCCGTCCCAGGGGTTGTCCCCGGCGATCTCCCCCTTGCGGTAGGAGCGATACAGGTTCCAGACCGTGATCAACACGCCGATGCCGAACACATAGGCGCCGATGCTCGACAGCAGGTTCAGGAAGTTCCAGCCCATACCGGCGTTGTAGACCGCTATCCGGCGCGGCATCCCGCGGAGGCCCAGGTCGAACTGGGGGAGGAAGGTGAGGTTGAAGCCGATCATCATGATGGCGAAGCTCGCCTTGCCGAGCTTCTCGTTGAGCAGCCTGCCGGTCATCTTGGGGTACCAGTAGTAGATGCCCGCGAACGCCCCGAAGGCCGATCCTCCGACCAGGGCGTAGTGGAAGTGGGCGATGAGGTAATAGGTGTTGTGCACCTGGAAGTCGATGACCGGCTGGGCGAGGAACACGCCGGTGATGCCGCCGATCAGGAACATGGTCATGAAGCCGAGGGAGAAGAGCGTGGCCGTGGTGAGATGGATCGTGCCCCGCCACATCGTGCCGATCCAGTTGAAGAACTTGATGCCAGTTGGTACTGAGATCAGCAGCGACATGGCGGCGAAGAACGGCAGCAGCACCGTCCCGGTCGTGTACATGTGGTGCGCCCAGACCCCCATCGACAGGCCCGCTATGGCCAGTGTTGCGGCGATCATCCCCTTGTAGCCGAAAACAGGCTTGCGGGACATCGTGGCGAAGACCTCGGCCACGATCCCGAGGAACGGCAGCATGAGGATGTACACCTCGGGATGCCCGAAGAACCAGAAGAGGTTCTGCCACAGGATCGGCTGGCCGCCGCCCGACGCCGTGTAGAAGTGGGTTCCGACGTGGCGGTCGAGCCACATGAGGGCGAAACCCGAGGTCAGCACCGGGAACGCGAGAAGGATGAGGAACATGGTCACCAGCTCGTTCCACACGAAGATCGGCATGCGGAACATGACCATGCCGGGGGCGCGGAGGGTGAACACGGTGGTGATGATGTTGACGGCGGTGAAGATGCCCGAGAACCCGGTCAAAGCGATCCCGAAGATCCACATGTCCGTGCCGGGACCGGGTGAATGGATCATCTCGACGAGCGGCGCGTAGCCGAACCAGCCGACTTGCGCCGCCCCGTTGTTGGTCAAGAAGCTGCCCATCAGCATCGTGAACCCGCCGAGGTACAACCAGTAGGAGAGGTTGTTGAACCGCGGGAAGGCCATGTCCGGGGCGCCGATCATCAACGGAACGAGGTAGTTGCCGAGGCCCGCGAAGGCGAACGGCCCCAGGAAGACGAACAGCATGATCGTCCCGTGGATGGTGAAGAGCTGGTTGTACACGTCGGAAGTGACGAAGTGGTTGTTCGGGACGATCAACTGGGTTCGCATCAGCTCGGCCATCAGTCCGGAGACGAGGAAGGCGATGAACGAGGTGACGAGGTAGTTGAGCCCTATCTGCTTGTGGTCAGTGCTGGTGAGGTACTTCAGCAAGCCCCGAGGCCGCGGCCCGGGGACGATCTCCATGAACGGGAATTCGGGTATCTCCCGGGGGTAGGAGGGGCGCTCTTCGAGGAGGGTCATGGCTCAGGCGTTCTCCGGTTCGGATGGCAGCTGGGCGCAGCGGGCGGGTTTGGGCCCGCCTGGGACTCCGGCGGTGGTGATGGAGCACGGCGGCTGCTGGCTGTACCAGGTGGCGTACTCGGCTGGGGGCATCACGTCGACGAGGAAGCGCATGTAGGGGTGGTAGACCCCGCAGATCGTGTTGCACTGACCGGGGTAGAGGCCGGGCTTGGTCACGTTCACGTCGAGGGTGTTGTCGACGCCGGGTATGAGGTCCCGGTTCAAAAGGAAGGCCGGGACGTAGAAGGTGTGCTGGACGTCGAGGGACACCAGGTGCAGCTGGACGGTCTCGTTGGCGGGTATGACCAGCACCGGAAGGTCGTTGTTGTCGTTGATGTTGTTGTAGTTGGCGGTGCCGATCTGGGCGTGCCCGTTGGGGTAGACGAAACGCCACCCCCACTGGAAACCGTCGACCGTGATCTTGACCGCCGGGTGGGGCGACACGGCGTCGAAGTGGTTCTCCGCGTTGAACATGTAGCCGAAGACGATGGCGACGATGATCAGCGGGACGATGGTATAGAGAGCCTCGAGGGGGATGTGGTACTGGAACTGGGCCGGGGTCCGGTCGTTGCCGGGGCGGTAGCGGTAGCGGACGACCGACCACACGGCCAGGATGATGACGATCAGGCCGATCGGGATGGCGAAGTAGTAGCTGATGTGCCACAGCTGGCGGGTCCAGTAGTCCTGCTTGGTCACTCCGCTGGGTGACCCGAAGTTGGTCGCCAGCAGCCGGTCGGCGATCTGCATATCGAGGCCAACAATAAGCTCCTCGCGGCACCGGCACCAACTCGGCGCAGCGCCGAATTGACGGCCCCGGGGCGATTGCCGGCGGCCCGTCCCGGCGTCTATGCTTGCACGCCGGCCGAGCGGGTGCGTCGCGCCCGGGCCGCCCTTTTTCCCCTGAAGAGGACACCGTCGACAAGTGCGTACGATCAGCCCCAAGCCGAAGGACATCCAGCGCGTCTGGTACGAGGTCGACGCCGACGGCGCCGTGCTCGGCCGCCTCGCTACCGAGGTCGCCCGGGTGCTGCGCGGCAAGCACAAGCCGATATTCGCCCCGCACCTCGACACCGGGGACCACGTGATCGTCGTCAACGCCTCGAAGCTGGTGATGACAGCCGGCAAGGCGGAGAAGAAGGTCCGCTGGCGCCATTCGGGCTATCCCGGGGGGCTTCGCTCCCGCACCTACGCCGAGTTGCTGGCGACCAGCCCGGAGGAGACCTTCCGGCGCGCCGTGCGGGGCATGCTCCCCAAGGGTCCCCTCGGACGGTCGATGCTCCGCAAGCTCAAGGTCTACGCCGGCCCGACCCACCCCCACTCCGCCCAGACCCCCCGGCCGCTGCCCGTCGAGGTGCGGCGCCGCCCCGCATCCTGAGGAGAAGAGTGACCAAGCCGCTCGTACAGACCACCGGCCGGCGAAAGGCCGCAGTCGCCCGGGTCCGCCTGCGCCCCGGCACCGGGGCCGTCCTCGTCAACAAGCGGCCCATCGACGAGTACTTCCCCTCCGCCACCCACCGCATGCTCATCACCGAGCCTCTCCGCCTGGTGGACAAGGCCGGCGTCTACGACGTTGACTGCACCCTCGGCGGCGGCGGGATCTCCGGGCAGGCGGGCGCTTTGCGCCTCGGCGTGGCCCGGGCCCTCGCCGAGGTCGAGCCGGACCTGCGCGTGACCCTCAAGCGGGCCGGGTTCCTCACCCGCGACGCGCGCGAGAAGGAATCGAAGAAGTACGGCCTGAAGAAGGCCCGCAAGGCGCCGCAGTACTCCAAGCGGTAGCCGCCTTGCCGCTGCGTTTCGGCACCGACGGCGTCCGCGGGGTCGCCGGACGTGACCTGACTCCCGAGGTGGTCACCGCCCTCGGCCGGGCGGCCGCGGCAGTGCTCGGGAAGCCGGGCGCCCCCTTCGTCGTCGGCCGGGACACCCGGTGGTCGGGGCCGATGCTCCAGGCGGCCCTCTCCGCCGGGCTGGCGGCGTCGGGCTTCGACGTGCTGGACCTGGGCGTGGCCCCGACCCCAGCGGTCGCAGCCGTCGCCGTGGAGCGCGGCGCACCGGCGGCAGTGGTGTCGGCCTCGCACAACCCGTATGCCGACAACGGGGTGAAGTTGTTCGCGGCGGGGGGCCGCAAGCTGGGGCGAGCCGAGGAGGAGGCCGTCGAGGCCTTGTGCGCCTCACCCGGCGCGGTCGCCGAGGCCGGTCTCGGCCTCCTAGAGGGTGAAGCGATCGGCCGGATCTCCGCCGAGCCCGAAGCATTGGACCGTTACTGCGAGGGGGTCGTCGCCTGCCTGGAGGGACGCCGCCTGGGCGGGCTGAAAATCGTCGTGGACTGTGCGAACGGGGCGTCGGTCCGCACCGCCGTGCCGATCCTGGAGGCTGCGGAGGCGGAGGTGGGGGCCGTTATCGGCTCACAGCCCGACGGCAGGAACATCAACGCGGGATGCGGGTCGACGGACACCTCCGCTTTGTCCAGGGCGGTCCGCCGGTGCGGGGCGGACATGGGCCTGGCGCTCGACGGCGACGCCGACCGGGTCATCGCCGTCGACGCGGCGGGAGACGTGGTCGACGGCGACCGCCTGCTGGCGTTGTTCGCCCTCGACCTGCACTCCCGCGGACTGCTTCACGGCGGTGGGGTGGTGGTGACCGTCATGACGAACCTCGGTTTTCGCCGGGCGATGGCTGGAGCCGGCATCGAGGTGGCAGAGACACCGGTCGGCGACCGTCACGTGCTGGAGGCGCTCGAGCAGCGGGGCTGGGCGCTCGGCGGCGAGCAGTCGGGGCACATCGTCTTCCGCGACCTGGCGACGACCGGGGACGGGCTGCTGACCGGCCTCTTACTGGGAGATCTAGTTGTGCGGGCGGGCCGGCCGTTGTCCGAGCTAGCCGGCGCGGTGATGGACGCTTTCCCACAGGCTCAGCGCAACGTGGAGGTCTCCGACCCCGGCGGGCTCGAGGGTGCGCAGGCGGTGTGGAGCGAGGTAGCAGCCATCGAAGCCGAGCTCGGCGGCGACGGCCGGGTGGTGCTGCGCGCCAGCGGCACGGAGAAGGTCGTGAGGGTCATGGTCGAAGCCCTTCGCGAGGACCGGGCTGCCGGCGCCGCCGACCGACTGGCTGCCGCGGTGCGCGCCACCCTGGGCGGCTAGACACGGCGGGTCGAGTCCCGCCTGGCTCGAGGCCCATCTTTTCGGTCTTTTCGATGCCGTCGTGGGGCCTGCGTGTGGCGTCGTGGCCTTTTCGAGGCCGTCGTCGGGTCGCAGCAGCACCCGGACGCAGATTGGCGACTCCGGGCCTGCCAATGTCACTTCTAGGACATGTCACCAATCCCGATTTATGTACGAGAACAGAGTTAGTGACCGCATCTGCACACAAATCGGGTTTCGTTCACAAATACGGTTTCGTGACGTATCCGGTTTCGTGTGCCGGCGCCTGCTGCCGCCTGCTGCCGCCCGCCGGCCCTCGGCTCAAAGCCCCAGCTGTGGCAGGGTGGCCGGTACCCTTTCGGGGCATGTGCGGAATCGTGGCAGTGCTTGCTCGGCCGTCGGGCCGGGCGACCCCCGATCTGACCGCGCTGCTAGCCGAGGTGGACGCCCTGGTCTCGGCCCCCGGGGACGGTGGGGAGGCCGTGGAAGTGCTTCGCAGGGCGAACAACGTCCTGCGGGGTGTGCCCGGCCTGCGGGCCCTGCTCGCCGAGCCCGGCGCCGTCGATGCCCTGGAAGGGTCGCTGGACCGCTTCGAGAAGGAGATAGCCAGGCTCGAGTCGGATCTGGACGTGCGTGCTTCCGGCCTCGACCCTCGCCGCCACGAGGAGCTGAGCGCCCAGCTCGTCTCGCTGAAGGACGCCTGGTGGGCGGTGCGCTGCGACCGGCTCGGCATGGCCCGCCGGGTGTCGGCCATGCTCGGCTCGCGCCCGGCCCCCCCGACGAACCTCGAAGGCTGGTGGGCCCTCGAGGTCGTCCTCTCCTCGCTCGACCGCCTGGAGGTTCGAGGCCGGGACTCGGCCGGGGTACACGTTCTCGTCACCGGTCACGGCCTCGACCCCGCCGCCGGCGACGTCGCCGAAGCGCTCGACAGCCGCCGCGGCGGCCTGGGATTCCCCTCCGGGTCGGTCCGTTTCACCGGGGAGGGCGACACGCTCGGCTTCGTGTACAAGGCGGCCGCCGAGATCGGCGAGCTGGGGGACAACGTCCGGTCCCTTCGGCGCGCCATCTCCTCCGACCGTCTTCTCGCCCGCGCGATCGAAGCCCCCGAGGCGAGGGCCGTCGTGGTCGCCCATACCCGTTGGGCGAGCGTGGGCGTCATCTCCGAACCCAACGCCCATCCGGTCAACTCCGACCAGCTCGGGCGCGACGCCTCCCCCTACGTGGTGGCGGTCCTCAACGGCGACGTCGACAACCACCTGGAGTTGCGCCGGGATGAGCTGCTCAGCCTCCCCGGCGAGGTCACCACCGACGCCAAGGTCATCCCCGCGATGATGTCGGACCGCCTCGCCTCGGGGATGACCGCTGACACCGCTTTTCACGAAACGGTCGGCCGCCTGGAAGGCTCGGTGGCGGTCGTGGCGTCGGCCGCGGCCACACCCGACGAGCTCTACCTGGCCCTGTCCGGATCCGGGCAGGCGCTGTACGTGGGTCTGGCCGACGACGCCTTCGTCGTGGCCAGCGAACCATATGGCCTCGTCGAGGAGACCGACCGTTTCGTGCGAATGGATGGCGACTCCGGCGGGGGCGAAATCGTCGTCTTGAGCCGGGAGGCGGCCGGCACGCTGGGCGGGATCCGCCGGAGCCGCTATCGCGGGCCCGCCCCCGCGCTCTGCGAGCAGGACGTGGCCGTGGCCGAGATCACCACCCGGGATGTGGACCGGCGCGGATTCGAGCACTTCCTGCTCAAGGAGATCAACGAAGCCCCCTCGTCCCTCCACAAGACGCTTCGCGGCCGCATAACCCGCCGGGCCGACGGCCTCCTTGTCTCGCGCCTCGGTGAGGACTCCCTCCCGGCCCGCCTCGTGGCGGGAGTGGCAGGCGGGGAGGTGACGCGCGTCGTCGTCGTCGGCCAGGGGACCGCCGCTGTTGCTGCGGCGGCCGTGGCGGCCGCAGCGCGGGAATTGATGCCTGGATTGCACGTCGACGCCATGCCCGCCACCGAGCTGTCAGGCTTCGGCCTCGCCGACGACATGCGGGACACTCTGGTCGTGGCCATCAGCCAGTCAGGCACTACAACTGACACCAACCGCACGGTGGATCTGGTTAGGGCCCGTGGCGCTCACGTGGTGGCGATCGTGAACCGCCGCAACAGCGACCTCGCCGCCAAGTCCCACGGGGTCCTCTACACCTCCGACGGGCGCGACGTGGAGATGAGCGTGGCCTCGACCAAGGCGTTTTACGCCCAGGTCGCTGCTGGATGGCTGCTCGCCGCCGCCCTGGCCGAGGCGACCGGCGTCGAGGGCGCGGGGGAGCGGAATGAGGTCCTGTCGGCTTTGCAGGGGCTGCCTGCGGCGATGGAGGAAGTCCTCGCCCAGCGGGCGCAGATCGCCGCTCTTGCAGCGGCTGTCGCCCCGCCTCGCCGGTACTGGGCGGTTGTCGGCAGCGGGCCCGATCACCTCGCCGCCCGGGAGGTCCGCATCAAGCTCTCCGAGCTGTGCTACCGGTCGATATCCGCCGACACCACGGAGGACAAGAAGCACATCGACCTGTCCTGCGAGCCGCTGGTGGTGGTCTGCGCCGCCGGCTTGTCGGGGCCGAACGCCGACGACGCCGCCAAGGAGGTGTCCATCTACCGGGCGCACAAGGCGCTTCCGGTCGTGATCGCCGCGGCGGGGGAGGAAGCCCGGTTCGCCGGCAGCGGTGCCCATGTGGTGACCGTCCCCCCGGCGGACCCCCGCCTGGCGTTCGTCCTCGCCGCGATGGCCGGGCACCTCTTCGGCTACGAGGCCGCAGTCGCCATAGACGCCCAGGCGAGGACCCTGCGCGCCGTACGAGCCGCCGCCGAGGCCGCCCTCGCCGGCACACCCGTCGCCGGCACACCCCTCGTCGCGGCCGCCGAACCCTTCTTGGCGGAGCTGCGCGCCGGCCGCCTCGACGGCAATCTGGACGCTTCGACGGCGGTCCGTCTCGTGACACTCCTCCGCTACGCCACGGGGGATCTGCCCCTCGAGGCTTACGAGACCGAAACGGGCAGGATCGGGACGCCGGAGGCCCTCCTCGGGGACCTGCTCGACGCGCTCAACGAGGGCATCGACCAGCTGACCAGGCCAGTGGACGCCATCCGACACCAGGCCAAGACCGTCACCGTGGGCATCTCCCGCAGCGAGGAGGCCCTCTTCGGAGTCCCGCTCGTCAGGGCGACCCTCGACGCCGGGGCGGCGCCGGGGGCGCTCGGCTACCGGGCGCTGCGCACCCTTGCGGCGCTCGACCCCGCGGTCGAGGAGGTGCTGGGGTTCACCCGCTACCGGATCGACTGGTCGGCGACGCCCACGGCCGCTGTGGTCGGCAAGGGCGGGGTGGCGTCGGGGATCCGCTCAAGGACCGAAGACGACCCCCGGCTGCGGGGCAGCAAGCACCGGGCGGCCGAGGAGAGGGAGGTGACGGTGGTTTGTGGGGCGAGCGACGGGCGAACCGTCATCCTGGTTCCCGAGGCTCAGGGCCAGCAGGTGACCGGTTTGACGCTGCTGCACGTGAGGTTGCGGGACCGGCTGCCGGCCGCACTTGCCAAGGCTGTGCTCAGCGGCTACCGGACCCGGTACAACGCCCTCGCCGACGCGGTCACCGAGACCGAACCTCACTTCGACGAGTCGCGCCTTGGCGACGAGCCACTGGTCGACCTGCTCACCGAGCCGGTGTACGAGCTGGCCCGACGCTGGCGTCGGCGGTGAGCGTGCTCGGCCTAGGCCTCGACCTCGTGGACGTGACCCGCTTCGAGCGGGTGCTCGCTCGCCGCCCGGCTCTCGCCCGGCGGCTCTTCTCGGCTGAGGAGCTGAGCTACGCCGGCACGCTGCGCAACCCCGCCCCGACTCTCGCCGGGCGCTTCGCCGCCAAGGAGGCGGTGATGAAGGCGCTGGGGGTGGGGGTAGGTGCCATCGACTGGACCGACGTGAGCGTGGTGCGCACGCCGGGAGGGGCTCCGCGGCTGGTGGTAGGCGGACGCGCCGCCCGCCTCGCCGATGCGCTGGGGGTGGGCGGCTGGTCGGTCAGCATCTCCCACACGGCGGGTGTCGCCGGCGCTGTCGTAGCAGCCCTGCCGTGATCCCGATCCTCACCCCCGAGGAGATGGCGGAGGTCGACCGGTCGGCGCCCGAGCCGGTGGAGGTCCTCGTCGAGCGGGCCGGGTTCGCTGTCGCCCGGGCAGCCAGGCGGCTGATGGGCGGCGCATACGGGCGCACGGTCGTCGTGGTAGCAGGCCGGGGCAACAACGGGTCCGACGGGCGCGTCGCCGCCCGCTGGCTGTCCCGCTGGGGGGCCCGGGTGCGGGTCCTCGACGCGCTGGAGGCAGGGGCGGCCCGCTTGCCGACGGCGGACCTGGTGATCGACGCCGCCTACGGAACAGGGCTCAGCCGGCCCTACGACCCGCCCGACCCCAGGGGCACCCCGGTGCTGGCCGTGGACATACCCTCTGGCCTGTCGGGCCTGACGGGCGCCGGCCGGTCGATGGCCGCCGCGGCGACGGTCACTTTCGGCGCGTACAAGCCCGGTCTGCTGCTTGGCGACGGTCCGGACAAAGCGGGAGCGGTCGAGCTGGCCGGCATCGGCCTCGAGGGCCTGGCCGCGCAGGTGGCCGATGCGTGGCTGGTGGGCGACGCCGACCTTTCAATGCTCCCCGGGCGTCTCTCCCGGGCCCACAAGTGGCAATCGGCGGTGCTGGTGGTCGGCGGCTCGGAGGCTATGACCGGCGCGCCTTTGCTGGTCGCCGGCGCAGCGATGCGCTCAGGCGCGGGCTATGCCCTGGTGGCCGTGCCCGGCTCGCCGCCGGGCGGCGGCCTCCCGCCCGGGGAGCACGTGGGGGCGAGCCTGCCGGCGGAAGGCTGGCACGACGAGGCGTCGCTGCTGGCCCGCCGGGTGAAAGCCCTCGCGGTGGGACCGGGGCTCGGCGACCGGGCGAGAGGCCCGGGCGGCTCGACCGGGGCGGACACGCCCGTCGGGCAGCTGCTCGCCGCCACCGACCTGCCCGCCGTCGTCGACGCCGACGCCCTCAACGCACTAGGTGGCCTGGATGCGCTGCGTTCGGTCGCCGCTGGCCGGAACGCGCCGATCGTGGTGACGCCACACGAGGGGGAGTACCGTCGCCTCACCGGCCGGGCGCCGGGGGAGGACCGCATCGCCGACGTGCGGGCGGCGGCCAGCGAGACTGGTGCGGTGTTCCTGTTGAAGGGTTCGACGACGGTGGTCGCCTCACCCGAAGGCAGGGTGCTCGTCTCCGCGTCCGGCTCCCCGCGTCTTGCGACGGCGGGCACCGGGGACGTCCTCACCGGGGTGATCGCCGCCTTCCTGGCCCGGGGGCTGCCGGCGTTGGAGGCGGCAGCCCTGGCTGCCCACGCCCATGGCGAGGCGGCGCAGAGGGGCCCCAGGGAGGGGCTCGTGGCCGGCGACCTGCCGGTCTTGTTGTCCCGGTACCTGTCGGAGGTGGGAGCTTGACGCCCCGCTGCGGTTTCCGCCCGGCGTGGGCCGAAGTGGATCTTGCCGCCGTGGCGGACAACACCCGCACGCTCGCCTCCCTCGTCTCCCCCTCCATTCTGTGCGCCGTTGTCAAAGCCGACGGCTACGGCCACGGCGCCGTCGAGGTGGCGAGAGCCGCCCTCGGCGCCGGGGCCGAGTGGCTGGCCGTGGCCCTGGTGGAGGAGGGCCTCGAGCTGCGGGCCGCGGGCCTCGACGCTCCCATCCTGACCCTCTCCGAGCCGCCGGCGGCGGCGATGCCTCATGTGGTGTCATCAAGGCTGACACCGACTGTCTACACGAGGGAGGGGCTGGAGGTGCTACGCGAGGCGGTCCGGGACGCCTCCGTTCCGTCGCCATTTCCGGTCCACGTCAAGGTGGACACCGGGATGCACCGGGTGGGCGCACCTCCCGACCGGGCGGTGGAGCTGGCCCGCGCCGTCGCCTCCGACCCGGCGCTCGAGCTGGAGGGGTTCTGGACGCACTTCGCGGTGTCCGACCGGGTGGGCGACCCTTTCACCTCGGAGCAGACGGAGCGGTTCCGCCGGGCCCTCGCCACCCTCGCCGCCGCCGGGGTGCGCCCCCGCCTGCGGCACACGGCCAACTCGGCGGGCGCCATCTGGCATCCAGATGCGCGATTCGACATGGTTCGCTGCGGCATCGCCCTCTACGGGCTGCTCCCGGCCCTGGGGGAGGGCTCCGCTCCACCGCTCCGACCGGTCATGTCCCTCAAGGCCGCTGTCTCCTACGTGAAGCAGGTGCCGGCCGGGGAGCGCATCTCCTATGGGCTCACCTATCGCCTCGAGAAGGACTCCGTTGTCGCCACGGTGCCGCTCGGCTACGCCGACGGCGTGACCCGGTCCCTCGGTGCGGCGGGCGGCCAGGTTCTCATCCGCGGGCGGCGCCTCCCCATCGCGGGGACGGTGACGATGGATCAGATCCTCGTCGACTGCGGCACCGGTTCCGACGTCGAGCCCGGCGACGAGGCGGTGCTGATCGGCAGCCAGGGCGCCGAGACGATCGGGGCGTGGGACTGGGCGGCGGCGACGGGGACGATCCCCTACGAGGTGGTCTGCGGAATCAGCGGACGGGTGCCACGCGTCTACCGCCGGTGAACGTCGCCGACGTCCCCGGTGTGAGGCTGGGGCACTGGACCGACGAGCGGGCCCGCACCGGCTGTTCGGTGGTGCTCCTGCCGGCGGGGACGGTCGCCTCGGGCGAGGTGCGTGGTGGCGCCCCCGGGACACGCGAGTGGGCGTTGCTCGACCCGCGCCGGACCGTCGACCGGGTGGACGCCGTGGTGTTGGCCGGCGGTTCGGCGTTCGGCCTGGCCGCCTGCGACGGTGTCGTCCGCTGGTGCGAGGAGCGGGGAGCGGGTTGGCCGACGCCCGCCGGGCCGGTCCCGATCGTCGTCGGCATGGTCGTCTACGACCTGGGTGTCGGAGACCCCGCGGTCCGCCCTGGGCCGGACCAGGGTTACGCCGCCTGCCTGTCGGCGCGGGCCGGTCCCGCAGCCGTGGGCTCGGGCCGGGTGGGTGCCGGCTGCGGGGCGACCCTCGCCAAGTGGGGCGGCGCCGGCTCGGGCCGCCCCGGCGGGCTCGGGTCCGGCGGGATCGCCTCGGGAGGCCTGCTCGTCGCCGCGCTGGTAGCGGTCAACGCCTTGGGCGATGCCCGGGCCCCCGGTGCTCCGAGGATCCCGTCCTTCGCCGCCACCCCGCTCGGGGCGACCACCGTCGGCGTGGTGGCGACCAACGCCAGGCTCGACAAGCTCGGCTGCCGCCTGGTGGCAGAAGCCGCCCACGACGGTCTCGCCCGGGCTCTCGACCCGGTGCACACGGCCGCCGACGGGGACGCGCTCGTCGCGGCGGCCACAGGGTCGGTTGAGGCTTCCCCGGCGGCCGTGGCCGAAATGGCGGCGTGGGCCGTCGAGCACGCCGTCGCGGAGGTGACCGGCGACTAGCCCCGAACGACGACGGTGGAGGCGATCTTGTCGTGCAGGGTCTGGTTGCGCGGGTCCCACAGCGGCCAGAGGTAGTCGAGCAGCAGCGGGATGAACAGCAGGAACACCCCCAGGCCGAACAACACCTGCGCCGCCCAGCGGCCGAGGGCCCGCCCCGGCCCTATCGGGCCGCCGGTCCGGGCGTCGACGACGCGCGTTCCCACCGCCATGTTCCCGACCGTCTGGCCCCGCCGGGAGAGCATGTAGGTGTAGTACGAAGCCTCTACGACGACCGCCAGGATGGTCCCCCCGGCGCGGCCTCCGAGGAAACTGATCACGAGTATGGGGATCAAGAGGATGGCTGTGTCCACGATCGTCGCCCCTACCCGCGACCACCAGCCGGTCAGGTAGAACCCCGGCTGCGGGCCTCCCCATCCGGGTCCGCCCGCAGGTCCGTAGCCGCCGGCGGGGTAGCCGCCGCCGGGGTAGCCACCTCCCGGGTAGCCACCGGCCGGCGGCGGGGGGTAGCCCCCGGCCGGGGGCGGGGGGTAGGACCAGGGGTCGTCGGGCGGCTGGATGTTGCTCAGACCGCCAACGCTAGCCCCTCGGGCCGCCGAAATCCGGCGGGCGGTACCATGGCCGCCCGTGCCCGCGCTCGCCGACATCGAGAGGCTGGCCCTTTCCTGCACGCTCTGCCCTCTGGCGCAGGGGCGGACGACCGTTGTGTTCGGCGAGGGCGATCCCAACGCCCGCCTCATGGTGGTGGGGGAGGGCCCCGGCCGCGACGAGGACCTGCAGGGCCGGCCCTTTGTGGGCAGGTCCGGGCGCCTGCTCGACCGGCTCCTGCGGGAGGAGGCGGGCCTCGCCCGCGGCGAGGTGTACATCGCCAACGTCGTCAAGTGCCGCCCCCCCAACAACCGCGACCCCCTCCCCGACGAGATCGCCGCCTGCCGGCCCTACCTGGCTGCTCAGGTCGAGGCGATCGGCCCGGCGGTCGTGCTCACCGTCGGCAACTTCGCCGCCAAGACCCTCCTCGGCGTCGAGACGGGCGTCACCCAGCTGCGCGGAAGGGCGTACCCCTACGGCAGGGCCACTTTGGTCCCAACCTTTCATCCCGCTTTCGCGCTGCGAGGCGGCGGCGAGGTCCTCGCCAAGATGCGCGCCGACTTCGTGCGTGCCCGCCAGCTCCTGGACGAGGCTGCGGCGGTGGCCAGGTGACGGTTCAGATCGCCGCCCATCTCTGCCCCGACCCGCCGGCGACCCGGCAGGTCGCCGCGGAGCTCGCCGGCGAGCTGCGCCCCGGCGAGGTCGTCCTCCTGGAGGGCGACCTCGGGGCCGGCAAGACGACCTTCGTGCAGGGCCTCGCCTCTGCTCTTGGGGTGACGGCGCCGGTGACGAGCCCAACCTTCACCCTCGTCAACGTCTACCCGACGCAGAAGGCGTTTCCCCTGGTGCACGTGGACGTCTACCGCCTGGAGCGCTTGTCGGAGGTGGTCGACCTCGCTCTGGGGGAGCTCATCGACGACGGTGCCGTCGTGGCCGTCGAATGGGGCGAGAGGGCGGCGGCGGCGCTTCCGCCCGCCCGCTACAAGGTGATCCTCGAGCACGCCGGCACCGGCGGAGGGCGCCTGGTCACGGTCGAGGGATGAGCTCCGGCGACTGGACCCTCGGCGTCGCCACGTCCACCGCGCAGGTCGGCGTGGCCCTTGCCGGCCCCGACGGCGTCGCCGCCGAGATCCGGCTGATGGCGGGGCGGCGCCACGCGGAAACGCTCGCTCCGGCGATCCAGTCGGCCACCAGGCTGGCGGGTGTCGACCTCGGCGCTGTTCGGCGGGTCGCCGTGGACGCCGGACCGGGACTGTTCACCGGTCTGCGGGTTGGCGTCGCCACGGCGAAGGCGATCGCCTCGGCGCTCGGCGTTCCGGTCGTGCCGTGCACCTCCCTGGAGCTGCTCGCCCATCCCCACCGTCTTTCGGGGCGGACGGTTGCGGCCGTGGTCGACGCCCGCCGGGGGCAGCTGTTCTGGGCCCTGTACAGGCCCGGGGCGGACGGCATGGTCGCCCTCGGCGAGCCTGCGGTCGCCGACCCGGCCGAGGTCGCCGCAGAGCTCGCCCGGCTGCCCGAACCCCCGCTCGTGACCGGCGACGGCGCCCGCCGCTACCTTCCCGAAGCCGACCTAGCGCCAGAGGAGATGGACCATCCCTCGCCTGTGGCCCTGCTCCTGGTGGCCGCCGGCAGGGCCGAGCTCCCCCCGGAGAAGGTGAGCCCGGTCTACTTGCGCGGGCCCGACGTGAGGATCGGTTGGGAACAGCGCCCGTGACCATCGTGCAGCTGGTCCCCATGCGCCGGCGGCACCTGCGCTCGGTGCTGCGGATCGAATCCAAGGTCTACCCCCGGCCGTGGACGCTGACGCTGTTCCTCACCGAGCTCGGAATCAGATCCAGCCGCCACTACGTCGTGGCCAGGCTGGACGGCTCGGTAGTCGGGTACGCCGGGCTCATGACCAGCGCAGAAGAGGCGCACGTGACGAACATCGCCGTAGACCCCGCCTGGCAGAACCATCAGATCGGCAGCCGGTTGCTGCTGAACCTCAACCGGGCCGCCCTCGCCCGAGGGGCGCGCGACATGACACTGGAGGTGCGGGTCTCCAACGCCGCGGCGCAGCACCTGTACCGCAAGTTCGGCTTCGAGACCGAGGGGGTCCGCCGGAGGTACTACGAGTCCCGGGAGGACGCGCTGGTCATGTGGGTGCGGGGCATCGACACCGAGGAGCACGCCGCCAGGCTGGCGGCGATCGAGTCGGCGATCGTCGGGGCCACCGTGGACGAGGCGCTGCGGTGACCGCCATCCTTGCGATAGAGACGTCCTGCGACGAGACCGCCGCGGCGGTCGTCGTCGACGGCCGTGACGTTCGCAGCTCCGTGGTTTCCAGCCAGGTGGACCTCCATGCCACCTTCGGAGGGGTCGTGCCGGAGGTGGCGGGGCGGGCGCACGTTGACCTCTTGACGCCTGTGGTGATGGAAGCGATGCGCCGGGCCGGGGTGGAGGGGGAGGACCTCGACGCGGTGGCGGCGACGATCGGGCCGGGGCTCATCGGCTCGCTGCTGGTCGGCGTCAGCGCGGCGAAGGCCTACTCGCTCGCGTGGGGGCTGCCCTTCGTCGGGGTCAACCACATGGAGGGCCACCTCCACGCGGCTTTTCTCGAGGACCCGGAGATGGCCCTGCCGGCGGTGGTCCTCCTCGTGTCGGGGGGCCACACCATGCTGATCCACATGAGCGCCGAGGGTCGCTACAGGCTCCTCGGCCAGACCATCGACGACGCCGCAGGGGAAGCCTTCGACAAGGTGGCCCGATTCTTGGGCCTCGGCTATCCGGGGGGGCCGGTGATAGACCGCCTCGCGGCCTCCGGCGATCCCCGGGCGGTCGCCTTCCCCCGGGGCCTCAAGGGGGAGGGTTACGACTTCTCCTTCAGCGGGCTGAAGACGAGCGTCGTCTACTACGTTCGCAAGAACCCTGCGACCCCCGTGGAGGACGTCGCCGCCAGCTTCCAGGCGGCGGTCGTCGACGTGCTCGTGGACAAGGCACGGGCAGCGGCCGCCGAGTACGGGGCCCGCTCGATCTGCATCGGCGGCGGCGTGGCGGCCAATTCGGCGCTGCGACAGGCGATCGTGGAGGCGGCCGAGGCGGACGGCCGGAACGCCTTCGTGCCGAGCCGGGCCATGTGCACCGACAACGCGGCGATGGTCGGTGCCACCGCCTGGTACCGGCTGCGGACCGACGGCCCCACCCCGCTCGACGTCGCCGCCGACCCCAACCTGGCGCTCCCGTTCGAAGGGGTTTGAACTAGCGCCCCAGGCCCGCTATCTTTAGCACTCGCAAGGTGAGAGTGCTAACAGCCAATGGAGGCGCACTGAGATGAGTGTGAGTCTGCAGCCCCTCGACGATCGTATCGTCGTCCGTCCGAGCGAGGCCGAGGAGAAGACGGCCTCGGGCCTGGTGATCCCCGACACGGCCAAGGAGAAGCCCCAGCAGGGCGAGGTGCTTGCCGTCGGCCCGGGCCGCCGGGCGGACAACACCGGGGAGCTGATCCCCCTCGACATCTCCGTCGGTGACACCGTCGTGTACTCGAAGTACGGAGGGACCGAGATCACCATCGACGGTGAGGACCTGCTGATCCTCACCAGCCGCGACGTGCTGGCGAAGGTGAAGAAGTAGTGCCCAAGGAGCTCAAGTTCGACGAGACGGCCCGCAGGAGCCTCGAGGCCGGCGTCAACAAGCTGGCCGACACGGTCCGGGTGACCCTCGGTCCCAAGGGCCGCAACGTGGTGATCGACAAGAAGTTCGGTGCCCCGACGATCACCAACGACGGGGTGACCATTGCCCGCGAGGTGGAGCTGGAGGACCACTTCGAGAACATGGGAGCCCAGCTGGTCAAAGAGGTGGCCACCAAGACCAACGACGTGGCCGGTGACGGCACGACCACCGCGACGGTGCTCGCCCAGGCGTTGATCCGGGAGGGTCTGCGCAACGTCGCTGCCGGTGCCAACCCGCTCGCTTTGAAGCGGGGCATCGAGAAGGCGGTTGCCGCAGCGGTCGAGTCGATCCGGTCGCAGTCCAAGGAGGTGGACGACAAGAGCGAGATCGCCCAGGTCGCGTCCATTTCCGCTGCGGACGCGTCGATCGGCGAGGTCCTGGCCGACGCCATCGACCGCGTCGGCAAGGACGGCGTGGTCACCGTGGAGGAGTCGAACACCTTCGGCTTGGAGCTCGACTTCACCGAGGGCATGCAGTTCGACAAGGGCTTCCTGTCGCCCTACTTCGTGACCGACCCCGAGCGCCAGGAGGCGGTGCTCGAGGAGCCCTACATCCTAATCGTCAACTCCAAGATCAGCGCCGTGCACGACCTGCTGCCCGTGCTCGAACGGGTCATGCAGACCGGCAAGCCGCTGCTGGTGATAGCCGAGGACGTGGAGGGGGAGGCGCTCGCCACGCTCGTGGTCAACAAGATCCGCGGCACGTTCACTTCCGTTGCGGTGAAGGCCCCCGGCTTCGGCGACCGCCGCAAGGCGATGCTCGGCGACATGGCCATCCTCACCGGCGGCCAGGTCGTCTCCGAGGAGGTCGGCCTCAAGCTGGAGAACACCACGCTGGACCTGCTCGGCAAGGCCCGCAAGGTGGTCGTGGACAAGGACAACACGACCATCGTCGAGGGTGCTGGCTCCGAGGCCGACGTCAAGGGGCGCATCGCGCAGATCAAGCGGGAAATAGAGGAGACCGACTCCGACTGGGACCGCGAGAAGCTTCAGGAGAGGCTCGCGAAGCTCTCCGGGGGCGTGGCCGTGGTCAAGGTGGGTGCGGCAACCGAGATCGAGCTGAAGGAGAAGAAGCACCGCATCGAGGACGCTCTGTCGGCCACCCGGGCGGCCATCGAGGAGGGCGTCGTGGCCGGCGGGGGCACCGCGTTGCTGCGGGCCCGCCCTGCGGTATCCGAAGCGGCCTCCAAGCTGCAAGGCGACGAGGCGACCGGCGCCCGGATCGTCTTGCGGGCCCTGGAGGAGCCGCTCAAGTGGATAGCGATCAACGCCGGGCTGGAGGGCGCCGTCATAGTCCAACAGGCCGAGCGCGAAACCGGCACCACCGGCCTCAACGCTGTCACCGGCGAGTTCGTCGACCTGATGAAGGCCGGCGTGATCGACCCGGCCAAGGTGACCCGCTCCGCGCTGCAGAACGCGGCGTCCATCGCCGGTCTGCTGCTCACCACCGAGACGCTCGTCGCCGACAAACCCGAGAAGAAGCAGCCCGCCGCTGCCGCCGGTGCACCCGGAGGAGGCATGGGAGGGATGGGCTTCTAGGAGGCTTCGCGGCACCGAGTGCGAGGAGAGGCGTGGGCATTGCGCCCACGCCTCTCGCGTTGGGCGACGGGGTTCCGGGCTCGATTGGAGCGCTCGGGCCGTAGAATCGGCGCCATGGACAGACCGGCACCCGATCCCGTCAAGCTGCTGGAAGCCTGGATGGAGTGGGAGCGGGGAGAGTCCACGCCCGGGCGGGTCATGTCGACGCTCAAGACCGGCGGCATGAGGGAGCTCCTCGAGCAGCTCGCCGCCGCGTCGCCTTCGGCACCCGCCGAGGATGCCCCGCCGTCGGTGGAGGCGTGGAGCCCGCTTGTCTAACACCTCGTCGGTCCGGCGAGGCGGGCCTCAGGTCATCCCCCGCCCGGCCGTGTGGAGGCCCTGCTCCCCGCCGCTTTGGGAGGCGCCCCCCGCGATAACCGTCGCTGACGTGTCGGCGGCGCTCGCCGCCCGCCGAGCGGCGCCGGAACGCCCCGCCGGGGAGGTGGCCGCCGTCGCCGATCCCGGCATCTACCGACGCCCTGCAGCCGTGCTTTGCGCCCTCTTCGACGAGGCCGGCCAGGCCCACGTGGTCCTGACCCGCCGCTCGTCCCGTCTACGGTCCCACACCCACCAGGTCGCCTTTCCGGGGGGACGCCTCGACCCCGGGGAGAGCCTCCTCGCCGCGGCGCTGCGCGAGGCGCAAGAAGAGGTCGGCATCGAGCCCTCCGATGTGCAGATCGTCGGCCGGCTCACCCCTCTGCGCACGGTGGTGAACCCGGCACCGATCACCCCCTTCGTCGGCACCCTCCCCGGCCGACCGGTGCTCGTCCCGAACCCGGCGGAGGTGGAGAGGGCGTTCACCGTCCCGCTGCTCGAGCTGCTCGCCCCCGACGTGTTCCGCTGCGAGTGCTGGACGTTGCCCGACGGCACCGAGCGCCCGATGCACTTTTTCGAGCTGGTGGGCGACACCGTGTGGGGGGCCACGGCTCGAATCCTCGTGGAGTTGCTGGAGTTGACCGTCGGATGGACCGGGCAGCCAGTACCCTGAAAGAGATGTTCTGCCCGAGGTGCGGCACCGTCGCCGTGAGCGGCGCAACGAGCTGTGCGCGATGCGGGGGCAGCTTGGCGCGACCCCGGGTGCAGGCGCCCGAACCGCCGCCCGTCCGTGCGCCGACGAATCGCGGCGAGGGAGCGCAGCGTGCCGCCGGCATAGTCGCCGAGCCTCTCCCCAAGGCGCCGCCGCGGGCGCGTCCGGTTCCCGCTGCGCAGCAGTTCCCGCCGGTGCCGCAGCGGCCCAGCGCGACACCGCATCCCGGGCCCGCACCGACACCCTCCCCGATCCCGCCGGCCGGCACTGCCGGATCGCCACCTGCTCCGCCGCCCCCCTGGGCCCCTGTCCCTCCGGGCGCGTCCCCCGCAGCGCGTGGTGGGGCGCCCGGATCCGGCGCCCCCGGCGCGCGGCAGCCGACCGGGCCCAACCCCCGCCCCGCGGACTCTCCCGGCTGGCAGGCGTCCCCGCCGCCGGACACGGGCGGGTGGCAGGCTCACGGACCGTGGCCGCCGCCGCCGGCGCAGTGGCGGCCGGCCGGCAACGGGCGCTGGTCGCCGCCGCCCGAGCCGCGCGACGCCCCGCCCCCGCAGGCCGTCCCGAGCCGTCCGGCGCCGCCCCCCGGGTGGACAGGCCGGGTGCCCACCGGGTGGGCCCGCCCGAGCGGGACCTGGTGGGACCGCTTGCTCGCCGCGCCGAGCCAAGCCGAGCCGCGAACCTACTTCTGGCAGTCGCTGGTGTGCCTGTTCCTGTTCCTGCCCACCGGTGTGGCAGCTTTGGCGTACTCACTCATAGCCAGCCGCCGCGAGCAGGCGGGTGACCGCCTCGGCTCGCTCAAGGCGAGCCAGCTCGCCCGCATGTGGTGCATCGCCAGCGTGGCCGTCTTCGGCGTCGCCCTGCTGATCACCGCCGCCACGGGCGTGCACGGCTGAGCGCCAGCCCGGGGCTCGATGTGCGCGGTGTTCGCAGACCGGACCGCTAGGCTCGGACGGCACAGCACAGACCGCCAGCGAGTGAAGGGTTGACAGTGGCCGAAGTCGAGATCGGGCGTGGCAAGAGCGGGCGAAGGGCGTACGGGTTCGACGACATCGCCATCGTTCCCAGCAGACGGACCCGCGACCCCGAGGACGTGGACATCTCCTGGGAGATAGACGCTTTCCGTTTCGAGCTCCCCCTCATGGCCGCCGCTATGGACGGGGTGGTAAGCCCGGCCACGGCCGTGGAGATCGGCCGGCTCGGCGGGGTCGGCGTGCTGAACCTCGAAGGGGTGTGGACCCGCTACGAGGATCCCGAGCCCCTCCTGGAGGAGATCGCCGGTCTCGAGGCCGACAAGGCGACGGCCCGCATGCAGCAGATCTACATGGAGCCGATCAAACCGGAGCTCGTCACCAGGCGGATACGCGAGATCAAGGAGGAGGGCGTCGTGTCGTGCGCGTCGCTCACCCCCCAGCGCACCGAGCAGTTCGCCCAGTGCCTCCTCGACGCCGAACTGGACCTCTTCGTCATCCAGGGAACCGTCGTGTCGGCCGAGCACGTTTCCAAGACCGTCGAGCCGCTCAACCTGAAACGCTTCATCCGGGAGTTCGAGATCCCCGTCATAGTCGGCGGGTGCGCCTCCTACCAGGCGGCACTGCACCTGATGCGAACCGGGGCGGTGGGGATCCTGGTCGGTGTCGGCCCCGGCCACGCGTGCACCACCCGGGGGGTGCTCGGCATCGGCGTTCCCCAGGCGACTGCCATCGCCGACGCCCGGGCGGCGAGAGCCCAACACCTCGACGAGACAGGCGTCTACGTCCAGGTCATCGCCGACGGGGGAATGGCCACCGGCGGGGACATCGCCAAAGCCATCGTCTGCGGGGCGGACGCGGTGATGATAGGCAGCCCCCTGGCCGCCGCCGTGGAGGCGCCCGGCCGGGGCTACCACTGGGGGATGGCCACCTTCCACCCGACTCTTCCCCGCGGCGCCAGGGTCAGGACCGCCACGCGCGGCACGCTGAGGGAGATCCTCGTCGGCCCCGCCCACGAGAACGACGGTCGGCTGAACCTCTTCGGAGCGCTCCGCACCTCGATGGCGACATGCGGCTACGAATCGGTCAAGGAGTTCCAGAAGGCCGAGGTGATGGTCGCCCCGGCGCTGCAGACGGAGGGCAAGAGCCTGCAGCGCGCGCAGGGCATAGGGATGGGCCACTGATCGGCGAGACGCAGCAGACCGTACTCGTCGTCGACTTCGGGGCCCAGTACGCCCAGCTGATAGCCCGACGGGTGCGCGAGGCGCACGTCTACTCCGAGATCGTCCCTCATACGGTGACCGCGGCAGAGATCGCCGCGAGGCGCCCCGCCGGGCTGATCCTCTCCGGCGGACCGAAGTCGGTGAACGTGGAGGGCGCCCCCTTGCTCGACCCGGCGGTCTACGAGCTGGGCGTGCCACTGTTGGGCATCTGCTACGGCGCGCAGCTCCTCGCCCGCCAGCTGGGAGGGACGGTCGGCGGGGGCGGGCGCGGCGAGTACGGGCGCACCCCCCTTTCGCTCACCTCGGACGGCCCGGCACCGTCGGTGCTCTTCGCTGCGGTGCCCCCCGCTTTCGACGTCTGGATGAGCCACTTCGACGCCATCACCGCCGCGCCGCCGGGCTTCCGGGCGACGGCCGTGACCGCCGACGCACCAATAGCCGCCCTGGAGGACCCTGCCAGGCGCCTCTACGGCGTCCAGTTCCACCCAGAGGTGGCCCACACCCACGGGGGCCAGGAGATCCTCAAGGCGTTCCTCTACGAGGTGTGCGGGTGCCGTCCGGCGTGGACGATGACGTCGGTGATCGAGTCCTCGGTGCGCGAGGTTCGCGCCCAGGTCGGCGCGGAGCGGGTGATCTGCGGCCTGTCCGGAGGGGTCGACTCCGCCGTGGCGGCGGCGCTGGTGCACAAGGCTGTCGGCCCGCAGCTCACCTGCGTGTTCGTCGACACCGGCCTGCTGCGCGCCGGGGAGGCCGAGCAGGTCGAGACCACCTTCAGGGAGCAGTTCAACATCGACCTCGTCCACGTGAAAGCGGCGGACCGCTTCCTAGCGGCCCTCGACGACGTGATCGACCCCGAGCGCAAGCGCAAGATCATCGGGGAGACGTTCATCCGTGTCTTCGAGGAGGCCGCTGCCGACCTGGGCGACGCCAGGTTCCTCGTGCAGGGCACCCTCTACCCCGACATCATCGAGTCGGGGACGCGCGACGCAGCGAAGATCAAGTCCCACCACAACGTCGGCGGGCTCCCCGAGGACATGCAGTTCGAGCTGGTCGAGCCGCTGCGGAACCTCTTCAAGGACGAGGTCCGCGCCGTGGGCGAGGAGCTCGGCCTGCCCGAGGAGATCGTCTGGCGCCAGCCGTTCCCCGGGCCGGGGCTGGCCGTGCGGATAGTAGGCACCGTGACCGCCGAGCGGGTCGCCCTGCTGCAGTCGGCCGACGCCATCGTCACCGAGGAGATCCGCCGCGCCGGGCTGTACCGCCAACTGTGGCAGAGCTTCGCCGTCCTGCCCGTGGTGCACACGGTCGGGGTCATGGGCGACGAGCGGACCTTCGCCCACCCGATCGTCATCCGGGCCGTCACCTCCGACGACGCCATGACAGCCGACTGGGCCCGCCTTCCCTACGAGGTGCTCGAACGGCTCTCGACGAGGATCATCAACGAGGTGCCCGGGGTCAACCGGGTCGCCTACGACATCACCTCCAAGCCGCCCGGGACCATCGAGTGGGAGTAGGCGGCCCTAGCTCCTCCGGCCGGACATGTCGGCGTTGGGCGCCGCCTTGGCCACCAGATCAGGCACCACCTCGGTGAGCTCGGCGGGATCCCAGCGTCCCTCCTTGTCCACCGCCGGCCCCTCCACCCATCCCTCGGCGACGCTCAGGTGGCCGCCTCTGACGTTGAACACTCGACCGGTAACGCCCCTCGACTCGCTGCTGCCCAGCCACACGACGATCGGGGCGATGTTGTCGGGCGTGAGCGGGTTCCAGGCCCCCTCCGCGGCCTCTGCGGCCCTGCGGCCCATCCCGAGGTTCTCCGTCATCCGCGTCAGGGCGGCAGGGGCGATGGCGTTGACCGTCACCCCGTAGCGCTCCAGCTCCATCGCCGCGATGATCGTGAAGGCGGCTATGCCCGCCTTGGCCGCCCCGTAGTTGGTCTGGCCGACGTTGCCGTAGATGCCCGACGGGGAGGTGGTGTTGACCACCCGGGCGTCGACGGGGTCGCCTGCTTTGGAACGCTCCCGCCAGTAGGCGGCCGCCGCCCGGGTGGGGGCGAAGGTGCCCCGCAGGTGGACACGGATGACCGCGTCCCACTCCTCGGCGGTCATGTTGACCAGCATGCGGTCGCGGAGGATGCCGGCGTTGTTCACGAGGGTGTCGAGGCCACCGAAGGTGTCCAGGGCCGCTCGGATCATCCGGGCGGCACCGTCCATGTCCGAGACGTCGTCCCCGTTGGCGATCGCCTCGCCGCCCATGGCCCGGATCTCGTCCACCACCTGCCCGGCAGGGCCGGTCGAGCTGCCCGTCCCGTCCACGTCGGACCCCAGGTCGTTGACCACGACCCTGGCGCCCTGGCGGGCGAACTCCAGAGCGTGCTCGCGCCCGATGCCCCGCCCGGCGCCGGTCACGACAACGACCCGGCCCTCACAAATTCCGGTCATCGCTGCTCCTCCTCTCGGTCGGCGTCGAGACTACCGGCCATCACCGCCGCGGTCCCAGGCCTCCGGTAGCGTGGGTCGGGCCAATGCAGACGGACTTCCCGCCGCCGCCCGCCGCCCTTCGAGCCGACCCGCTCGCCGGCCTCAACCCGGCGCAGATGGCGGCCGTCACCCATCCCGGGGGTCCCCTGCTGGTCGTCGCCGGCGCCGGCTCCGGCAAGACGAGGGTGCTCACGCACCGGGCGGCGTGGCTGATCGCCGAGAAGGGGCTTTCACCTTTCGAGGTGCTCGCCATCACCTTCACCAACAAGGCGGCCGGAGAGATGCGAGGCCGCCTCGCCGGCCTCGTCGGGCCGGTCGCCGAGCGGATGTGGGTCTCGACGTTCCACTCGGCGTGCGCGCGCATCCTCCGCCGCGACGCGCCGGCGCTCGGGTACAAGCCGAACTTCAGCATCTACGACCAGGCGGACGCGACGAGGCTGGTGGGCTACGTGGTCCGCGACCTGGGGCTCGACGCCAAGAAGTTCCCGCCGCGGGTCCTCCACGGCTACATCTCGGCGGCCAAGAACGAGCTGGTCGACTTCGAGACGTTCGCCCGCCAGGCCCGCACCGTCGTCGAGCGGCGCGCCGGGGAGGTCTACCGCGAGTACCAGTCCCGGCTCGTCGCGGCCAACGCCATGGACTTCGACGACCTCCTGCTGGTCACCGTCAACCTGCTGCAGGCGTGCCCCGATGTCCTCGAGCACTACCGCCGGCGTTTTCGCCACGTGCTGGTAGACGAGTACCAGGACACCAACCGGGCGCAGAACACGCTGGTCCTGCTCCTCGCCGGAGGGCATCGCCAGGTGACCGTCGTCGGTGACAGCGACCAGTCGGTCTACGGGTGGCGGGGAGCCGACATCCGCAACATTTTGCAGTTCGAGGAGGCGTTCCCCGACGCCGCTGTCGTCGTGCTCGACCAGAACTACCGCTCCACCCAGGTGGTCCTCGACGCCGCCAACGCGGTCATATCCAACAACGCTTTACGCAAACCGAAGGAACTTTGGACCGACAAGGCGGGCGGCGAGCCGATCGTGCGCTACCACGCCGAGGACGAGCACGACGAGGCGGCCTGGGTGGCCGCCGAGGTCTCCGCGTTGCGGCGCCGCGGGCACCGCTTCGGCGACGTCGCCGTCTTCTACCGGACCAACGCCCAGAGCCGCGCGGTGGAAGAGGCGCTGGTCCGTCTCGACATCCCCTACCAGGTGGTGGGCGGCACCCGCTTCTACGAGAGGCGGGAGGTGAAGGACATGCTCGCCTACCTCCAGGCGATCGCCAACCCCGAGGACGAGGTCGCCCTCAAGCGGATCGCCAACGTGCCCAAGCGGGGCGTGGGGCCCACCACGGTTGAACGTCTCGACCGCTGGGCGAAGCAGCACGGCACCAGCTTCGGCGCGGCCGTCGAGCATGCCGCCGCCGCCGGGGTGACCGGCAAGGCGCTGGCCGGTCTGGGCTCCCTCAGCGCCCTGCTCGCAGAGCTGAGAGCCCTCCGGGAGGAAAGCGGGCCGGGGGAGCTGCTGGAGCGGGTGATCCACGCCACCCGCTACCTCGATGAGCTGGCAGCGGAAGGCTCCCTTGAGTCGGTGGGGAGGATCGAGAACGTCGAGGAGCTGCTCGGCGCCGCCCGCCAGGCCGAGACGCTGGAGCAGTTCCTGGAGGAGGTCAGCCTGGTGGCCGACGCCGACGAGCTCGAGGACGACGAGTCGAAGGTGACCCTCATGACCTTGCACACGGCGAAAGGCCTCGAGTTCCCCGTCGTGTTCATCGTCGGGATGGAGGAAGGCGTGTTCCCCCACTCGCGCTCCCTCGGCGAGCCGCACGAGATGGAGGAGGAGCGGCGCCTCGCCTACGTGGGCATCACCAGGGCGCGGGAGAGGCTGTACCTTTCGAGCGCCTGGTGCAGGCAGCTCTGGGGCCAGACCCAGTACAACCTGCCGAGCCGTTTCCTCGACGAGATACCAGAGGCGCTGACCGCGCCGGTAGGTGGGGCGTCCGTCCGGTCGCGCCGCTCGGACCTGTCGGCCAGGGAGCGCATCGTCGAGGCGTCGCTGCGTCAGGCGAGGAGGGGGCCGGTGCACGGCTCCGGGGCGGAACAGTTGGGGTTGCGGGCGGGGGAGTCGGTCGTGCACGCCAAATGGGGGGAGGGCGTGGTGCTCGAGGTTTGCGGTGAGGGGGAGCGGGCCGAGGCGCGGGTGCGTTTCCCGTCGGTGGGCGAGAAGCACCTGGCGCTGTCGCTCGCCCCCCTGAAGAGGGCTTGACGTGTACCGGGTCGTGCGTTTCACGGTGATCGTCGGCGTCGCCTGGGTGGCCGTGCGCTCCCTTCCCGACCTCGCCCGTTACATCAGGGCGAGAGGGATGTGAACCGTCTCCACGAGGGCGTGTGAGCCGAGAGGACTGGAGGGCCGAGCCGTCAGGACGAGGGGCTTGCGCCGTCGCCTCCCCGCCCGGCGAGGCGCTCCAGGACGGCCTCGGGGGTGAGCGGCCTCGACGAGTCCCCGAGGGCCTCGGCTAGGGCCTTCAAGGTGCCGGCGAGATGGCGACGGAAGGCGTCGACGAGGGCGGCGAACTCCTCCGATCGGCGCAGCTCCCGCGCGGCTTCGACCACCTCGCGGAAGCCCTGCTCGCCGCCTTTGGCGCCGACCGCCCAGCCGATGGCGAACGCCAGCAGCAGCTCCAAGGCGCCTCAGTCCTCCGCCGCCAGCTGCAGGACCAGATGGACCTTGACGTCGGGGAAGATCCTCAGCATCAGCACCGACGGAGCCGAGATCCCGAAGTCGCGGATGTCGAAGACCTGCTCGCCGGTCACCCGCCAGCCGCCTCCGGCATCGCCCTCGGCGGAGACCGACCCCTCCAGGGTGCGGGTCTCGCCGTGGAGGCTCACCGAACCGGCCACCCGGTATCGGCCGTCGAGCCGCCGCGCCGCCTCCAAGCTGATGCGAGCCTCGGGATGGCGGCGCACGTCGAGGCGCTGCGCCAGCTCGGCGTCATAGAGAGGGTTGCCCGAACGGAGGGTCCGCAGGTCCAGCTCGAGCTCGGCGGAAGGCGCCGGGTCGAGGGCGATCCACCCTTCCGACACCGCCGCCTCGAGCCACCCACGGATGTCCCTGGTGGCGAAGGAGACCGGTCCCATGTTCGACCGGGCCTCGACGACGACACCCGACGTCGCCGGGTCCACGACGAAGCGGTGTCGGCCGGCCATCGGTCAATGCTTAGCACCCCGCCGGGGCTGGACCGGGCCGTCAGCAAGACACCCGGCCGGCGGCGGCGACCAGGCGGCTGACCGCGGCCGCCCGCTGGGGCGCCATGAACAAGAAGCCCTGTGCGGCGTGGCAGCCGACCTCTGACAGCACCCTCGCCTGTTCCGGGGTCTCGACCCCCTCGGCGACCGACTCGATCCCAAGGGCCTGGGCCATTCGCACGACCGCCTCGACTATCGACCGGTCGCGCCCGTCGAGAGAGCCGAGGCCGTCGACGAACGCCTTGTCGATCTTGATCAGGTCGACCGGCAGGCGTTTCAGGTAGGCGAGCGAGGAGTAGCCGGTGCCGAAGTCGTCGACCGCCAAGGAGACCCCGAGAAGCTTCAGACCGAGGAGCCCTTCCAGGTAGGAGGCCGGGTCGCTCATCAGCACCGACTCGGTTATCTCCAGGCAGAGGTTCGGGGCTGCCATCCCGGTCTCTCGCAGGGCGGCGGTGACCGTGTCGACCAGCTCCGCCCGGCGCAGCTGGACGGCGGAAACGTTCACGCAGATCTTCAGGCGCGGTTCGGCGGCCAGCCACCGGGCGGCCTGGCGGCAGGCCTCGGTCAGGATCCACTCGCCGATAGCGACGATGAGGCCGGTGTCCTCGGCGACGGGGATCCACTCCGCGGGGCAGAGCCGCCCCCGCAGCGGGTTCTCCCAGCGGGCGAGGGCTTCCACGCCGCACAGCTCGCCGTTGTCCAGGCGGAACTGCGGCTGGTACTCGACGCGAAGCTCGCCGTTGGCCAGCGCCCGACGGAGCTCGTTGGCGATCGTCAGCTTGCGGCCGGCCCGCTCGTGGAGTTCGGGGTCGAAGACGTGGAAGCGTGCCCTGCCAGCCTCCTTGGCGCGGTACATCGCCGCGTCTGCATCCCGCACCAGGTCCTCGGGCCGGCAGTCCGGCCCGGTCGCCATGGCGACGCCGATGCTGGCGGTGACGACGGTGCTCTCGCCGTTCAGGTCGAGCGGCCGCGACACCGCCTCGAGCATTCGGTTGGCGATCTCGCCGACGGCTTCCTCGTCGTCGAGGCGTTCGCAGAGGACGGCGAACTCGTCGCCGCCGAGACGGGCGGCGGTGTCCCCCGGGGCGAGCACCTCCTCGAGACGGTGGGCGACGGCGACCAGCAGCCGGTCCCCGACGTCGTGGCCGAGGCTGTCGTTCACCAGCTTGAAGTCGTCGAGGTCGACGAGCATGACCGCCAGGCCGGGCCCGCCCGGTTCGACCCCCGGCAGGGAGTGGCCGAGCCGGTCGAGGAACAGGCTGCGGTTCGGCAGGCCGGTGAGGGCGTCGTGCATCGCCTGGTGGGCGATGGCGTGGCGGGACCACTCCCGCTCGACGAGCCGTCCCAGCTGGATCGCGCCGTGCAGGACGGTGTCGATGAGCTGGCGGTCGGGGTCGAGCCGTTCCGAGCCGAGGAGCTCGACGGCCGCCACGAGGCGTCCTTCGACGACGACGGGGAAGGAGAAGCAGCTGCACAGCCCTGTCGCCCAGGCCGAACGGGCGATCGGCGAGCGCTCCGGGTCGATCTCGGCGGTCCAGAGGGGTGCTGCAGTCTCCGCCACCTCCGACACCAGGCCCGGGCCGTCCCGTTCGGCCGCGGCGCGAAAGGCGGCACCCGTGTCCGATCCGTCGGACTGCCAGATGTGGCGGTGGGCTCCGCCGTCCGAGCCGAGCAGCACGGCGTGCCCGAGCTGCCAGGAGCCCAGGGGGAGGATGTCGGCGGTGCAGCGCTGGAGGGCCTCGGCGAGCTCAGAGGACTCGTTGGCGGCCACTGTCATGCGGCGCAGCAGGTCCATGAGCGCCGCCTGGCGGCGGATGTCGGCCGCCGCCCGCTGCCTCTCGGTTATGTCCTGACAGCTGCCCCGCAGCCCGATCACCCGTCCGTCGGCCGAACGCTCCGCCTTCGCCGTTTCATGCACCCACGCCACGCTGCCGTCGGGCCGGACCACGCGGTACTCGAGCTCGAGCACTCCCGACCGCAGGGCCTCTCGAAGGGCGTGCTCCACCTCGGGGCGGTCGCCGGGGTGGGCGAGCGCGAGGCGGCTCCCCATGCGCCCGTCGAAGACGAGCGGGTCGAGCTGGTAGAGGCGGTACAGCTCGTCGGACATCTGCAGGGCGTCGCTCTGCACGTCCCACACCCAGGAGCCGACCTTCGACATGCGCATCGCCTCGGCCATGAGCGCATAGCTCTCCGAGAGGGTCGCTTCGATGGCCACCCGCTCGGTGAGGTCCCGCACGACCAGGCACAGTCCCGCACCCTCGCCGAAGGAGGCGACCGTGACGCTGACTGGTACCTCCATCCCGTCCGCACGCACCGCCTCCAGCTCCGCCCTCTCCACCACCTCGCCGGCGGCGGCCCTCGCCAGCAGCTCGTCCACCTGCCGCCAGTCGCGAAAGAGCGCTTTGCAGCTCGCCCCGACGATCCCGTCGTCCGGGTAGCCGAAGATGCGCCGGGCCGCCTGGTTGCATTCGACGACCCGCCCGCCTCTGTCCACGCCGAGCACCGCCTCGTCCCCCGCGTGGGCGGCGACGCGCCACAGGTCGTGGGAACCCCAACGGCGACGGCTCTTCGCGCGAGCGACCTGCATGCCTCGAACCCCCCACGCCCCTGATGTCTGCAGAAACGTTCCGGCGGGAATCGTGCCATCCGATGGCGGAAGGGGGCATACCCCGAAAGGACTATTTTCCGATAGCTCCGGCCGTCCGGTGACCGGCGGCGACCCCTCGGTTGGCCCGCGTGCAGGCCGACCTGCGATCATCGTGGCCCGATGAGGCGCCGTTACCGGGTAGTCGTGGCCAAGCCGGGGCTCGACGGCCACGACCGCGGCGCCAGAGTGCTCGCCCGGGCGCTTCGCGAAGCCGGCTTCGAGGTCATCTACACCGGCCTGCACCAGACACCCGAGCAGATCGCCGAAACGGCGGTCCAGGAGGACGCCGACGCCGTCGGAGTGTCGATCCTCTCCGGGGCCCACATGACGCTCTTCCCCAAGGTGATGGAGGAGCTGGAGCGGCGCGGTGCCGGCGACGTGCTGGTCATCGGAGGCGGGATCATCCCGGAGGCCGACGTGGCCCGGCTGAAGCAGATCGGCGTGGCGGAGATCTTCGGGCCCGGGGCGCCGCTGGGTCAGATAACCGGCTGGCTCGAGCAGGCGCTGGACGAGCGCGAGCAGCAGCACGCCGGGTAGGAGACGGGCAGGAAGACCAGGAGGCTGTCAGTGGACCTTTTCGAGTACCAGGGAAAGCAGTACTTCGCCCGCTTCGGCATCCCGGTGTCGCCCGGCGGCGTTGCCGACACCGTCGACGAAGCGGTCGCCCAGGCGGAGAAGGCGGGCTACCCGGTCGTCGTCAAGGCGCAGGTGCAGGTCGGCGGCCGGGGCAAGGCGGGGGGGATCAAGCTAGCCGCCGACGCCGAGGAGGTCCGCCGGCACGCCGAGGCCATCCTCGGCATGGACATCAAGGGCCACACGGTGCGCCGCCTGTGGGTGGAGCACGCGTCGGACATCGCCAAGGAGTACTACGCCAGCTTCACCCTCGACAGGGCGGCCAAGAAGCATCTCGCCATGGTCTCCGCCAGGGGCGGCGTGGACATCGAGGCCGTCGCCGCCGAGGATCCCGAGGCGATCGCCAGGATGCACGTCGACCCGGCGAAGGAGTTCACCGCCGGAGACGCCGCCCGCCTCGTCGAGGAGGCAGGCCTCGACCCCGAGGCGCGCGCCGGGGCGGCCGAGATCCTCCAGAAGCTGTACCGCTGCTACGTCGAGGGCGACGCCGACCTGGTCGAGATCAACCCGCTCATCCTCACCCCCGACGGGCGGGTGCACGCCCTCGACGCCAAGGTCACCCTCGACGACAACGCCGCCTTCCGCCACCCCGAGTGGGACGAGTTCCGCGACATCGACGAGCTCGACGAACGGGAGCGGCTCGCCAAGTCGAAGGGCCTGCAGTACGTGGGCCTCGACGGCTTCGTCGGGATCATCGCCAACGGCGCCGGGCTGGCGATGAGCACCTGCGACGTCGTCAACCAGGTCGGCGGCAGGCCGGCCAACTTCTTGGACATCGGCGGAGGGGCCAACGCCGAGGTGATGGCCAACGCCCTCGAGGTGATCAACTCCGATCAGAGCGTGAGGTCCATCTTCATCAACATCTTCGGCGGGATAACCAGGGGCGAGGAGGTGGCCAACGGGATCGTCACGGCTCTGCGGCGGGTCGACATCCAAGCGCCGATGGTCATCCGTCTGGACGGCACCAACGCCGAGGAAGGAAGGAAGATCCTGAAAACCGTCGAGTCCGACATGGTCGTGTCCTCGCCCACCATGCTCGCCGCGGCGCGCCGCGCCGTCGAGATGGCGAAAGGGGCCTGAGATGAGCATCTTCGTCGACGAGGGCACCAAGGTCGTCGTCCAGGGGCTCACCGGGGGCCAGGGCCGCTTCCACGGCCTGCGGAACCGGGACTACGGCACCAAGGTCGTGGCTGGCGTCACCCCGGGCAAGGGTGGTCAGGACGTGGACGGCATCCCCGTGTACGACACCGTCGCCCAGGCGGTGGCCGAGACCGGGGCCAACGCCAGCTTCGTGTCGGTGCCGCCGCCCGCCGCCGCTGCGGCGATCCTCGAGGCCGCCGAGGCGGGCATCCCGTTCGTGGTGTGCATCACCGAGGGGATCCCCGCCCACGACGAGGCCCGCGTCTACAACGTGCTCGCCGAGCGCCATCCCGGCACGCGCCTGCTCGGCCCCAACTGCCCTGGCGTGATCAGCCCCGGCAAGTGCAACATCGGCATCACCGCCGGAGAGATCGCCCTGCCCGGCGGGCCCGTCGGCATCGTCAGCCGGTCCGGCACGCTCACCTACCAGGCCCTCTACGAGCTGAAGCAGCTGGGGGTGGGCGTGACCACCTGCGTCGGGATTGGCGGCGACCCGGTCCCCGGCACCAACTTCGTCGACTGCCTCGCCGCCTTCGAGGCGGACCCCGACACGAAGGCGATCGCCATGTTCGGCGAGATCGGCGGCTCCGAGGAGGAGAAAGCGGCAGAGTTCATCTCCTCGTCGGTGAGCAAGCCCGTCGTGGCCTACATCGCCGGCGTCACCGCTCCGCCAGGGAAGAAGATGGGCCATGCCGGGGCGATCATCTCCGGCTCCAAGGGGACCGCCCAGGCGAAGATGGAGGCGCTCGCCGCCGCGGGGGTGCACGTCGTGGCCAACCCCACCGAGGCGGGGGTGAAGATGGCCGAGATCGTCAAAGACCTCTAGACGCCGCCCGCCGCTCGGCGGCGGCGACAGTGTTGCGCAGCAGCATGGCCACGGTCGTCACCCCCACCCCACCCAGCCGGGGGGTGATCCAGCCGGCCACCTCGGCGCAGGACTCGTCCACGTCGGAGAGGACCCGGCGGCCCTCCCACGACAGGCCCCCGCCGATGACCACCGCCCCGGGCCTTATGGCGTCGGGGGTGATCATGTTCGGCGAGCCGGCCGCCCCGACGACGATGTCCGCCTCGCGGGTGAGGTCCCGCCAGCCGGGGACGCCGGTGTGCACAACCGTCACCGCCGCGTTGGCCCCCTCCTCCTTCAGCGACAGGAGCATCGACAACGGCCGGCCGAGCGTCGGTCCCCGCCCCACCACCACCACCCGCCGGCCGGCAACAGGGATCCCGTAGTGGGCGAGCATCGCCTGTATGCCGAGCGGTGTGCAAGGCCGGGGCGAGCCCCTCTCCCCGAGGGCCAGGAGGCCGAGGTTGGTCGGGTGCAGGCCGTCGGCGTCCTTGGCGGGGTCGATGGCGGCCATGGTCCGGTTGAAGTCGAAACCGGCGGGCACGGGGTGCTGGACGATGAACCCGTCGATCGCCGGGTCGGCGTTGAGCTGCACCACCGCCTCGAGCAGGTCGGCCTGGGAGGCGTCGGCGGGGATGCGCACGTCGACCGACACCATCCCGACCCTCTCGCACGCCTCGTGCTTCTTCGCCACGTACGAGGCGCTCGCCGGGTCGTCGCCCACCAGGACCGTCGCCAGGCCGACCGACTCGCCTCGGCCGGCGAGCGCCGCCACCCGTTCGGCGACGTCGGCCAGCACCACGTCGGCCACCGGACCGCCGGGCATCAGCGTCGCCGTCATCAGTGCTGGAACTGCCTCTCGCCGGTGAACACCATGGCCAGCCCGTGCTCGTCGGCGGCGGCGATCACCTGCTCGTCGTTGACCGAGCCGCCCGGCTGCACGACGGCGGCGACACCCGCCGCGGCGACGGCGTCGAGGCCGTCGCGGAAGGGGAAGAAGGCGTCGCTGGCGGCCGCGCCTCCCTTGGCCCGGCCCGCCGCCCTGGCGGCGGCGATCTCCCCCGGGGTCACCCGGTTCTGCTGGCCTCCCCCGATGCCCACGGCCATGCCCCCGGCGGCGAGGACGATGGCGTTGGACTTGACCGAAGCGCACACCCTCCAGGCCAGCTCCAGGTCCCGCCAGTTCTCCTCCGTCGGTCGGACCCGGGTGACCACCCGCCACGAGTCCCTTCCCGAGGCCAGCACATACGGGTCCTGCACCAGCCAACCCCCCCCGATCTGGCGGATGTGCCAGCGGTCCGACCCAGGAGGGGGTGCCGAGAGCACCCGCATGTTCTTTCGTTTCGAGGCGAAAAGCTCCAGGGCGCCCTCCTCGTAGGAGGGGGCGATCAGCACGTCGGCCTTGGGGTTGGACACGACCGCCTCGGCGACGCGGGCGCTCACCGGCGCGGTCAGAGCCACGATCCCGCCGAACGCCGACATGGGGTCGCATTCGAAGGCCCGCTCGTAGGCGGCGAGGGCATCGCCGGCGACGGCCGCCCCGCAGGGGTTGGCGTGCTTGACGACGGCGGCGGCGACCTCGCCCAGGTCGGCGAGCTGGTGGGCGAGGCGCCACGCTGCGTCGGCGTCGTAGATGTTCAGGTAGGAGAGGGCCATCCCCCCGTGTTGCACGACGCCGTCCCACCAGCTCGGCTCCCCGGCGGTGCGGTAGCGGGCTCCGCGCTGGTGGGGGTTCTCCCCGTAGCGGAGCTGCTGCGCCTTCTCCAGCGACAGGTTCAAGCTGTCGGGGAGCTCGCCGGACGACGCGGCGAACCAGTTGGCGATCGCCGCGTCGTAAGCGGCGGTGTGCGCGAACGCCTTGGCCGCCAGCCTCCGGCGCAGACCGTCGGAGAGCGACCCCTCGGAGCGGAGCTCGGAGAGCACCTCCGGGTAGTCGTCGGGGTCCACCACCGACGCCACGTGCGCCCAGTTCTTGGCAGCCGCCCTGACCATCGTCGGACCGCCGACGTCGATCAGCTCGATTGACGGCTCGGAGCGGAAGGGGTAGAGGTTGCAGACGACCATCCCGATCGGCTCTATGCCTTCGCGCTCGAGGTCGCGACGGTGCTCCTCTTTGTCCAGATCGGCAAGGATGCCACCATGCAGGCGTGGATGGAGGGTCTTCAGCCGACCGCCGAGCATTTCCGGCGCGCCGGTGACCGACTCGACCGTGCGGTGGGCAACGCCCGCCGCTTCGAGCGCCGCGGCGGTTCCCCCGCTGGCGAGGATCTCGTGGCCCATCGACGCCAGCGCGGCGGCGAGCTCCTCCAGGCCCGTCTTGTCGTGCACCGACACCAGGACTCTCATCCTTCGGCTCCTTGCAGTTGGCGGACAAAGGTTCGGATCGTCTCGGGGTACAGGCGTCGCTCGACGCTCTTGATCCGCTCGTGGAGGGACTCCACGGTGTCGCCCGGCTCGACCCTCACCGCTTCTTGGGCGAGGATCGGGCCCGAATCGACGTCGGCGGTGGCGACGTGGACCGTCGTGCCGGTCACCTTCACGCCGGCGTCGAGGGCGTCGCGCACGGCGTGCCACCCCTTGAACGCCGGCAGCAGGGCCGGGTGGGTGTTGAGCACCCGGCCACCGTAGGCGTCGAAGACCGCCGAGCCGAGCACCGTGCCGAAGCCGGCCATGGCGACCACGTCCACCCGGTGGCGCCGCAGCGCGTCGACCACCCGGGCGGTGTAGGCGTCGCGGTCGAACGACGGGCCGAAGCTCTCCCGCTCGACGACCTCCGCCGGCACGCCCCTCTCCTCGGCCAGCACCGCGGCCTTGCACGGGCGGTCGACGAGCACCACCTCCACGGCGATGCCGGCGTCGAGGATCGCCTCCAGGATCGTCCCGGTCCCCGATGCGAGGATGCCCAGGCGAGGCGAACCGAGGGTCACACGGCGAAGCTAGCCGACTTGCCTTATCCTCCAGGGATGGCCCTCGTAGGCGACCTGCTGGCGGCGGGCAGGACGTTCTCCTTCGAGTTCTTCCCGCCCCGCGACGACGCCGAGCGCGCCGTGCTGGTCGACACGCTGATGGAACTGCAGCCGTTGCGCCCGTCGTTCGTGTCGGTCACCTACCGGGGGGGCCGCTCGTCGCGCCGGCGTACCTGCGACCTGGTGGTGGGCATGCTGCGCACCACGACGCTGAACCCGATGGCCCACCTGATCTGCGTCGCCCACACCCGCCTGGAGCTCGCCGAAATCCTCGTCGAGCTGCGCCGCGCCGGTGTCGAGAACCTGATGGCCCTCGGCGGCGACCCGCCGACCGACCCCGACGCCGGACCGGGGGAGCTACGCTACGCCGTGGAGCTCGTGGAGCTGGCCCGGGCCATCGGCGGGTTCTCGATCGGCGTGGCCGCCCACCCCGCGGGCCACCCCCGCTCCCCGGACCTGCCCACCGACCGGGACCGCCTGGCGGAGAAGCTGCGACTGGCCGACTTCGCCGTCACCCAGTTCTTCTTCCGAGCCGAGGAGTACCTGCGCCTGGTGGACGATTTGCACGCCCGGGGCCTCGACAAGCCGGTGCTGCCCGGGATCATGCCGGTCACCAGCCTCTCGTCGGTGCCGCGCATGGCTGCGATGGGCGCCGCGGTGCCCGCCGAGGACGTCGCCCGTCTCGAGTCCGCCGGCTCGGCGGGCGGTGCCGAAGCGGTGCGGCGTACCGGGATCGAGATGGCCACCGAGCTCTGCCAGGACCTGCTCGACCAGGGGGCCCCGGGGCTGCACTTCTACACCCTCAACCGCTCCACCGCCACCAGGCAGATCTACGCCAACCTCGGCCTGGACGCCCCGACCGGCGCCTGACCCGCTCCGAAGCCTCGTCAGGCCTGGGCGCTCGAGGCTGCCGGGGCGCCCGCCGACGGTACTGTTGGGGCATGGCCGAGAAGATCACGATGCAGGCGGACGGAAACCTCAGCGTCCCCGACGAGCCGATCATCCCCTTCATAGAAGGCGACGGCACGGGCGTCGACATCTGGCCGGCGGCCAAGCTGGTGCTCGATGCCGCCGCCGCCAAGCACGGCAAGAAGATCTCCTGGAAGGAGGTGCTCGCCGGCGAGAAGGCGTTCAACGAGACCGGTGACTGGCTGCCCCAGGAGACCGTCGAGACCTTCCGGGACTACCTGATCGGCATCAAAGGTCCTCTCACCACTCCGGTCGGCGGCGGGTTCCGGTCCCTCAACGTCGCCCTCCGCCAGCTGCTCGACCTCTACGTCTGCTTGCGGCCGATCCGCTGGTTCGAGGGGGTCCCCTCGCCCGTCAAGCGGCCCGATCTGGTCGACATGGTGATCTTCCGGGAGAACACCGAGGACATCTACGCCGGCCTCGAGGTCCAGGAGGGAACCGCCGAGGCGAAGAGGCTCATCGAGCTCCTCCACGACGAGTTCGGTTGGGACATCCGCGCTGACAGCGGCATCGGGATCAAGCCGGTTTCGGTGTCAGGCTCCAAGCGCCTCGTGCGGGCCGCCGTCAAGTGGGCGCTGGCGCACGGCCGCAAGTCGGTGACCCTCGTGCACAAGGGGAACATCCAGAAGTTCACCGAGGGGGGTTTCAGGACCTGGGGCTACGAGCTGGTGCGCGAGGAGTTCTCCGACGTGGCGGTCGCCTGGGACGACTGTGGCGGCAACCCGGGGGACAAGATCCTCGTGAAGGACGCCATCGCCGACATCACCCTCCAGCAGGTGCTCACCCGCCCCGACGACTTCGACGTCATCGCCACCACCAACCTGAACGGCGACTACCTCTCCGACGCCCTCGCCGCCCAGGTGGGCGGCATCGGCATCGCCCCGGGGGCGAACATCAACTACGTGACCGGCCACGGCATCTTCGAGGCCACCCACGGCACGGCCCCCAAGTACGCGGGCCTGGACAAGGTGAACCCCGGCTCGGTTCTCCTCTCCGGGGTGATGATGTTCGAGCATCTCGGCTGGCAAGCCGCCGCCGACGACATCGTCCGGGCGCTGGAGGCGACCATCGGCGACAAGATCGTCACCTACGACTTCGCCCGCCAGATGGACGGGGCCACGGAGGTGAAGACCTCCGAGTTCGCCTCGGCGATCGTCGACCGCCTGTAGGACCGGCGGGTCCCGCCTCGGCTCAGCCGATGAGGCCGAGCTCCCGCACCGCGTCGCGCTCCTCCGCCAGCTCGGCCACGGAGCGGTCGATGCGCGCCCGGGAGAAATCGTCGATATCCAGGCCCTGCACGATCCGCCAGGCGCCCCCCGACGTGGTGACCGGGAAGGACGAGATCAGCCCCTCCGGAACCCCGTAGGAGCCGTCGGAGGGCACGGCCATCGACACCCAGTCGCCCTCGGCGGTGCCGCCCATCCAGTCGCGCACGTGGTCGATCGCCGCGCTCGCTGCCGAGGCTGCGCTCGAAGCGCCGCGGGCTTCGATGATCGCCGCTCCGCGCTGCTGGACGGTGGGGATGAACTCTTTCTCCACCCACGAGTCGTCGCCGATCAGCTCCGCGGCGGGGCGGCCGCCTATCCGCGCCCGGTAGACGTCGGGGTACTGGGTGGCGGAGTGGTTCCCCCAGATGGTCATGTTGGTCACCTCGGCGACCGGCCGGCCGGTCCGGGCGGCCAGCTGGGCCTTGGCCCGGTTCTGGTCGAGGCGGGTCATCGCCGTGAAGCGCTCGGCCGGGATGCGGGGGGCGTTGTGCATGGCGATCAGGGCGTTGGTGTTGGCTGGGTTGCCCACCACCAGCACCCTGACGTCGGGGGCGGCTGCCTCGGAGAGGGCCTTGCCCTGCACGGTGAAGATGGCCCCGTTGGCCTCCAAGAGGTCCTTTCGCTCCATACCCTTGGTCCGCGGGCGGGCGCCGACGAGCAGGGCGATGTTGGCGTCGCCGAACGCCTCTTCGGCGTCGTCGGTGGCGACCACGCCGGCCAGCAGACCGAAGGCGCAGTCCTCCAGCTCCATGACGACGCCTCGCAGGGCGCCGAGCGCGGGGGTGATCTCGAGGAGCTGCAGCACCACCGGCTGATCGGGGCCGAGCATCGCGCCGCTGGCGATGCGGAAGAGGAGGCTGTAGCCGATCTGGCCGGCGGCACCGGTGACAGCGACGCGGACGGGGGAAGCGGGCATACCCCGAAGATAGGCGGGTCCGGCGAGCGGGCGCTAAACACACCCGGGCCCTGTATTTAGGCACACCTAAGATAGTTTGTAAGGTGAACCTATTAGATGGAAGACTGGGGGGGATGCGACGGGCCCGGTTCCGGCGGGTTTGGACGGTCTGCGCCGCCGTCGCCTGCGCCGCGACCGGGCTGGCCGGGTGCGGGGCCCGAACGGCCTCGGGGGGGCCGGTGACGCTGACCCTCTACAACGGCCAGCACCCCCAGACCACCCAAGCCCTGGTAGCCGCCTTCGAGCGGCGCACAGGCATCCTCGTCAAGGAGCACGACGGAGACGAAGACCAGCTGGCCGCCGAGATCGAGGAGGAGGGCCCCGCCACCCCGGCGGACGTGTTCTACTCGGAGAACTCGCCGGCTCTCATGTCCCTGGAGGGCAAGGGCCTGCTCGAGAAGCTGCCCGCCTCGATCCTCGGGCGGGTCCCCGCCCGATACGACTCGCCCGCCGGAGACTGGGTCGGGGTGTCGGCCCGGGTGAGCGTGATGGTTTACAACACGCACCGCCTGACCCCCTCCAAGCTCCCCCGCTCGATCCTCGACCTCGCCTCGCGCCGCTGGAAGGGCAAGCTGGCCCTCGCCCCAACCGACACCGACATCCTGCCGGTAATCACGTCGGTGGCGCGGGCGGTGGGCCAGAGCCGGGCCGTCAGCTGGCTGAAGGCGGTCGACGCCAACGCCTCCGCCAACATCGAACCGGACAACGAGGCCGTCACGGCGGCGGTCAACGACGGTCGAGCGGCGCTCGGCGTCGTCGACCAGTACTACTGGTACCGCTTGCGGGCGGAGATAGGCGCGCGGGCCATGCACTCGAGGATCGCCTACTTCGCCCCGGGCGACCCCGGCTACGTGCTCGACGTGTCCGGTGCCGGCGTGCTGCGCTCGTCGCACCATCTCGCCGCCGCCGAGCAGCTCGTCGCCTTCCTCGTGTCGGCCACCGGCCAGGAGCTGATCGCCCACAGCGACAGCTTCGAATACCCTCTCCTCCCCGGCGTCGCCCCTGCGCCCGGCCTCGTCCCCCTCGCCGACCTGCAGCCCGCCCCAATGGGCGTCGCACAGCTCGGCGACGGCACCCTCGCGGTGCAGCTCGAGCAGGAAGCGCAGGTCATTTGACCCTCGCCGGCGTCCGTCTCGCCACACCGGCGCACCGGGCCGGCCGACGCCGACCCCCGCGCCTGCTGGTCCTCTTGAGCGTCGCCGTGGCCGTCGCCCTGCTGCTGCCCCTGGCGTTCCTCCTCCTCGAGGCGAGCCAGGCCGGCTGGCACGACGTGTACCGCCTCCTCTTCCGGCGCCTGTCGGAGACGCTTCTGCTCAACACCGTCGAGCTGGCCGCCGGGGTCAGCGCGGCGTGCGCGGTGGTCGGCACGGGGGTCGCCTGGCTGGTAGAGCGGACCAACCTTCCGGGCGCCGCCTTGTGGGGCTCGCTCCTGGTCTTACCGCTCGCCATTCCCGACTTCGTCGTCGGGTACGCGTGGAACTCCGTCTCGCCCGCCGTCCACGGCTTCGGCGGTGCCCTGCTCGTGATGACCATGGGCCTCTACCCGCTGGTGTACCTGCCCGTCGCCGCCGCCTTGAGGCGGGCCGACCCCGCCGAGGAGGAGGTGGCCCGCAGCCTGGGAGCAGGTCCGCTGACCACCTTCCTGCGGGTGACGCTCCGCCAGGTGCGCCCGGCCCTGTCCGGGGGTTGCCTGCTCGTCTGCCTCGCCCTGCTCGCGGAGTATGGCGCCTTCGAGATAGTCCGGTTCCAGACGTTCACGACCACCATCTTCAGCGACCTGCAGCTGGGCTTCGACCCCGCCGGGGCCTCGGGCCTGTCGCTGGTGCTCGTCGGGCTCGCCATGGTCGCCCTCGCCGGCGAGGCGGCGGTCAGCACCCGGGGCCGGTTGTCGGGGTCGGGCCGGGAGCCGGGGCTGCGCCGCAGGCGGGGTCTCACCCCGGGGGCCAGAGCAGCCGCCCTCGCCGCGGTGACCGCCGTCGCCGGCGCGGGGGTCGGCATGCCGCTCGGCACGCTCGCCTACTGGATGGTCGCCAGCCACACGACGACCGTCCACCCCGGCTCTGTCTGGAGCGCCCTGGCCAGCAGCGCCACCTACAGCGCCGCGGCGGCGCTGGTTGCCACGGCCGCCGCTCTGCCGGTCGCCCTTCTCTCCGTGAGGTTCAGATCCCCCGGCGCCGTCCTGCTCGAAAGGTCGACGTTCGTCGTGGAGGCCCTACCCGGCCTGGTGGTCGCCCTGGCCCTCGTCTTCTTCGCCGAACGGTTCGCCCAGCGCCTCTACCAGACCTCGCCGCTGCTCGTGGCGGCGTACGCCCTCATGTTCTTCCCGCTAGCGCTGGTCAGCCTGCGTGCCTCGGTGGCCCAGGCGCCGCCGGAGCTCGAGGAGGTCGCCCGCTCCTTGGGGGCGCGGTCCTGGCAGGCGACCGCCCGGGTGACCCTGCCGCTGGTCGCGCCCGGCCTGGCTGCGGCTTTCTCCCTCGTGTTCCTGAGCGCCGTCACCGAGCTGACCGCGACCCTGCTCCTCGTGCCCCCCGGCGTCCACACCCTCGCCACCGAGTTCTGGGCGCAGGAGACCAACACGTCCTACGGTGCCGCCGCTCCCTACGCCGTGGTGATGGTCGCCGTCGCCGCGGTGCCGTCGCTGATCCTCTCCACCTGGTTCGACCGCGGCTCGAGGAGGGTGGCGCGATGACACGCGGCGAGGGGCCGCCGGGTGGCGCGGCGGCGGTGGAGATCGTCGACGCCTGGCACCGCTACGGCTCCCAGGAGGTGCTGAGCGGCGTCGACCTCGACGTCGAGCGGGGGCGGTTCGTCGCCGTCCTCGGGGCGTCGGGCAGCGGCAAGACCACGCTGCTGCGGCTGGTGGCCGGCTTCGAGCGGCTCGCCTCGGGGGTTATCAGCATCGGGGGGACCGTGGTCGACGACGGACGCCGGTGGTTTCCCCCCGAGAAGCGCAAGGTGGGTTACGTGCCCCAGGACGCGGCTCTCTTCCCGCACATGAAGGTCGCCGCCAACGTGGCGTTCGGCCTGAAGCGGGGGGTGGCCCGCCGGAGGGTGCCGGAGCTGCTCGAGCTGGTCGGCCTCGCCGGCCTCGAGGATCGCTACCCGCACCAGCTCTCCGGCGGCCAGCAACAACGGGTGGCGCTCGCCCGGGCGCTCGCCGTCGAGCCAGGGGTGGTTCTGCTCGACGAGCCGTTCTCGGCGCTCGACGCGGCGATGCGCGCATCGCTGCGCGACGAGGTGGCGGCCATACTCCGCAGAGGACCGACGACGACGATCCTCGTCACCCACGACCAGGACGAGGCGTTGTCCCTGGCCGACCGGGTAGCCGTGCTGCGCGGAGGGCGCATAGTCGCCGAGGGCCGGCCTGAGGACCTCTACCGGCGGCCCGCCGACCCGGAGATGGCCACCTTCTTGGGGGACGCCAACCTGCTGCCGGGCCGCCCCGCCGGCGCCGCGGTGGACACCGCTCTGGGGCGCCTGGTGCTCCTCGACGGCGCGGCGTCCGCCTGGGGCGCCCCGCCGCAGGAACTGGTCGTGCTCGTCAGGCCGGAGCAGTTGGAGCTCAGGTCCAGGAGCGCCGCTCCAGCCAGCGGGGGCATCCCCGCCCGAGTCGTAGGCGCGTCGTACTTCGGCCACGACGCCGTGCTGCAGGTCGCACCAGAGCGACAAGAGCAGGGAGGCGCTCCTCTGCTCGCCCGGGTCACCGGTGTCGCTCCGCCCCCGCTCGGGGCCGAGGTGCTGGTCACCGTCCGCGGCCCGGTCATGGCCTGGCCGGCCCCGGCGGGGGAGCTCAGGCGCTGATCGTCGGCGGGGAGACCACGCCGAGCCGGTGCAGGTAGCTCAGCTTGCGTTCCACCGCTTGGCGCCAGGCGCAGAGATCACGGTCGAAGTGCGCTCGGTCACCGTCCTCGAAAGCGTGCTCGAGCTCGTCGAAGGCTTCGTCTTCGGCGTCGAGCAGGGCCCGGTAGCGGGCGAGGAACTGGTCGTCGATGACCTCGGACAGCATCACGTGCCGTACCTCCCACTTTGGCGTGCCGTTGTGCTGCAAGCTAGTCGTTCTCGTAGGTCGTCGCCTGCCTGACGGCTGCCGGCACCGGGTCCACGCCGCCGAGGCCCTCTCCGTCAGCGGGAAGGCGGCGGATGTCCCCGCTTACCCGCAGGCGACCGGCCACCAGCGCCGTCTGAACCGACAGCTCCCCCTTGGCGATCGCCACGGCTGTCGGCCAGTCGCAGGTCAGGCGGAGGTCGGCGGGGGGGGAGCCGTCGCAAACAGGCCAGACGATCCGGGGAGCGCCGCCGGCCACGACCACTCGGTAGACGACCCTGCCGCCGGGCGCTCCCTCCACCACCTGCTCCAGGGACAAGCCGGGGCCGGCCGACTCGCCGGGGACGGCGCCGGCCTCGAAGAACCATTCGGGGGACAGGTAGCGGGCCATCACCTGCCCGCCGCCCAAGGTGGTGCTCCCACTTCTCAGAGCCGGTGGTGCAGCTGCAGCTGCGAGCCGCTCTCCCGCGCCGCGCCGTCGCCGACGTCGTGCCAGCGTTTCGGTAGCAAGAAACGTTCCAGCTTGGCGCCGGCTTCCACCTCGGCCGCAGCCCAGCGGTCCAAGGCTCTGCTCAGCCGGGTGCGCAGACCACCGCCGGCCGTCGCGATCGGCTCTGCCGCCTCCGGGACCCCCCGGCGAAGGTCGACGCCGAGAGAATTTTCGGCGGGTTTCGAAGGGGCCGCAGCGGGCGAGGGCGGCCCGTGGTCCGCGCGCCTGGCCGCCTTGGCGGTCATCCGCAACCGGAGCCCGGCGGCAAGCCTCAACGGCGCCCTCGCCGAGGTCGCCATCTCCTCCCACTTCTCGTCGGGATCCGGCTCGAACATCGGGGTCTCCAACCATTCGTCGATCCGGTCCACGTTCACATTTTCGCAGGCCGGGGGCGCCAATCCTGCCCGTCGGACGGAAATTTTCAGCTCACCACCCGGCTCGTGTAGCGGTTCCGCGCCTCGCCGCCATCCCAGCGCAGGGCTAGTCGCAGCTCGAGCAGGCCCTCGCCGGTCCCGGCCGGCACGACGAACGACAACCTCCCGACCCTCACGCAGCTGTCCTCCGGCAGGTCGCCGGCGAAACGCCACCGCCTGCCTCCCCCCGGCCACGACGCGGCCACCTCCGCGGTGACCGCCCCGAGCGGGGAGCGCAGGTCGCTGACGGCGTGCAAGGCCAGGTCCACCCGCTCACCGGGGCGGTACTCCGCGGCGGGCCTGTCGGCTACGAACACGACCGGTGCGCAGGCGTCGGCCACCGCCCTGTAGGCGACCTTGGGCACCCGGTGGTGGTCTAGGACCGACCAGGTGACCGCAGGCTGGGCGTCGGCCAGCATGAAGAAGCAGAACCCGCCGGTGGGTCGGTACTTGAGTCGCCGGAGGGTCTCGATGTGGAATCGCAGGACCGTCGCCTGGTACTCCTGGGTGGCGTTCCTCCACTCGTCGAAGCCGGGGAAGTCCCCGGGGGGCACCCGGCGCTGGAAGATCCCCCGCTGGAAGCAGTGGTGGCGCTCCAACCGTTCCCAGTCGAGGTCGGGCCATTCGTCGGGCCGCATGAAATCGGCGGTCTCGGGGACCGCCTGGGCGCCGAACTCGCTGACGAAGCGGGCGGTCACGGGTAGGCCGGACAGGACCCGGGGGAAGTCCCTCTCCTCGCCGTGGTACCAGCCGAAGTAGAAGTGGCTGTCGGTCCCCCACGCAGGGTGGGGCACCACCCCCGAGTGGGCGACCACCGCCCTCGAGCCGTCCGCCTTGGCGAGCGCCCGTGCCACCGAGCGGTCCAGGAAGGTCTTGTTCCACGTCGGCAGCGCCTGGCCGGCGACGAACCTGGCCACGGTGCGGGGGGCCAGGGCGCGCCCGGGGGCGATGTCGATGGCTACCGGCTCGTTGTGGGCGCACCACAGCGCTATCGACGGGTGGTGGGCCAGAAGGTTGACCGCCTGGCGCGCCTGGGCGACGGCCTGGCGACGCACGTTGCCGTAGCCCCACTGGAGCGGCAGATCCTGCCAGACGAGCATGCCCTGGCGGTCGGCCGCCTCGTAGAGCTCGGGGCGGCTGATGTGACCGTGAACCCGGATCAGGTCCAGACCGGCGTCGGCGGCCAGGGCGACGTCGCGGGCGAGGTCGTCGGCGTTGGCGTTGGCGAGGTCGCGCCGGGCCGGCCCGAGGTTGGCGCCTTTGAGGAACAACCTTTCGGCGTTGACCGTGGCCACGAAGTTGCTCAACGCGACCTGCCGGAGGCCGGTCAGCACGCTGCGGGCGTCGCTCGGCGCCCCGTCTGCGCCCACGGCCACCGTGACGCGGTGAAGCGGCTGGTCCCCGAGGGCGCGCGGCCACCACAGGGCGGGGCGTTCGACGAAGACCCGCCAGCGGACCACGTTGGCCCCGCCCGACAGCGCCTGGTGCTCGGTGTGCCCTGCGACGACCGTCCCGTCTTCGGCGGCCACTTCCGTGGAGATCTCGGCGCCGAGCGGGGCGATGGCGTCGAGGCCCGCCTCTACGTCCAGCACGGCCCGCTCCGCCGTGGCCTCGCGGCAGGTGACCTTGAGGTGCGACAGGCGCACCGGACCGGTCCGCTCTATGCGGACACCGCGCCAAAGGCCGCCGGGGTTCCAGTCCGGGTCGATGCAGTCCCAATGCTGGAAGACCCCGGTGAGCGCCCGCTTGGCGGTCCGGTCCGCCGGCGGCGGGCAGGCGACCTCCACGGCGACGGTGTGCTCGTCGCCCCGGGAGAGGACGCCGCCGACCTCGAAGACGTGGGGGAAGAAGTAACCCTCGGTGTCACCGAGGTAGTCGTTGTCCAGCCAGACGTCGGCTTGGTAGAAGATCCCGTCGAACACCAAGAAGGCCCTCTCGCCGTTCTCGGGGCGCGATGTGGAGAACCGCCTGCGATAGAGGAGGGGCCCGTCGCTCGCGGCGAAAGCCTCCGAGGAGCGCCAGTGGCCGGGAACGGGCACTTCGGCCCAGGAAGAGTCGTCGAAGCCCGGCTCTGGCGCGCGCCGGCGGTTGTCCTCGTTCGACTCCGCAGCCCGCCAGGTCCCACCGAGGTCCATCCGGCGCAAGCTAGCCGCTGCTGCCTGCCGGGGCTCGGGCTCAGGCGCCGGACCCGGCCGGCGTCACAGGCCGGTGCCGGAGACCGTGTTGGTGATCGTCTTGGTGATCGTGCTGGTCGTGCCCGACAACGTCGAGGAGCTCGACGTCGAGTCGTTCGACGTCCCGGTGGGGGTGGTGGTCGAGCAGCCGACCGAGGTCTGGCCGCTGGTCACGCACAGCGGGCTGCCGCTCGTGCTGAGCGTCGCCGTGCCGGCGCCGCTGCCGCCCGAGGAGGGCAGCAGCGTGACGCTGGCCGAGCTGCTGGTGACCGTCAGGTTGGCGAGCGGCGTGCTGAGCGTCGGGCTGGGCGCCGGGGAGGTGGTCGGGCCGGAGCCGGATCCCGGGTTGTAGCCACTGCCGCCACCGCCGCTCGGCGCCGACGGACCGCTACCGGAAGTGCTGGTCGGGGTGGGCGCGCCCGGCTGCGAGCCCGTGTTCGGGGAGTTGGCCGTGGTCAGGCTCGAACCGGTCAGCGTCCCGCCTCCCCCACCTGTGCCCGTGGGAGCGGCGAAACCGGTGGACGGGGCGAGCGCCCCGCTGGTGCCGGGCAGGCCGGAGCCGCCCGGGCAGGCGAGCCCGAAGCAGGTCTGGGCGGGCACCGCCCCCCCGAGACCCCGGTTGGCGTCGGCGCCGAGCTGGGCGCGCATCGCCGAGCCCTGCGGGACGACCCCGAGGCCGATCAGCCCCAGACCGATCAGCGCACCGACGGCGACGGTCATCGGGCGGACGGCTTTCTGCTCCAGCCACTGGGCGATGGGGGCGACGATCGGCTCCCTCTCGCTGCCCGCCGTCGACCAGTGGGCCCGCGTGGTCTCGGCCAGGCTGGAAGGCATGGTCATCGCGATGGGGCGCAGCACCGGGCCGAACAGGTCGGGCACCTCGCGGTGCGCCTGGGTGAAGCGTCCCGCCAGGGCGCGCCGGCCGCGGGCGACGAGCTGGGATGCGACGGCGTTCGAGACCCCGAGGACCGGGGCGATGCGATCCAGGTCGAAGTTCTCCACCTCGGCTAGCCACACCGCCGCGCGCCAGCGGTCGGGAAGGCTCCTGAAGGCGGCGTCTGCGAGGGCCACGTCGGCGTTCGCCGAGGCCCGCCGCGAAGGTGCCGCCGGCGCCCGGTTGGCCGCCTTGTCAGCGGCGGCCTTGTAGACGGCCGCGAGGGCCGAGGTGCGAAAGTTGGAAGTCCCCTCCCGCCTGGCGAGCCGGTGGCCACCCAGGGCCCGCACGAAGCCGCTTCGAAAGGCGTCGACAGCCGAGTCCCGGTCCGCGGCCACTGCCTGGGCCAGCCGCCAGGCCGGCTGCGCGTGGCGGCGGAACAGCTCGGCGAACGACTCTGCGTCGCCGCGTGCGGCGAGGCGGACGAGATCGCCCTCAGCACCGAGAGCCGAGGGTGCGGGTGCGGAGGCCGGGACAGCGACCGAGTTCATTGGAACCTCTGTATCGGCTCAGGGAACGGGATGCTGGAAGGGTCGTTTGATCCCCCAGACACTCTTTTACCGAAAATAGGCGCACTCCTTCCAGCGTGAACGGCTTTTTTTGTCCAGACAAGCGGACATACTGCGCTAAGAGGGACGATCCGGCGAAGCTCCTGCGGCCGCGGAGGGGGGTAGGTTGGGCCGCATGAGCTCGCGTCCGGCCACGCTGGGACAGTTGAAGGAGAGCGGCTGGGAGTCCGTCCCCGTCAAAGAAGAGGTTCGCCGCAACGCCATCCGGCGCATAGCCGCGGGCGAAGCGCTGGTCGAGGGCATCCTCGGCTACGACGACACCGTCCTACCGCAGCTCGAGAACGCCTTGCTCGCAGGCCACGACGTCATCTTTCTCGGCGAGCGCGGCCAGGCCAAGACGCGGATGATCCGTTCGCTCACCGGCCTCCTCGACGAGTGGCTGCCGATCGTGGCCGGCTCGGAGATCCTCGACGACCCCTACCATCCAGTCTCCCGCTACGCCCGGGAGCTGGTGGAGCACCACGGCGACGACACGCCCATCAGCTGGGTGCATCGCAGCGAGAGGTTCGGTGAGAAGCTCGCCACGCCCGACACGTCCATAGCCGACCTCATCGGAGAGGTGGACCCGATCAAGGTCGCCGAGGGCCGCTACCTC